>JBKJVX010000177.1:0-29640 GCA_046717065.1 Arthrobacter sp. | reverse complement strand
GTGAGGAGCCGTCTTAGCCGCATAGGCCGCCATGACTTCAGGAACATTGACGGAGCCGATCTGGGCGACATCGATGCCATCGGGGTCGACGAACGCAACCGGCGCATCTACGTCATCGAGGCCAAGGATTTTGAAGTCGCAAGGACCCCTGCCGAGCTGGCTAACGAATCGACAACCTACTCACGTCCGACAAGGCGGCAGTGAAACGACTTGCACTCAGGGCGGACTGGGTTCGGAGACACATCGCCCCCACACTCAACGAACTCCGCATCGACGCGCACAGGGGAAGTTGGACCGTCGTTCCCCTCGTGGTGGTGGATGAGCGGCTGCTCTCCGCCCGACTGTCCACATCCGAAACCCCTATAATCAGCATCTCCGAGCTGGAAGAGTACGTGCGGGCCGCGAACGCCAGGAGTACGCGCCGCCGAAGGTGATACTTGGGATGAGAAGCCTATCTCGTGGGGGCGAAAGAAGGCCGTGCCTTAAAGGACCAATCGGCAGGGTTGCTTAGTTAAGGGCCCTGGAACAAGACGTGCCCTAAGCCCGCAGAACGGTGATGCACGGTGTAGCTGGCAGAACTCTCAAATAGGTGCCCCGAAACTTCCAAATAGGGACCGGTTCTTCTACTTAGGTCTACGTCTCACAGCAACACGCGGGGCTGATTCCGAGGAATGTCAGACCCCGGTTGCACACTGGATTTATGGAAAACCAACTCGTACAGGAATTTCACGTCACCTACTTCGATGCCGACTGTGGCCGCGCACGCGCTGAAGTCTTTGACACCTTGGCGGAAGCCGAGCGCTTCGCCAGCCGCCACTGCGCCGGCGAAGACAGTTGGGCCGTCGTGGACGCGGTCCCGGTCCAGCACGAGCGTATTGCCGCCTGAGTCGAGGCCGGCGAAAGTCCAGGCCGCTTAAAGCAGTGACCCGCGTTTCCTGGGGACTACCCAGGAAACGCGGGTCAACGGTCCGGCCTAGGCCGCGTGCCGCTCAACTTAGGCGAAATCGGCAACTGCAGGATCGGCTCCGATACGGCCTTCGCCCTTGGCGCTGCGGTCCAGTGCGTTGATGGCCTCGATGTCGCCAGCGTCCAGGGAAACATCCAGCGCCGCGAAGTTCTCGCGGATCCGGGATTCGGTAACGGACTTGGGGATGACCACGTTGCCGATGGCGAGGTGCCAGGCAATAACCACCTGTGCAGGCGTGGCACCGTGCTTGGCAGCGATGGAGGCTACGGTTGAATCCTCGAGGAGTTCGCCGCCCTGGCCAAGCGGTGACCATGCCTGGGTCAGTATCCCCTTGGATGCGCCGAACTCGCGCAGTTCGCGCTGGCTGAAGTACGGGTGGAGCTCGATCTGGTGGATAGCCGGGACCACCCCCGTTTCATCAACGAGCCGCTCCAGGCCTTCGACGGTGAAGTTTGAGACACCGATCGACTTGACGCGTCCGCGCTTCTGCAGCTCGATCAGGGCCTTCCAGGTATCCACGTACTTGTCCCGCTTGGGCGTCATCCAGTGGATCAGGTAAAGGTCCAGGGACTCAAGGCCCAGCCGGTCCATCGAGTCCTCGAAAGCGGCGAGGGTGGACTCATAGCCCTGGTCTGAGTTCCAGAGCTTGGTGGTGATGAACAGCTGCTCCGGCGACAGGCCCGAACTGGCAATAGCCCGGCCAACTCCCGCCTCATTGCCGTAGATCTTGGCCGTGTCGATGTGGCGGTAGCCCGCCTCGAAGGCCTGGCGGACAACCTTTTCCGCCACTCCGTCCTCGACCTGCCATACGCCATAGCCGAGCTGGGGGATCTGGTTACCGTCGTTGAAAGTCAGTGTCGGTGAAAAAGTCATGCTTCATATCTTGCCAAATCCGCTGCCCTGAACAGGACGATTGGCGCCGACTAAGCCACACGCTTAACCAGGAATATCTTCCTGGCGGGAGCCCAGTCTTTCCTCCCGCAGTTGCCTTTCGGCGTCGGCCACCTGCTGGAAGACAGCCTCCGCACGGCGCCGCACGGAGGCTGCTCCTACGGGGACGGGGCCTACGGCGAGGCGCAGCATCGCAGCGGCTTCGGCGGTGGTGGCAAGGGAGTTGCCCGCCTTGGACAGCGAGCGGTGGACAGGTGCGAGGGCAACCGGAATGTCCAGGCCCTCACTGGGCGACCGTTGCTGTGCTTCCACACAGACCGCCCTGACACGGTCCAACAGGGCGGCCAGCTCGTTGGCGATATCCACTAGTTCCCCGTAGAGCTGGTCGTCCTCAACCCCTTCGAGGACTTGGTGGAATCGGTCCAGCCCCCGGTGGAAACGGTCGTAGGCCCGGCGCCACAATCCCTTCCCAAGTTCCGCATCGTCCTTGCGCCCCTGCCTGGCGGCGCTGAAAAAGCCCAATGACCCTAGAGGTACTGTCCCGGACCGTGGTCCGGATCATTGGGCTGCCCTGGTCGGGCCGGAGCCCCCGCCCGGTGGCCGGCCGACGCACGCTGGGGCTCTCCGTTTTCCCCAATAACGACGCCGGGCGCGATCACCGTGCCGGGAGGAAGCTGGCGGAGCTGCAGCTGCGCGGCCGCGTGCTCGCGGGCGGCGTGCTGGGCAGCAATGGCCGTCTGAATGCCGTGGAACAAGCCCTCCAGCCAACCCACCAGCTGGGCTTGGGCTATACGCAGCTCAGCGTCGGAGGGTGTGGCCTCGTCCGAAAAGGGGAGGCTGATCCTGTCCAGTTCCTCCACCAGTTCAGGGGCAAGCCCATCCTCCAGCTCTTTGATGGAACGCTCGTGGATTTCGGCGAGCCTGCCCCGGGCAGCGTCGTCCAGCGGGGCGGACTTCACCTCTTCCAGCAGCTGCCTGATCATCGTTCCGATCCGCATCACCTTGGCTGGTTCGTCCACCAAATCCTGCAGGTTGCTGCCTTTGGGCTTGCCGCCGTTGTCCGGCGCAGCCGGCGCAGGGACCGGAAGCCCGTCGTCGATGGTGGTGCCCTCTACCGGGAGGTCCTCAGGTGCCTGAGTGTCTTTCGGATCGCTCATGCGTTCATACTCTCATGAGCGATCCGCCCGGGGTCCACTCCGTGAAGCCCGCCGAGGGTTTGTCCGCTGCAGGCTAAATCAGCAGCACCGGCCCTGGGGATTGGAGTCCTGGCGGTCCGTCCGGTCCCGCCAGAACTCACGCTCGCTCAGGGGCGGAGCGCTATGGCCTGCAGCCCGGTGGTGCTCCAGGTACTTCGCGTAGGCATCCGCCCCCAGCACGCCACCAAGATAGCGCGCGAACCCCTGCAAGCCTTTGGCAACCACGGCGAGTCCCGAGCTCATCAGTGGTGGCCTGCCCTCTCGAACCTCAGCTCGGCCGGGACCTTGTCCCACTCAGCCATCAGCTCCCGCTCGGCCGGCGTCGGAATGAGCCCGGCCGGCGCGAAGACGCGCGAGGGCCTGGCCGGATCCTCATTACCCCTGGCGGCTGTAGCATCCGCCCGCTTGCGGAACGCCCTGACGGTGGCGAGCAACGCCGTCGTGATCACGATGATGCTCAGCACTACGAAGATCACCGACAGCCAGCCCTGGATGGCGGTATTTCGCACCACGGCCTCCATCGCTGCCACGGATTTCGCGGTGCCGAACTCCGTCTTCCCTTCCGCCAGTGCCTTACTGAAGGCTGCGTTGTTGGCGAAGTAGCCCACCGCCGGGGTGGACGAGAAGATCTTCTGGTAGCTTGCCGTGATGGTGACCACCGCGGCGAAGGCCAGGGGCAGCGCCACGATCCACAGGTACTTGAAGGTACCTTGCTTGGCGACGATGGCCAGGCAGACGGACAAGGCGATGGCCGCCAGCAGCTGGTTGGCGATGCCGAACAACGGGAACAGCGTGTTGATGCCGCCCAGCGGATCGGTCACGCCCATCAGCAGCACGGCTCCCCAGGCGCCCACCATAATGGCCGTGCAAAGCCAGGCGCCGGGCCGCCAGGAGTGCTCCTTGAACTTGGGGACGAAGTTGCCAATCGAGTCCTGCAGCATGAACCGGGCAACACGGGTTCCGGCGTCCACTGCCGTGAGGATGAACAGCGCCTCGAACATGATGGCGAAGTGGTACCAGAAGGCCATCATGGCCGTGCCACCAATGAACTGTTGCATGATGTGGGCGAGGCCGACGGCGAGGGTTGGGGCTCCGCCAGTGCGCGAAACGATGCTTTCCTCACCGACGTTGGCGGCAGTCTGCGCGAGGAAGTCCGGGGTGATGTTGACCCCGGCCAGCCCCAGACTGTTGACCCACGTGGCGGCTGTCTCAACGGTTCCGCCGGTGAGGGCGGCAGGGGCGTTCATGGCGAAGTAAAGGCCGCGGTCAATCGAGATCGCAGCTACCAGGGCCATGATGGCCACGAACGACTCCATCAGCATTCCGCCGTAGCCGATGAAGCGGGTCTGCCGTTCCTTTTCGACGAGCTTAGGCGTGGTGCCGGAGGAAATCAGGGCGTGGAACCCGGACAGGGCGCCGCAGGCGATGGTGACGAACAGGAAGGGGAACAGTGCGCCGGGGAAAACCGGTCCGTTGTCCCTGCTGGCGAACTCGCTGAAGGCCGGGACGGTGATCTCGGGGCGAACCACGATGATGGCCAGCGCGAGCATCACGATCACGCCGATCTTCATGAACGTGGACAAGTAGTCCCGGGGGGCCAGGAGCAGCCACACCGGCAGGATCGCCGCGATGAAGCCGTAGATGATGAGTCCCCACGCGATGGTGACCTTATCCAGGGTGAAGATGTCGGCACCCCAGGGGGTCTCAGCAACGATGCCGCCACCGATGATCGCCGCCATCAGCAGGACAAAACCGATAAGGGAAACTTCCATAATCTTGCCGGGCCGCAGGTAGCGGAGGTAGACGCCCATGAATAGGGCGATCGGGATGGTCATGCCAACCGAGAAGACGCCCCACGGGCTTTCACCAAGGGCATTAACGACGACCAATGCAAGGATGGCCACAATGATGACCATGATCAGCAGGGTGGCGATCAGGGCTGCGGTGCCGCCGATGACACCCAGTTCCTCCCGGGCCATCTGTCCCAGGGAGCGCCCGCCGCGCCGCATCGAGAAGAACATGACCAGGTAGTCCTGCACTGCACCGGCCAGGACGACGCCGATGATGATCCAGATAGTGCCGGGCAGGTAACCCATTTGGGCTGCAATGACGGGTCCGACCAGCGGTCCGGCTCCTGCGATGGCGGCGAAGTGGTGGCCGAACAGGACATTGCGGTCCGTGCGGACGTAGTCCTTGCCGTCCGCCTTGTACTCTGCGGGGGTGGCCCGGCGGTCATCGGGCCGCGTGATGTAGCGCTCGATGACCTTGGAATAGAAGCGGTAGCCGATGAGGTAGGTGCAAACGGAGGCGAACACGAACCAGATGGCGTTGACCGTCTCGCCACGGATGATCGCGAGCATGAACCAGGCCACGCCGCCCAGCAGGGCAATCGCGGCCCACAGGGCGATCTTCCCCGTCGTCCATTTTTTGTCTTCCGCCTCGCGGACCTTTTCGTCCAAAGCCGAGGGAGGGAGATCGGTGTCGGTGGCAACCGCACCTTCGCCCCGGGCTGTGCTCCGTCGATCAGGCATTTCGGCCATGTCTCCTCCTTGAGATTCGTTTCGCTTCTGCTGACAGGCACCCTACCAACGACGGGTGCGTATCGCGCTGGATTTTACCGCTTAAGGAAAAGCCCTGCGCCAAGCGGCTGGCGGCCAGCGCCAAGCGACATGCTGGGCTGCGGCCCGCGGCGCTGCCGGCCTGCGTACGGGTCCACGCAAAGAGGGCCCCCACCCGGTGTTCCGGACGGAGGCCCCCACTCCCGCCGGCGGCGGAACGGGTTTGCTAGGCGTGTGAATAGGTGAGGCAGTCGGCGTTGTCGGCCCCCGGCCCAACATGCACTTCAGCTGCCTTGCACATCAGGTGGTCGTTGTGGATGCATTCGGAGCGCTGGCATGCTCCGACGTCGGCCAGCACCTTGGGCAACCCGCCGTGCGTTCCGGTGTCAATGAACGTGGCGCAACTTGCATGGTTTTCGGCACCGCCCACGGTGATGGCGGCGGCATTGCAGTTCGTGTGGTCGTTAAAGGAACAGTTCGTTACGCTGCAGTCTGCGACGTGCGTTGTCATGGAAAGTCCTCCTGGATTCCGCCGCCCTGGCCGGGCGGCTCCTGAACCCCACGGTAGGCCTGTTGGGAACAATCAAAAAGACCCAATTAAGTGACCTAATTGCTCATATCCCCACCGCGCGCCGCGATACCGGCAGTCGGGCCCGGGTGAAGAGCCATGCCAGGAAAGCGCCGGTCAGCGGAACTGCAACCAGGAGTGCCAGCAGGTGCAGCCAGGGAACGTCCACCGAAGCGCTCATTTCGGTAGCGCCGGCAATGAGCACTGCGGGCAAAGCACCCGCCGAACAGCCGAGCAACGCCCCCAGGCCGGACGTGAGCAGCGCCTGCGAACCGGCCAATCCTTTCCGCAGCCGGGGTGAGGCGCCCACTGCAGCAAGCGTCGCGTGATCCGGACGGGCATCCGCAAGCGACAAGCCGGCGGTAATACCGGCAGCACTGAACGTGATCAGTGCGCTGACGGCAACAATCGACCAAGTCATCCACGGGTTCTCCTGCGAAATGCCCGGCTCCACCCAGAACCCTGCCCTGGGTTGCTGGTAGACGCCGGCAATGGCGGCAGATGCCGCATCCGCCTCAGCCGCGGACGGGTGCCGGTTCAACTGGACCAGGAGTTCAGCGGGCCCAGGCTGCATACCGAGCCGTTGGGCTGTCTCTTCCGAAACGAAGCCGTAGTACGGAACGGCTTCGGCAGGCTCAACAACCGCGGCGGCAAGGGCAGTGCTGCTGACAGTTTCATGCATCAAGTCGGGGTCCGGCTGTTCGGCCTGCGTGCGGACATCCTGCGCCAGCAGCACGGTTTCCCCATCGCGGACGAAGACGGGGTTGGTCACCACCATGCCTCCGGCGTCCAGGACAGCCAAGGCCTCTTGACCTGCTTCACGCCCGAGCACGGCACGAATGACCTCAGCATCACCGACCATGATCGAACTCTGGGATCCCGGCGATTGGGCGAGGGAGCCCCGGCACCGCCAGTCGTCACGGTTCACAACCCTTCCCTGCGGGGTGACGGGGCACTCGTTGCCCGGGGGTTTGTCCAACGAATACTGCAGGCAATTGGAGATGGCCGTCCTGGCCGGCACGGACAAGTCCGAGCCGGGCCCGAACGCGCAGTTTCGAACATAGGCTGGAGCACTAATGGTCTTCGTCCAGGCAACGCTGCCGAGGGCACCCCTTAGGGCGGAAGAAAGATCCGCTGCTTCGACGTCGACCGGCGGCTGACTGCTGCCGTCAGCCAGGAAAGGACGCTCGATGGACAACGGCAGAAAGGTCTGGTTCTCCAGGGCACTCCAGTGATGGTTCTCCCGCATCCCGGCCTGCTGACTGGCCAAGAGGACCAGCGCCGCGCTCGCCAGGGTGGCCGCGGCGAGAACAGCGGCCACTGCCGGTATCGTGCGGCCACGGTTCCTGGTGGAGTCGCGGGCAGCCAGCCGCATGGACAGCGGCAACCAGTCCGTTCTGGCGGTCAGGACAACAATGGCCCAGCCGACGATGAGCACAAGGCCGACGACGGCAAGGATGGCTCCCGCAATCAGCAACCCTGCAACCAGGGGGAGCTGCTCAGCTTTTATGTCCGGATTGGCGGCTGACTGCCCGAGCAACCGTCCCGCGGCCAGCAGCCCGCCTGCCACGGGCAGCAACGCCGCCCCGGCCAGGCTTGTCCATTTTCCATTGCCCGCAGGGGCCCTGCCGGATTTGAGGGCACCGAGCGCCGCCTGCCGGGCCACGTGGTTCGCCGGAGCCATCGCCGCAAGGATGCAGCACACCAGGCCCATGACCATGGAGACGAGTGTCAGCGGCGCGTCGGGATGGAAGCCGGGAAAGCGCGGGGAACCCATAAAGCGAACCCAGTGCACCACGGCTGATGCCGAGCAAAGGCCCAATGCGGCACCGGACAGGACGGCAATGCCGCCCAGCCACAGTCCCCCTGCCGTCACCACGGAGCGGACCGTCGGTGAATCGGCTCCTGACGCCGCCAGCAACGCCAGCTCCCGAACCTGCCTTTTGGCACCAACCGCGAAAGCGGCTCCTGCCAGGAGGCCAACCTCCAGGAGCGCCAGCGCGGCGATCAGGCCGAACGTGGCATAAAGCGCCACGAAGTCTGAATGCCGCTGGGGAGGCGGGATGCCCTGGATAGTCCGCTGATCCGCGGACGGCGGATTGAGCACCACACTGCGCGACAACACACCCACCCCCTGGCTGTTGGCCTCCCGAACAAGGGCCCATGTCACCGGTTCCGGGCCAACAAGGTAGTAGGACAATGACTGCGCAGATCCGGGCTGCTGGTGCAGGACGGAATCCGGCACCTGCCCGTCACGCAGGAAAATAAAGGAGTTCCGGTCCGAAGCATCGGCATCCCGGAGGGTTCCGACGGGCACAAACGAACCCGCCGACGTCGTGATTTGCTCGCCCAGTCCAAGGCTGAACCGCTCCAGCAAGCCGGGAGATACCAAGACCTCTTCCGCGGACCGGGGAGCCCTTCCCTCAAGGAGTGCGTACTTTTCCGTAAAGGCGGGATGCAGTGCATCAACCAGCCGGCCCTGCAGGGACACCGTCGCCGCCCCCACACCTGTTGTCAGGTCCAACTGGCGTTGCGGCAGAACTTCATATCCCGGCGGGATCAGGTCCACGGGGTCCGCGCTTGTGAAGTCGGCATCATGGACTCCCGTGCTGTGCGCAACCATTGTGTCGTTCAGCGGATCCTGAACAGAATCCGCGTTGGGCACGGGCAAGGCACTGAACCGGGCCTGTGTGCCCCCGAGCTCGTACCGGACAATCTCTTCCGAAGTTTTCTGCGTGCTCTGGAACAAGGTAACCGCCCCGGTCATGCCGGCTACCGGAAGCATGATCAGCAGGATGATGAGCAGCGAGCGCCCTTTATGCCGGTTGATGTCCCGGCGGGCCATGCGCAGGGCAACACGGAAACTGCCCCGGCGCCCGCCCGGGGCCGGAGCGAGGTCTAGCGGCATCAGCGGCCGCCTGCCTGCGCCAGCAAAACAGCGGGATCCTGCAGTGCAGCCGCTTGGTCAACGATGCGGCCGTCGCGAAGGAACACCACGCGGTCCGCCCAGGCCGCGTGCCGGGCCTCATGGGTGACGAGCATAACGGCGGCACCTGCCTCCGCACGGGAGCGCAGTACTTCCATGACCCCTTGGCCGGTAGTGGAATCAAGTGCTCCCGTCGGCTCGTCCGCAAGAATCAGGCGCCGTGTCCCACGACGGCACGGGCTATGGCCACGCGCTGCTGCTGGCCTCCGGACATCTGGTCCATGAAGCGGTCCGCCAACTCGGGGATTCCCACCTGCCGCAGCGCGTCAAGCGCCTGCCGATGGGCTTTCCGGGATGCCGTGCCGTCCAGTTCCAGCGGCAGCGCCACGTTCTCGGCCGCCGTCAAGGTGGGGACGAGGTTGAAGTCCTGGAAGACGTAGCCGACGGCGCGGCACCTGAGGCTTGCAAGGTCATTCAGCCCCAACCCCGCCAGCGGCGTGGACTCAACAAAGACACTGCCCGACGTCGGACGGTCAAGTCCCCCGGCAAGCGCCAGCAATGAGGACTTGCCGGACCCGGACGGTCCCATCACCGCAACGAACTCTCCCGCGCCGATGGTGAGGTCGACGTCGCGAAGGGCGGCAACCGCCGTCGCGCCCTCCCCGAAAGTTTTGCTGACCCCGGCAAGTTCCAGGACCTGCTGCGGCCCCTGGGCGCTCACCGGCGACTGTCCGCGTTGAGCGGGGCCGCGGCTTCCGTAACCCCGGTGGACGTCCTGCGTGCCTGCCCGGCGGACTGCGCCTGCTGGACCATCCTGGCTTCACAAAGATCCAGCCAACGGACCTCTGCTTCCGTTTGGAAGATCAGGGAATCAACGACCAGCAGCCAGGCAGTGTCTCCCGGGCGCTGGCTCGTGGCGGTGTCCCTGCGGGCCTTGGTGTAGTCCTGCAGGGCCCTGATGGAGGCCACCCGCTGCGCTTGGACGATGCCTTGCACGTCCACGCCCGGGATGGTGACGGCGAGCGCCAGCTTAATGGCAAGCTCGTTGCGCGGCGGGTTGTTCCGCTCCACCGGGGCCGCGAACCAGTTCCCCACCTCGGCTTTGCCGGCGTCGGTGATGCTGTAGATCACGTGGCCCTCGCCGTCGTCGCCGTCCTTGGAGACGAGGCCGTCGCGTTCCAGCCGATCCAGCGTGGTGTATACCTGCCCGATATTCAGCGGCCAGGTGGCGCCTGTGCGGTTTTCGAACTCGACCCGCAGCTGGTAGCCGTAGCGCGGCTGGTCCTGGAGCAGGGCGAGGAGGCTGTGGCGGATGGACATGGCGCTCCTTGCGCTTGGAAGCTTTGGTATGCACGCTCCCCCAAGGCGCGTGCATACCGCGTATGTTGCAGCGTAACGCAGGAGGGATCTTGAAAGCAATACTCAGTATCTATACCGCTCGTGTTCCTACATCACCAGGAGAATCTTCCCCACGTGGTCGCCGCTGTCGAAGTACTCATGCGCAGCCTGCACCTGGTCCATCGGGAAGGTCTTGGCCACCAGCGGACGGATCCTGCCGTCGCTGACCAACGGCCAGACGGCATCGCGGACCGCGTTCATGATGGCACCTTTTTCTTCAACCGGCCGGGGCCTTAGCGCCGTTGCCACCACCGCTGCCCGCTTCTTCAGGAGCTGTCCCAGGTCCAGCTCCCCCTTAGCTCCGCCCTGCAGGCCAATCACCACCAACCGTCCGTAGTCGGCGAGCGCGTCCACGTTCTGCGCCAAGTACTTGGCGCCGACGACGTCCAGGATCACGTCAGCACCACGCCCGCCGTTTTGCCCGCGGAGGCTCGCCGGGAAATCCTCTTCGGCGTAATTGATCGCAATATCGGCACCGAGGAAGGCTTTGGCCGTCCCCACCTTTTCGTCCGTGCCGGCCGTCGTTGCCACTTTGGCGCCCAAGGCCTTGGCCAGCTGGATGGCCATAGTACCGATACCGCCGGTGGCACCGTGGATCAGGACCGTCTCGCCGGCCTGGAGCTGGGCCGTCATGACCAAGTTGGAGTAAACAGTGGCGGCCACCTCAGGCAGCGACGCCGCGGTGACCAGATCCACGCCTTCAGGCACGCGCAGGACCTGCTCAGCCGGCACCACCACCTGCTGGGCATATCCGCCGCCGGCCAGCAGGGCCACCACCTTGTCGCCAAGGGAAAAGGGCTTGCTTACGCCGGGGCCGAAGCCTGCGATCCGGCCGGAAACCTCCAGCCCCGGAATCTCGGAAGCGCCGGGCGGCGGCGGGTAAAATCCCCTGCGCTGTTGCACGTCCGCGCGGTTTAGGCCGGCAGCGACGACGTCGATCAGCACCTCCCCGGGTCCGGGTACCGGAGCGTCCGCCTCGCGGACCTCGAGTACTTCCGGGCCGCCCGGTTCGGATATGTAGACGGCTTTCATGGAACACTCCCGTTTCTGACTGAATACTGGCTGCAACCAGTGTGCACCGGACAGCTTCCGGTCTCTGTTTTGTTGCAGGCAAGTGCCTATGAAACACTACTAGTCGAGGAAGGTTGTCCGAGCGGCCGAAGGAGCTAGTCTTGAAAACTAGTGTGCGGTAACCCCGTACCAAGAGTTCGAATCTCTTACCTTCCGCGATTGGAACCCCTGTCCGCCAGCACGCTGGCCGGCAGGGGTCCTTTGTCTATCCCGGGGAATTGCGGGCGATGTGCCGGGCGGACAGCGACTTCGGCAGGATTGCGCAACTGGCGGATCCCATGGGCGGCATGTTCAAGGTTATTTCTAGCCCCTCCAGGCCTGTGACCAGTAGGTAGAAGCCTGGTTCCACGCGTCGCAAAAAAGTTAAAAGAACTGCCGGTCGGAGCTTCCCCTGAAGCTACCGGCCGGTATTCTTTGTGATGGCCGGCACATGGGTTCCGGCCACCAACCCAACCACTGCCGACAGCATCAGCGGACCGGGCTACTGGGGCGCCGGCCGGTGGGGCGCGGCGTTCCGCTGGGGAACGTCCTGCCGAATGCACGCGCTATCAACCTTGCGTTCATTCAGCGCTGTTGTGATGTGCCGGATACCACTTGACCAGGAGCAGGATCCGGGCCCTTGTCCGTTGGTAAAACCTGGACACCTTCCATCGGCTCCCCTACCGGGGGACCCTTCTGAAAGTAAGAGCGGATGCATCAAACACCTTGGAAACTGGCGCTGGGGACAGCGCTGTCGGCGGGGCTCATGGCTCCTTTGGCGGCGCTTCCGGCTGCTGCCGACTCTGTCGCGGAGGTCTCAGCCGCGGCGGGAACCTCGCCCGTTGTCATCAATGAGGCCTATCTCAGCGGAGGCAGCGACGGTGCCGCCTACAAAAACAAGTTCGTTGAGCTGTACAACTCCTCGGATGCTCCGGTTTCCCTGGACGGCTGGTCGGTTCAATACCGTTCTGCAGCCGCCACGGCAGCCCCCAGCGGCGTGGCTGCGCTGACCGGTTCCATCCCAGCCAAGGGGCATTACCTCATCCAGGGTGCAAGCAATAACGGTGGCGCTGCCGGTGCAGACCTGCCGGCAGCGGACCTGGTAGCCACCGGCATCAACCCCTCAGGCGGCGCCGGGACACTTATCCTCGCAAAGCAGCGCACCGCCGTCGCGTTGGGCACCGGTTCCCAGGTGGAACCTGCCGGCGTGGCCGATCTCCTCGGCTACGGGACCTCGAACACTTTCGAAACGCAGGCAGCCCCGGCGCCGTCCGCCAACACCGACGTCAGAAGCCTGAACCGCGCAGCCGGTGCGGACAGCAACAGCAACTCCGCGGACTTCTCGCTCAGTGCCAGCATTACCCCGACGACGGCGGGTGGCACCACGGCACCGGATCCGGAGCCCACACCAGATCCAACCCCGGACCCCACGCCCACACCTTCAACCCGGACCATCGCGGAAATCCAGGGTACGGGCAGCGAAAGCCCGCTGACGGGGTCCACGGTGACCACCACGGGTAAGGTCACGGCAGTCTTTCCCACCGGAGGGCTCAACGGCTACTACGTGCAGACCCCGGGAACCGGCGGGGATCTGACGGCAACCAACCATGCGGCGTCGGACGGGATCTTCGTCTACTCCCCCGCCACCGCGGCTTCGGTCCAGGCCGGAGACCACGTTCAGGTGACGGGCTCGGTAGCCGAGTACTTTGGCATGACCCAGCTCAACGTCACGGCAGCGGCAGGGCTCACCAAGCTGACAGAGCCTGCACCCGAAATGAAGGCCACCACCTTCACGCTGCCCGCCAACGAAACCTTCCGTGAATCCCTGGAAGGCATGCTCCTGGCGCCCCAGGGCCCGCTGACGGTGACGGACAACTATACGCTGAACCAGTACGGCGAGATCGGCCTCGCCGGCGGAACGACTCCGCTGGTCCAGCCCACCGCCGTCGCTCCCTACGGCTCAGCCGAACACACGGCAACTGTGGCGGAGAATGCCGCCCGGAGCATCAAGCTCGACGACGGCTCCAGCACCAACTTCCTGAAAGATGCCGCAACGAAGGCTCAGGTCCTGCCCTACCTGACCACAACTGACCCGGTACGGGTGGGCTCCCCCGTCACGTTCACCACCAACGTGGTCCTTGGCTATGCCAACAAGGCCTGGAAGCTCCAGCCTCTGGCCCACCTGACGGAGGGCAACATGGCCACGGTACAGCCGGCAACGTTCGGTGCCACCCGCGCTGAAGCTCCCGCCGCGGTAGGAGGCAACCTGAAGCTCGCCTCCTTCAACGTCCTCAACTACTTTCCCACAACAGGTGACACCTTGGCGGGTTGCACATTCTACGAGGACCGGGCCGGCAGCCCCATCACTGTCCGCGGTGGCTGTGACGCCCGCGGCGCCGCCAACGCTGAGAACTTCGAACGGCAGCAGGACAAGATCGTCGCGGCCATCACCAAGGCCGGCGCGGATGTTGTCTCGCTGATGGAGATCGAAAATTCCGCGCAGTTCGGCAAGAACCGGGATGACGCCCTGGCCAAGCTGGTGGATGCGCTAAACATCCAGACCCCGGGCATCTGGGACTACGTCCGTTCGCCTGCCAACGCGCCCCCGCTCAGCGACGAGGACATGATCCGCACCGCCTTCATCTACAGGAAGGCCAGTGCAGAACCTGTGGGTGAGTCCATCATCCACAACGACACCGTGGCATTCGCCAGCGCACGCAAGCCGCTGGCCCAGGTCTTCAAGCCGGTGGGCGGCGGCGCCGGGACAGAGTTCATCGCCATCGCCAACCACTTCAAGTCCAAGGGCTCCGCTGCCACTCCGGAGGACACGGACATGGGACAAGGTGCGTCCAACCTTGCGCGTACAGCCCAGGCGAAGTCCCTTCTGGAGTTCACCAAGTCCCTGCAGCAGTCCAAGGCCACGGACAAGGTTTTCCTCATCGGCGACTTCAACGCGTACGCCAAGGAAGACCCCATCAACGTCTTCACGGCCGAGGGCTACGTCAACCAGGACGAGAAGGCACGCAACGCCGACGGTTCCGCCAAGCACTCGTACCTGTTCGGCGGGATGGTGGGCTCCCTGGACCACATCCTGGCCTCCCCCGCCGCCAACGCGGTGGTCACCGGGGCGGACATCTGGAACATCAATTCCGTAGAGTCCGTAGCCCTGGAGTACAGCCGCTACAACAACAACGTCACCAACTACTACGCACCGGACCAGTACCGCGCCAGCGACCACGATCCTGTGATTGTGGGCTTGAACCTGGAATCCGCGCCCGCCACCGTTGACCTGAATTTCCTGGGCATCAACGACTTCCACGGCAGGATCGACACCAACACGGTCCAGTTAGCCGGCACCATTGAGAAGCTCCGGGCCGCAGCCGCCCCCGGCGCCACCGCTTTCCTCTCCGCCGGCGACAACATTGGGGCGTCGCTGTTTGCGTCCGCCGTCGCCAAGGACCAGCCCACTATCGACGTGCTGAACGCCCTGGAGCTTCAAGCATCCGCCGTGGGCAACCATGAGTTCGACGGCGGCTGGGCGGACCTGCGGGACCGCGTCGTCGCCGGCGGTGCCAACGCGAAGTTCCCCTACCTGGGAGCCAACGTCTACAAGAAGGGCACCACCGAACCGGTCCTACCCGAGTTCACCGTCGTGGACATGAACGGGATCAAGGTGGCCGTCATCGGCACCGTCACGCAGGAAGTTCCCTCCCTGGTGACTCCCGCCGGCATCGCCGACCTAGAGTTCGGCGACCCGGTGGACGCGATCAACCGGGCAGCGGCGCGGATCACGTCGGGGAAGCTTGCCGACGTCATCATCGTGGAAAACCACGACGGCGCCGGTTCGGGAACGGTGGAAGGCGCCACCTTGGAGGAGGAAGTGGCAGCCGGCGGATCCCTCGCGAAGCTGGTCACCGAAACCTCAGCCGATGTTGACGCGATCTTTACCGGGCACACCCACAAGGAGTACTCCTGGGACGCCCCGGTCCCGGGCGGTGAGGGCAAGACGCGCCCGATCGTCCAGACGGGCAACTACGGCGAGAATGTGGGGCAGATCCAGCTCACCGTAGACACCGCCACCAAGGAGGTAAAGGCATACAAGGCCGGCAACGTCAAGCGGACCACCGATCCCGCCGCTGACCTGATCGCCGCCTTCCCGCGGGTTGCCGCCGTCGACGCCATCGTCAAGAAGGCTCTCGCGGATGCGGCCGTCGTGGGCAACCAACCCGTTGGCGCTGTCACGGCGGACATCACCACCGCGTTCACCACTGACGCCGCCGGTGTTGCCAAACGTGATGACCGCGGCAGCGAGTCAACCCTGGGCAACCTGGTGGCCGATTCCCTGCTGGATTCACTGCAGCCGGCGGAACTGGGCGGCGCAGAAATCGGCGTGGTCAATGCCGGTGGACTGCGGAACGAGCTCTACTACGCCCCGGACGGTTCCATCACGTACGCCGAGGCGAACGCGGTGCTGCCGTTCGTGAACAACCTCTGGACCACGTCCCTGACCGGCGCCCAGTTCAAGACGCTGCTGGAGCAGCAGTGGCAGACCAACCCGGACGGCACGGTACCCAGCCGGGCCTACATCCAGCTCGGCCTGTCCAAGAACGTGAACTACACCTACGATGCAGCCCGGCCCGCCGGAGACCGCATCACCTCCGTCCGGGTGAACGGGGCCGCGCTCGATCCGGCCATGTCCTACCGGGTGGGTACGTTCAGCTTTCTGGCTACCGGCGGGGACAACTTCCGGATTTTTACTGAAGGGTCCAACACGAAGGACTCAGGCCTGGTGGACCGGGACGCCTGGATCGGATACCTGCAGAAGAGCAGCCCCCTCTCGCCTGACTTTGCCCGCCGCTCCGTGGCCGTCACCAACACCACCCCCGGCGAGGTCAAGCCGGGTGAGGTCATCACACTGGCAGTGTCCAAGGTGGACCTGACGTCGCTCGGCAGCCCGGTCAACAAGACGCTTTCAGCCGTGTTCACGGACTCTGCGGGCACCGTGACCCAGCTTGGGTCCGTACCTGTCCAAGCCGGGGCAGCGAACGTCAGCCTGCCCGTCCCCTCGGGCGCCGCTGCGGGTACAGGGACCCTGGCCCTCACCGCAGCTGAATCCGGCACGGTAGTCACTATTGAGGTGACGGTGGCAAGCGTTCCGGTTGAGCCGGTGTGTACCGCGCCGTCGAAGCCGACCAAGTGGTACAACGTCCTGGGCTGGATCCGCTATGCTGCAGCCTGGCTCCAGTACCAGGTGTGTCTGCGGGGCTAGGGACCGGTTTCGGCAGCCCCCGCCAGCGCTCGCTCACTAAATGCGGGTCTTTCCCGAACGCTCTCTCAGATAATGTGCGTATTCCTCCAACGCTCTCTCACCCAAGTGAACTGGGTGCGAGAGCGTTGGAGTTTGAGGCACATCAAGTGAGAGAGCGTTGGGGTTTAAGGCACATCAAGTGAGAGAGCGTGGAGGTTTGCTACAGCCCCAGGATGGCGCCGGCGATCTCGTCGGCGTCGCGCAGTGTGCGCTGACCGCTGCGGTAGTTCGGTCCGCCGGACTGGACGGCTTCGGCCGCAATGGCTGTGCCCCATTGGGTGGAGGAGAGCTGCAGTCCCAACACGTAGAGGCCTTCCGTCACGGAACCGTTCGCTGCCAGCGGGCGGTAAGGGTGCGGCACAACATCCAGGCCGGTGGACTGCACAGGCGCGCCTTCCACCGACATCATGAGGCGCGGCCGCACAAGGCCGTCGGCCAGCAGCTGCTCCAATACCGGCGAATCGTTGGCAGAGACTCTGTTGCCGGGCGCCAGCGCCTCCACCATGGTCCGGGCTGCCACCGGTGCATCGTCCACCCAGGGAGAGAAGGCAGTGAAGACACCATTCTTGCGGTCCACCCCGAACTTGGGGTCGGGCCCCACGAAACTGACCACTCCTGCCCTCGCCAGCGCCGCGAGCTGTTCGGAGCGCAGCGCAGGAGGCCCGCTGGCCAGTCCTTCTACAAACGACTCGAACCAGCCACGCAGTCCCGCGACCCAGGATTCATCGGTGATGCCGCCGTCGGCTACCGCTGTCTTCAGGACCGCGCGGCCATGGTGGAGGGCACCGATGGCCATCTTCACCGGGTCATCCTCGCCCAGGGCGGAGCGGCGCGCATCGTCCAGCAGGTACTCCACGACGGCGGCGTCGAGCTCGGCGCGCGACCCGAAGGACCGGCCCGCAAGCGGCGCAGCGAGCCCCGGAAGGTCCAGCCGGTGCCGGGGCCCAACGTGGACAGCGAGGACGCTCTCCATGCTGTCCTCCCAGTTCGCGGCACTGTGCGCGTGCGGATGGAGTGCCTCGTCAAGGGCCTCCAGGAAGGCAGCCGAATCAGGCACGGCATTGGGCTGCGAGCGCACCAGGGTTGAGTAGTAGGCCCAGAGCGCATCCCGGTGAAGGAGGGGCCAGAAATCATGGTCGAATGCAGGGCGGATACCGGCCTTGTTGAAGCGTTCCAGCGCAGCCTCGGTGAAGTAGCGCAGGGTCACGGATGCCGGATAGTAGCCGCTCAGCGCAGCTTTGGCCCGATACGGCGTTCCTCGTCGGGAGGCAGCAATGATGCGCGGTTCCTGGCCTGAGGGCTCGTAACGGAGCACGGTCCCGTTGCTGATGAACTTGCCGCCGCGGCCCTCGGTCAGCTGGCCCATGGTGTCGAAAAAGTTCAGTCCCATGCCGCGGACCAGGACAGGTTCCCCGGAAGGAATCAGGGACCAGTCCACGTCCGCCGGCACCGCAGGAGGAAAATACCGAAGGCCCAATTGTTCGGCGGAGGACTGCAGCTCACGCTGTTCAGGATTCAGCCGGGACGGAATGTGGCCGAGCGCCAACACTACGGAACCGGTGCGGATCGTGGCCCCGGTGGCCAGGCCGACGTCGAACGTTCCGTCACCTGCGGGGCGCACCGACAGGGCGGTCGTTTCGTGGAAGTCGATGGTGACGCCGTCGGGTGCGTTCCGCATCAGCTCCTCCACGGTGCTGCGGAGGTACCGGCCGTACAGTGCACGGCTGGGGAAATCGCTGGCGGTCAGGACCGCAAGTTCCGCCAGTTCTTCTTCGCTCAGGGACGGTGAAGGGTCCTTCTGCTGCCGGGCCCGCCACTGGTCGAACGTGGTGCCGGCGACCGGCGGCGCCAGGGCAGGGTCCTCAGGGATCAGCGTGGGATAGAAGGACTGCGTGTTCATCAGGAACAGCCGCGACTGCCCTGGCTGCCACACATGGCCCGGACCTGCCGGATAGGGATCGATGACATCGATGTGGAGCCGCACCGGGCCCCCGCCGGCCGCGCTCAACGCGGCGCTGCGGGCAAGCAGGCGTTCCAGGACACTGGTGCCCCGGGGACCCGCCCCCACAATGGCGGTCCGGATGCTCTGCGTTTTTTCCACGGCATCCAGAGTACGGGCTGAAACAAAGTACGCGCTGAACGCTTGACTTGCCAGCCGTCCGCGGATGTTGTTTGGATGGGGCGCATGACCACCACTGCAGCTGATCCAGCGCCCGCCTCCGGCGATACCACCGGCACCGCACCCTCGGGCCTCGCGCCCGAGCCCACTGACGAGAATGCCTGGCTCGAGGAGATCTACGGCGAGCAGCAGCTGGCCTGGGTGACGGAACAGAATTCACGCACGGAGGACCTGCTGGAGGACGCCGACTACGTGGAACTCGAAGGCAAGATCCTTGAGGTGCTGGACTCAACGGACAGGATCGCCATGGTGGGCAAGCGCGGGGACTGGTATTACAACTTCTGGAAGGACCAGCAGAACCCCAAGGGCCTGTGGCGCCGTACCTCGTGGGACAGCTACTGCACTGATACCCCGGTCTGGGATGTCCTGCTGGACGTCGACGCCCTGTCCGCCGCCGAAGGCGAAGAATGGGTCTTCCACGGGGCAACTTACCTCCGCCCTGCGCCAGGTGCGCCTTACCGTCTGGCGCTGCTGGCGCTTTCACCCGACGGCGGCGACGCCAACCGCTACCGGGAGTTCGATGTGGAGTCCCGGACGTTCGTGGACCCCGCGCGGGGCGGCTTTGACCTGCCGACGGCGAAGGGAAACGTGTCGTGGCTGGATGCGGACACGCTGCTGGTGGCCTCCACCGCAGAGGGGCTTCCGCGGACGGCTTCGTCCTATGCCCGGACTGCCGTCACCCTTAAGCGCGGCGCCTCACTGGCCGAAGCGCCCCGCCTGTTCGAGGTGCCGGAGAACCACATGATGGCAGTGGTGGCCCACGACTCCACACCGGGGTTCGAGAGGACCTTCGCGGTTGACTACATCGACTTCTACAACAGGAGCAATTCCGTACTGCGCGAGGGGTCCTGGACGGTCATCGACGTCCCCACCGACGTCAACGTCAGCGCGCACCGGGAATGGCTGCTGTTCCGTCCCCAACAGGATTGGGTGCTGAACGGGTCAACCTATCCGGCGGGATCGCTCCTGGCCGCCCGGTTTGAGGACTACCTGGCCGGCGTGCGCGAAGTAGCAGTGCTTTTCAACCCGGATGCCAACACCTCGCTGCAGTCCTGGAGCTGGACCCGGAACTTTCTGCTGCTCAACCTGCTGAAGGACGTTTCCTCCGAGATTCGTGTTCTCGACCCGTCGCGGCCAACCGGTGACGCCAACGGAGCCTGGGAGTCCACCCTCTTGAATGCCTGCCCGCCGCTGCATGACGTCAACGCCTACGCAGTGGACGATGAAGACGAAGCCGACGGCGGCGCGGGCGACGACTTCTGGCTCGTCGCCACGGGCTTCACCACCCCCAGCACGCTAATGCGGGGCACATTGGAGCGCGCCGCAGCGGGGACGCCTGGGGTGATGAGCCGGCACGAGAGGGTCAAGACCTCGCCGTCGTTCTTTGCCGATGAAAACTATGAAGTGCAGCAGCACTTCGCCGTTTCCGACGACGGAACCCGGGTTCCCTACTTCCAGGTCGCCTCCCGCGACCTCCCGCTGGACGGGCAGAACCCCACCCAGCTCTCCGGCTATGGCGGTTTTGAGGTTTCCCGCACTCCGGCCTACAGCGGCACTGTGGGCAGGGCCTGGCTGGAACGCCGGACTTCCACTTCCGCCGGAACCAATGGGGAAACATCCCACTCCAGGGGCGGTGTGTACGTGGTGGCCAACATCCGCGGGGGCGGGGAATACGGGCCGGGGTGGCACCGGGCAGCGCTGCAGGAGAACCGGCACAAGGCTTACCAGGACTTCGCGGCCGTGGCCCGGCACCTGATCTCCCGCGGTGTCACCTCGCCGGAGCGGCTGGGCTGTGTGGGCGGGTCCAATGGCGGACTCCTGGTGGGAAACATGCTGACGCAATACCCCGAGCTGTTCGGGGCAGTCTCCTGCGGCGTGCCGCTGCTTGATATGCGCCGTTACACCAAGCTGTCCGCCGGCCATTCGTGGATCGCCGAGTACGGTGACCCGGATGCGCCGGAGCAGTGGGAGTACATCAGGACGTTTTCGCCGTACCACCTGCTCAAGGATGGGGTTGAGTACCCGGACACGTTCATTTGGACGGCCACCTCCGACGACCGCGTGGGTCCGGTGCAGGCCCGCAAGATGGCCGCCCGGATGCTGGCCATGGGCATCCCGAACGTCTGGTTCCACGAGGCCCTTGAGGGCGGCCACGCCGGAGCGTCCGACAACCGGCAGGCGGCAGCGCTGCAGGCCCGAAGCCAGCATTTCCTCTGGAAGGCGCTGGCGGGCGGGACGGCGTAGCGGTGTCCCTGGCCGTGCGGCGGGCGGCGCGGGCTGACGTGGAGCGGCTGGCGGAGGTCCACGTCCGCTGCTGGCAGGAGACGTACCGCGGCATGCTGTCCGAGGGGTTCCTGGCGTCACAGACTCACGATAACCGCCTGCCGCTTTGGCGCCACCTCTTGGAAATAGCGGAGCCTGCGGAAGCCTGGGTGGCCTGCGACGACGGCGTGATCGTGGGGTTCGCGGGTATCCGGCGTGTGCCTTCCGGCGACTCATGGCATACATCAGGGCCGCCCTCGTCCGGGGACCTGGAATTGTGGGGACTGTACCTGTTGGCATCGCACCAGGGGCTGGGATTAGGGCGCCGGCTCCTGGAGGCAGCCTTGGGCGACAGCGCGGCAAGCCTGTGGGTGGCTGCTGAGAACGGGCGTGCGATCGGCTTCTACCGCCATTTCGGCTTCGCACCCGACGGCGCGGCGGACGTGATCCCCGACTGGGAGAACCTGCGCGAAATCAGGTTAGTGCGGCCCGGGCTGGCGCCGCGATCGTAGCCTGCGGGCGATCCCCGCGGGCACGTTGAAGGGGCTTGCGGCCCGTTTTGCACTGCGTGCCACGTTCTGCGTATCCTTGGTGGGCTAGGAATAGCAATTGGAGACGTGCCAGAGCGGCCGAATGGGCTTCACTGCTAATGAAGTGTGGGGCACAACTCCACCGGGGGTTCAAATCCCCCCGTCTCCGCGTTTGGCCCCGGTCCCAGGACCGGGGCCTTTTGCGTATCCGCTGTACGGACACAGCGGGCCTGCTGCCCGCCACCGGTGGCAGGATTATCAGATGGCACAAAGCAACCAAGCGAGCGCGGCTCCCGGCAGCGGGCAGGCATGGAACCCGCGTCTGGCCTTGCTGGTGGCTGCCACGTTCTTTATGGAGTTCCTGGACGGCACTGTCCTCACGACAGCCATTCCCAGTATCGCCGGGGACTTCCGTGTGCCCGCGGCCGATGTGAACATCACCATGACGGCGTACCTTATGACAGTGGCCATGGGCATCCCCTTCAGCGGCTGGCTCGCCGAAAGGCTCGGGGCGCGGCGGGTCTTCTGCCTCGCGATTGCGGTGTTCACTGCCGCGTCGCTGGCCTGTGCGTTGAGCCAGGACCTGGCGATGCTGACACTGGCCCGCATCGTGCAGGGTGCCGGCGGGGCGATGATGGTTCCGGTCGGAACCCTGGTGGTGCTCCGGGGGACACCCAAATCCGAACTGTTGCGCGCCACGGCTTTCCTTGTCTGGCCGGGCCTGCTCGCCCCTGTGCTGGCGCCGCTGGTAGGCGGTGCGCTGACGACATACCTCTCTTGGCACTGGATCTTCCTGATCAACCTGCCGCTGGGCCTCGCAGCCTTTATCGCTGCCTTGCGCCTGGTTCCTGCCGGGGCAGGAGACCGTCAACGCAGGCTGGACTGGCTGGGCCTGTCCCTGACCACGGTGGGCGTGGGCGCACTGGTTGTTGGCCTGGAACTTTCCACGGCCCATCCCGACGGGCCCTGGGGTGGCGTGTGCGCAGCGGCCGGCGTTGCCGCCCTGGCCGGTGCTGCGGCGTGGATGCTGCGGGCCAGGAACCCCCTATTTGATCTCAGCGTTTTTGCAACCCGTACCTTCCGGGCCATGGCAACAGGCGGGTTTGTGTACCGCCTGACCATCAGTTCGGTTCCGTTCCTCCTGCCCCTCATGTTCCAGGCCGGATTCGGCTGGACACCATTGCACGCCGGCATCATGGTGGCGGCCGTCTTCATTGGCAACATCGGCATCAAACCGGCAACCACCCCCTTGATCAGGCGCTTCGGGTTCAAGCCAATGCTGGTCTTCGCGTCCCTCGCCTCCGGGCTGACGTTCGTTGTGTGCGCCCTGCTGACCCCGGACACCCCACAGGCCATCACGTTCGCCCTGCTGGTGTGCAGCGGGGCGTTCCGTTCAATCGGGTTCTCCTCCTACGCTTCGGTGCAGTACGCGGATATCGCGCCGGCACAGCTAACCTCGGCGAATGCCGTGTCAGCCACGCTGGTCCAGTTGGCCACCGGTGCCGGGATCGCCGTGGGGGCGCTGCTGATCCGCATTTTCGACGGCATGGAAGTGTTCCCGCAGGACCCGGCGGGACCGTTCCGCGGGGCCTTCCTGGCCATGGCCGTCCTGATGCTGGTCAGCACCGCTGACAGCCTGTCCCTGCACCGGCATGCCGGCTCAGAGGTCAGCCGGCCTGGCCAAGCACCAGTGGAAGCACAGCCCCCGCACCCGCCTGCCGGAGGGCCCGCCCGGCGACGGTGACTGTCCAGCGGCTGTCCACGAGGTCGTCGATCAGCATGATGCCCTGGCCCTGCAGTGACGCCAGTGATGCCTCCAGTTCCGGCCCCACCACCAGCCGGTCCCAGACCCCGGCCAGCCGGTAGGCGCTGTTGCCGCCCCGGCCGCCGGTGGGACCGCCGTGGCCCAGCTCCAGCTGGCCGAGGTAGGGGATGCGGCCGATCTCCGAAATCCCCCGGGCGAGGGACTGGACCAGCTCGGGCCTGCTCCGGGACGGAATGCTTACGATGGCCGCCGGTCGGCCCACACCGCTCCACGCCGGCGTGCGTCCGTCCCCGGTGGCCCACTCGCGCAGTACCTGCACGCAGGCCTGCAGCATGCCGGGGTCGATCGCCCGGTCCGCTGCGCCGGCGGCAAACAGTTCACGCAGCGCTCCGCCCCAGCCGAGGTCGGTGAGCCGGGCGAGGATCCGGCCGTCCGCAAGCCCTTCGGCCGGTTTGATCTTGCCCTTGACCGGAACGCCCAGCCGGTCCATTCCGCTGGGCCATTGAAGGCGGGCTTCCAGGACGCCGCCTGCCCGGCTCAGGGTCTGGCCGGCCGCTTCGGTGGCCTCGGCCGCGATGTCCGCCCGGAACCACTGGCCTGCGCAGTTGTCACACCGGCCACAGGCATGGGCGGTTTCGTCGTCGAGGACCGAAGTGATGTACTCCATCCGGCATCCTGCCGTGTCCTGGTAGATCACCATGGAATCCTGCTCGTCCACCCGGGCTTCGGCGATGCGGCGGTAGCGCTCGGCGTCGTAGATCCACGGCTGTCCGGTGGACCGCCATCCGCCGCCTACCCGTTCCACGGCACCGTCCACGGCCAGTACCTTGAGCAGCAGCTCCAGCGGCGTGCGGCGCAAGTCTACCCGGGCTTCCAGGGCTACCGTTGAGACCGCGGCGCCCGCTTCGGCCAGGGCGGTGAGGACGCCGTTGGCCTTTTCTTCCGACGGCATGGAGGCGGTGGCGAAGTACTGCCAGATGTCACGGTCCTCGGAACCGGGCAACAGGAGCACGTCGGCGTTGGCCGCACCTCGTCCGGCACGGCCTACCTGCTGGTAGTAGGCCACCGGTGAGGACGGCGCTCCGAGGTGCACCACAAAGCCCAGGTCGGGCTTGTCGAAGCCCATCCCCAAGGCCGAGGTGGCCACCAGCGCCTTGACCTCGTTGTCCTTCAGCAGCTGCTCGGCCCGTTCCCTGTCAGCGGGATCGGTCCGCCCGGTGTAGGCCAGGACTTTGTGTCCTGCCTCGGCCAGCAGCCGGGCGGTGTCCTCTGCGGCTGACACGGTCAGGGTGTAGATGATGCCGCTGCCGGGAAGGTCGCCCAGGTGCGTCAGGAGCCAACCCAGCCGCTGCCGGGAGTCGGGCAGGGTAAGCACGCCCAGGCGCAGGGAGTCCCGGCCCAGCGCTCCGCGGATGGTCAGGACCCCGGCACCGAGCTGTTCCTCGATGTCGTGGACCACCCGCGAGTTGGCTGTGGCCGTAGTGGCCAGCACCGGGACGCTTTCCGGCAGCTGGGTGATGAGGTCGGCGATGCGGCGGTAATCCGGCCGGAAATCATGGCCCCAGTCAGAAATGCAGTGTGCTTCGTCAATAACAAGCAGGCCCGTCCGCTGGATCAGTTCCGGAAGCTGGTTTTCCCGGAACGAGGGGTTGGTGAGCCGTTCAGGTGATACCAGCAGTACGTCCACTTCATCTGCGGCGAGCTGTTCACGCACGGTGTCCCACTCCAGCTGGTTGGCCGAGTTGATGGCTACAGCCCGGACACCGGCCCGGGCCGCCGCAGCCACCTGGTCCCGCATCAGGGCGAGGAGCGGCGAAACGATCAGCGTGGGTCCGGCGCCGCGCCGCCTCAGCAGCAGGGACGCCACGAAGTAGACCGCGGATTTTCCCCAGCCGGTGCGCTGGACCACCAGGGCACGCCGCCCGCCGTCGACCAATGCCTCGATGGCTTCGTACTGTCCGTCGTGGAAGTCTGCTGCCGGGTGCCCCACCAGCTCCCGGAGAACCTCCAGGGCCTGCGGGTGTGTGGCTGAAGCGGAGTGCGGCTGCGAATCGGAAGGGACTGAATCGGCAAGAACTGTGGCGTGCTGGTTATCGACCATTGATTCAGTATCCCAGCCACCGCTGACAGCCAGAAAGCCGGAGCGTGCCCATGTGGACAGTCCCGGAGCCTCCGGCGGTCCTCCCAGGCCCCGGGTCGTCACACAGGCGGGGCCTCGACTGTCCCTCCACAGGCATCCCGCGCGTCAACGTAAGATAAGACGCGTGACTAGCGAACAGACAAAGACTTTTGACCTCTCGGCATCCTTTAAGGCATACGACGTCCGAGGCATCGTGGGCGATTCCATCACGGCCGAAATCGTCGAAGCTGTGGGAGCCGCGTTCGTTGATGTCCTGCAGTTGGAGGGCCAGACGGTCCTGGTGGGCGGCGACATGCGCCCCTCGTCCCCTGAATTCAGCAAGGCGTTCGCAGATGGTGCCGCCACCCGCGGAGCCAACGTCCAGCTTCTGGACCTGATTTCCACCGACGAACTCTACTTCGCGTGCGGGTCCCTCAACGCGGCCGGCGCCACCTTCACCGCAAGCCACAATCCTGCCGAGTACAACGGCATCAAGATGTCCAAGGCCGGCGCGCAGCCCATCTCGTCCGAATCCGGGCTCAAAGAGATCCAGGCACTTGCCGAGCAGTACCTCAACGCCGGTTCCATTCCGGCGGCCCCCACCCGCGGCCTGATCGGCGTCCATGACGTCCTGAAGGACTACGCCGAGTACCTGCGCCAGCTCGTTGACCTTTCCGGTTCGCGGCCCCTGAAAGTCGTCGTGGACGCCGGCAACGGCATGGCCGGCCTCACCACCCCGGCCGTGCTGGGCGACGCACTCCTGCCGAAGCTTCCGTTTGAGATCGTCCCGCTGTATTTCGAGCTGGATGGGTCTTTCCCCAACCACCCGGCCAACCCGCTGGAACCGGAAAACCTGCGCGACCTGCAGGCTGCCGTGATCGAGCATGGCGCCGATATCGGCCTGGCATTCGACGGCGACGCAGACCGCTGCTTCGTCATCGACGAAAAAGGCGAGCCCGTCTCGCCGTCGGCCATCACCGGCATGGTGGCACGCCGCGAAATCGCCCGCGCCCAGGCACAGGGCGAAGCCACTCCCACGATCATCCACAACCTGCTGACATCGCGTGCGGTGCCGGAACTGGTGGAGCACGACGGCGGACGCGCCGTCCGTACGCGGGTGGGCCACTCGTTCATCAAGGCAGTCATGGCCGAGGAAGGCGCCGTCTTCGGCGGCGAACACTCTGCCCACTTCTATTTCCGCGACTTCTGGAACGCTGACACCGGAATGCTCGCCGCCATGCACGTCCTGGCCGCCCTTGGCGAACAGGACGGCCCGCTCTCGGAACTCGGCCGCGAGTACGAGCCCTACGTTTCCTCCGGCGAAATCAACTCGGAAATCGAGGACAAGGCCGGAGCCGTCGAACGTGTCCGCGCGGACTTCAGCGGCGAGGACATCACCATCGACACCATGGACGGCAGCACGTTCACGGCCAACGACGGCAGCTACTGGTTCAACCTGCGCCCGTCCAACACCGAGCCGTTCCTTCGCCTGAACGCTGAAGCGACTGACCAGCCGACGATGGAACGCGTGCGCGACCGTGTTCTGTCGCTCGTCAGGGGCTAAGTTCACAGTGGCTGACGACTCCCAGGCTGGCACGGGCGATGCGGCGGGTTCATGGCGGGACTCGGTCCCCGAGGCTACGGCCACAGACCTGGAGAACCTGCTGGGGACCGGAGTGGGTGCCGCCCAGGAGCAGCTCCAGCGCAACGGCGGCTTCCTGCCGTTCGCCCTGGTAGTGGAGAACGACGGCGAGGTGCGGCTCGTGGCCGTGACGCCAGCCGATGCGGAGGACGGCTCCGACGCCGACTTTGACGCGGACGCCATGATCAGCGACCTCACGGACGCTCTCCGCCAGAACCGTACCGGGTTCCGGGCGACCGCCATCGTCTGCGACATTCTCCTGGTGGAGGAGGACTCGGATGCCATCCACGTCGCGGCGGAACACCGGGACGGGTCGGTGTTCGCCGCGGTCCTCCCCTATGCCGCCAACGCGTCTACGTCCGCATGGGAATTTGGCCAGCTCGCCGCTGACACCAACGAACCCTCCGTCTGGGTGGACTAGACCGGCGCGCCAGCGATGAAGATCAATGCGTTTGCAGACGTCAGCCTCCGGGCCCTCATGGTGCTCGCCGCTGCCCCGGACGGCAACCTCCTCACCACGCAGAACATCGCCGACGCCGTGGGTACGCCCTACAACCACGTCAGCAAGGCGATGGCGAAGCTGCGCGGCCTTGGGCTGATCGATGTGGAGCGTGGCCGCGCCGGAGGATCCAGGCTAAGCGCGGCCGGCAGCCGGGCCACCGTGGGCCATGTCCTGCGCCAGCTGGACACCCGCTCAGATGCCGCCGATTGTGTGGCCCCCGGCGGCGCCTGTCCCCTGATCAATGAATGCAAGCTCCGGGCCGCCTTGGCCCGCGCCCGCGAGGCCTTCTACCGTGAGCTCGATTCGGTGGTGGTGGCAGAACTGCCGGGCTCCTCCCAGATGGCCCCCGTCTTCGAGCTGATCAGGCTTCGGCCGGGCCTGTAAACCACATCCAATTTGATTCCCATTTCTACAAGGTGTAGAAATAGGAACATAAATACTCGTATTTCAAATGTGAGTATTTACCTCGATTGGACGAAAGTCCGGTCCCCCTATCTCAGGAGTACGCATGCTCTCGGACAAATCCTTCCCTGTCATTGAGGCCACCCTGCCGCTGGTCGGTTCGCGGATCGGCGCCATCACTCCCAAGTTCTACGCAAGGCTGTTCGCCGCCCACCCGGAACTCCTGGATGGCCTGTTCAGCCGCTCCAACCAGCGTTCAGGAAACCAGCAGCAAGCCCTGGCCGGCAGCATCGCCGCTTTCGCCACGCATCTGATCAACAACCCGGGAACGCTGCCCGAAACCGTGCTTGCCCGTATCGCCCACCGGCACGCGTCGCTGGGCATCACCGAACCGCAGTACCAGGTGGTCTACGAGCACCTCTTCGCGGCCATCGCGGAAGACCTCGCCGACGTCATTACCCCGGAGATCGCCGAAGCCTGGACCGAGGTCTATTGGCTGATGGCCGACGCCCTGATCAAGCTTGAAAAGGGCCTCTACGCAGCCCAGGCCAACGGCAAAATGTGGACTCCGTGGAAGGTAGCCGCCAAGACCGCTGCCGGCGCGGGTTCCATCACTTTCACCCTGGAACCCGCCGACGACACCCCGGTGACACCTGCCCTGCCCGGCCAGTACATCAGCGTCAAGGTCCGGGTCCCGGACGGCCTTCGCCAGGTCCGGCAGTACTCTCTCTCCGGCGACGCCGGCACCAGCCGGTCCTTCACCACCAAGCTGGACGACGGCGGCGAGGCTTCCCCCGTGCTGCACAACGCCGTCGAGGTCGGCGACGTCCTGGAGATCTCCAACCCGTATGGCGAGATCACACTGAAGGACGGCGACGGCCCAGTGGTCCTGGCATCGGCGGGAATCGGCTGCACACCCACGGCGTCGATCCTCCGCTCACTCGCAGAGTCGGGTTCCGACCGGCAGGTGCTCGTCCTGCATGCCGAGAGCAGCCTGGAAAGCTGGGCGCTGCGCGGCCAGATGACGGACGACGTCGAACGCCTGGCGGGTGCCGACCTCCAGCTGTGGCTTGAGCAGCCCGAGCCCGGAACCAGGGAAGGCTTCATGTCGCTGCGTGAAGTGGACCTGCCGGCCAACGCGTCCCTGTACCTCTGCGGGCCGCTGCCGTTTATGAAGCACATCCGCAACGAGGCCATCAACGCGGGCATTCCCGCGACGAAAATCCACTACGAGGTTTTCGGCCCCGACATCTGGCTCGCTTCCTAAATCCCCACCGCCTCCCTCGCTTCGCTCCGCTCAGCCATGGAACCCTCGGCGGCGGAGGCCCCTGTTTACGACTACGGCGGCCCCGCACCTTTTTCGCAAAGGTGCGGGGC
>JBKJVX010000176.1:0-6910 GCA_046717065.1 Arthrobacter sp. | reverse complement strand
CCCGTGGTGCTGTTCACCGCCGGCGGCATCGCCACCCCGGCCGACGCTGCCATGATGATGCAGCTCGGCGCCGACGGCGTGTTCGTTGGCTCGGGCATCTTCAAGTCCGGCAACCCCGCCCAGCGCGCGGCCGCCGTCGTGAAGGCCACCACCTTCTTCGACGACCCCGACGTCATCGCCAAGGCCTCCCGCGGCCTGGGTGAAGCCATGGTGGGCATCAACGTGGATGAGATCCCCCAGCCGCACCGCCTTGCCGAGCGCGGCTGGTAGTCCTCTTCCTTACGGCAGGTCCTGATCCTCTGCTTGCTATTCCCCACGTCCCGCTAAGGCCGCTTCGCGGCGAGCGGCAACGCCGGGCCCCTTTTACGCAAGCTGCCGGACCAGTACCTGCCTTCGAGCAACAAACCGCGACGGCGGCGGGTCACCTTTGCTTGACCCGTTGCCTTCGTTGTTGAAGTACGACGCCGGTTCCTTACCTTTCTTTGGTGGGGGACCGGCGTCGTTCGCTTAACCCAAGTAGGTAGCGCTAAGTGTCGTTTTGAGGGTTCACAACGAAAATTAGCGCTACTCAGTTGGGACGGGTGTGAGGTGCTACTCCAGGCCTCGGCGCTTTAGCAGGGGTTGGAGTTTTGCTTCGCGGCCTCGGAGGGTGCGGAAGGACTCGAGCGGGTCGCGGCTGTTGCCCTGGGACAGCAGCTCCCGGCGGAAACGTTCACCGTTGGCCCGGGTGAGGCCGCCGTTCTCGGTGAACCAGTCCACCGTCTCGGCGTCCAGCACTTCGCTCCAGATGTACGAGTAGTAGCCGGCCGCGTAACCGGCTCCTGCGAAGACGTGCTGGAAGTATCCCGTGCGGTAGCGCGGCGGAATCAGGGCGTGGGCGATTCCGGCAGCCGCCAGGGCCTTGTCCTCGAACGCCAGTGCATCCTCGGGGATTTCGTTGCTCCCCATGACGTGCAAGGCCAGGTCCAGCAGCGCTGCCCCCAAGTACTCGGTGGTGGCAAAGCCCTCGCCCCAGAGCCGTGATTCGTAAAGTTTGTTCACGATCTCCTGGGAAAGCGGCTCGCCGGTGGCGTAGTGCTTCGCGTAGTTGGCCAGCACCTCCGGCCACATGATCCACATCTCGTTAACCTGGGACGGGTACTCCACAAAATCGCGCGGAACCGAGGTACCGGAAAACCGCGGATAGGTGACATGGGAGAACAGCCCGTGCAGGGCATGCCCGAATTCATGGAAGGTGGTCCGCAGCTCGTCCAGGGTAAGCAGCGTCGGTTCGCCCGCGGGCGGCTTGGAGATGTTCAGGTTGTTGATGACCACTGGCTTGGTCCCGAGCAGTCCCGACTGTTCCACCAGGGAGTTCATCCAGGCCCCGCCGCGCTTGGATTCGCGGGTGTAGTAGTCGCCGAGGAACAGCCCCAGGGCGCTGCCGTCCTCATTCCGGACCTCCCAGACCCGCACATCGGGGTGGTAACCGGAGAGATCCTTCCGTGCGTGGAAGGTAATGCCGTAAAGGGATGTGGCAGCGAAGAAGACGCCGTCGGCCAGGACCCTGTCCAGCTCGAAATAGGGCCGGAGGGCCTGCTCATCCACCTCGAACTTTTCCCGCCGGACCTTCGCGGAGTAGAACGCCCAGTCCCAGGCCTCCAAAGGATGCCCGGCTGCCTCCGACAGAGCATCCGCCTCACGGTCCGCATTGCGGACCGCCGCCGGGGCCATGCGGTTCAGCGTCGACTGCACCGACTCGAAATCGGGTGCTGTCTGCCGGTCCACCACCAGTTCCGCGTAGTTGGAGAAGCCCAGCAGGGCAGCTTTTTCGGCGCGCAGGGCGGCCATGGACCTGGCGAGTTCGAGCACGTCGAGGTTTCCGCCGCTGCTGCCACGGGCCACCGAGGCTTCAAACAGCCGCCGCCGGACGTCCCGGTTCTCCAAAGCGGCGAGGGCCGGCTGGTTGGTGGGCTGGATCAGCGTCAGGAGGAACTTCCCCTCATGACCGGCCGCACGGGCTGCTTCTGCGGCGGCGGCCATGTCGTCGGCCGGCAACCCCGCCAGCTCTCCGAGGTCCTCCAGCAGCAGGGCTGCGGACTTCATCCCTTCCTTCACCCGCTGGCCGAATTCGGTTCCCAACCTGGAGAGCTCGGCATTGAGCTCCCGCAACCGCTCCTGCCCGGGAACGTCCAGCTGGATGCCTGCTTGCCGGAACTCCTTCAGATACTCATCCACCAGGCGTGCCGACTCCGGATCAAGACCCGCCGTATCGATGGCGGCGAAGCGCTCGAACAGGGCCCGGTTCAGAAACATTTCGTCCTGGTGGGCTGCAAAGCGCGGGGAAAGCTGGGTTTCCAAGTCGCGGATTTCGTCAGACGCGTCGGCAGATACCAGCGTAAAGAACGCCGCAGCAGTCCTCTGGAGCAGTTGGCCGGAGCGCTCCATCGCTACTGCCGTGTTCTCAAGGGTGGCGGGATCACTGTTCTCCGCGATCGCCTGGACTTCGGCCAAGTGCTCCGCGAATCCTGCCTCAGCCGCCTAGGCATAGTGGGGTGCCTCTATGTCCACGAACGGGGGCAGGGCGAACGGCAGCGTGCTGGGAGTGAGCAGGGGGTTTGTCATGACGTAAATCTTCCACACGGGCCGCACCTTCTCAACGACCCTCAAATGCTCATGGCGGCCCGGGGCGTTGCCTAGAATGACCGCTATGGGGATTAGTTGGGGCAGTGTTGCCTCGCGTGCCGGGTCCACAACAGTGGCCTTGGTCGCGGCTGCTGTGCTGGCCGGCTGCGGCCTCGTGGCGGAACAGGACGGGGAAGCACCACAGAAGGCGGAGTCAGCTACCCAGCGTCCCGGTTCCGGTGCTGCGTCGCCCCCAAACAGCGCTCCTGCCCCTAGCCCCACAGCAACCCCAACACCCACGTCCAAGCCCGGTAAGGGCCCGCCCTGCCCGATGATCCGGTGCACCACCGTGTTGGTCACCGGCGACATGCTGATCCACAGCCAGCTCTGGCAGCAGGCGCAACAGGACGCCGCAGCCGCCGGCAAGCCGGGCATGGATTTTGGGCCACTCCTGGAAGGGCAACGCCGGTACATCAACAACAGCGACCTCGCCATCTGCCACCAGGAGACGCCGGTGGCAGGCCCGGAAGGTCCGTTTTCTTCGTACCCATCGTTCAACGTTCCGCCCCAGATCATCGCCGCGTCCAAGGACGTTGGGTATCAGGCCTGCACCACGGCCAGCAACCACACCATCGACCGTGGCACCGACGGGCTGCTGCGCACCCTGGACGCCCTGGATGCTGCCGGCCTCAAACACACGGGCTCCTACCGGACTGAAAGCGAATCCCACGGCATCCTCCTCATGCAGACGGCGGCAGCGAAAGTCGCCATTATCCAAGCCACGTACGGGCTCAACGGACTGCTCCCTGAATATCCCTGGCAGGTGGACATGCTGGACCCCGCGGCCATGATTGCCAAGGCCGAAAAGGCAAGGGCATGGGGGGCGGACATTGTCCTGGCCGCCATGCACGCGGGTGATGAGTACGCCAGCGAACCGAATGCCCAGCAGGAGGAGGTGGCGCGTGCCCTGGTGGACAGCCGGCAGTTTAACCTGGTCTATGGGCACCACACCCACTCGGTGCTGCCCATCGAAAACTACAAGGGCACCTGGATTGTGTACGGCCTGGGCAACGGCGTCACGGAACTGTCTCCCTGGTACGTGGTCAATAACGAGGGCCTGCTGGTGAGGGCGCAGTTTGGCCAGGACCCCTCAGGAAAGTGGTCGGCCACGGACCTGGCGTGGTCGCCCTCGGTGATTGTCCGTGACCCGTACCGCTGGTGTTCGGTGGCCGCTGATGCGCCGCAAGGACAGTGTGCCGGTGCGGAAGCGGACATGGCGGCCAGGCAGCGGACCAGCACGGTGGTGGAATCCCGCGGTGCGGTGGCAGCGGGTGCCCATGAACTCCTGATAACCCGGGAGCCCTAAGCCTGACCGTCCAAAAGGTGCGGGCCGCCGTCGGCCGCTGGACGTTGTGCCGGTCAGCGCGGGCGGCGCGCCGCGTGTTCCCTCGCCAGTTCCGCGTAGTGGTCATCCGGGTGGCCGGGCTGGAACGTGCCGTACTTCCGCTCAGCCGCGGTGCGGATCAGGAAATCGGCAATGGCCGGATTCTTCGGCAGCAGCGACCCGTGCAGGTAGCTCGCCACGATATTGCGGTACCGGGCGCCTTCGTGGCCGTCGTTGCTGTTGTTGCCGGTCCCCTTGGCCACGGTGCCGAGCGGCCGCACCCCGTTGCCGAGGGTGGTCTGCCCGCTGTGGTTTTCGTAACCCAGCACCTCGCCGAACTCCGGCGTAGCCACCTTGACGTTGCCGATCAGGCGCTCCTCAGTGCCGTGGGTTTCCACGTCAAGGATGCCGATGCCGGGGATTACTGCTCCGGTGCGGGTTTTGAAGAACCGTCCGAAAAGCTGGTAGAGACCGCAGATGACCAGCATCGGCGCGCCGTCCTCGGCCAGGTCCCTCAGCGCTCCCGCGCGTGCCTGCAGGTCATCTTGGATGACCAGCTGGCCGCTGTCCTGGCCGCCGCCGCCCACGATGATGTCCACGTCCTCCGGGAAGGGATCACCCACGTTGTATTCGAGCAGCTCGGGGGTATAGCCGTGCCATCTGATGCGCTGCTGAAGGACCAGGGCGTTGCCCCAGTCGCCGTAGATGTTCATGTCGCGGGGGTAGAGCTGGACAACACGGATGGTGCCCTTGCTTTCGGAGCTTTCCCTTGCGGTATTCGCGCCTGACTGGCTCAAGAGACAACCTCCACGGTGGTGATTTTGGACAGCTCGCGGCGGATGGCCAGCATTGCCGTGTAGGTGCAGAAGATGCGCTTGGGCTTGCCCTGGGCTTCCCTGATGAAGGAGGCAAGGGCAGGCGTAATTTCGGGCTCGACCCCGCCGATCCGCACGTCGTCGTACTGCAGGCGCAAGGCCATGTCGTAGGCACGGGATCCGGTGAGCTGGTCCACTCCGCCCTCGCGCAGGGAGTCGAATTCCACGTCCCACAACCAGGACATGTCGCGGCCGTCGGCGTAGTTGTCGTTGATGGCAATCATGGTGGCGTAGCCGCCGGCGGGGAAGGATTTCAGGCCGAGCCGGAACCCGCTGGGGTTCTTGACCAGGACCAGGTCAAGGGGCTGCCCGTCGACCGTGAGGCTTTCGCCGCGGCCGAAGGCAGGCGCAACCTGGGCGAGTGCGGCCAGCAGGGTGTCGTGGTCGGCAGTGGCTGCGCCGCCGGTGCAAATGCTTCGGGCCAGGGTCAGCGCCGCGGCCGCATTGAAGATATTGTAGACGCCGCGCAGCTTCATCCCGGTGGTGACCGTGACGCCGTCGTACTCAAATTCGGCGGTGTCCGCACCAACCTTGCGGAGGACGACGTCGGCGGCAGGCTTCTCGGGAAGGCCCGCCGGAGCGGGACTTCCGGGAGCGGCGCGCATGTCGTCGTCGTTGGGGAAGGTGCCCAGCAGCGAATCGTCCAGGCCGAAGTACTTGACGTCCTGCCCGGTCAGGGTGCTGGCGATCCTGGCGACGCGCGGGTCCTCCCGGTTCAGCACCACCGTTCCGGTGGTTTTGGCGGCGATGTGCTGGAGCAGCTGGGCCGTCTTGTCGATCTCACCGAACCGGTCCAGCTGGTCGCGGAGGACGTTCAGGAGCAGGCAGTAACGGGGCGGGACGCTGTTGACGAAGTGCACGGCATGCGCCTCGTCGAGCTCCAGGACAGCGACGTCGGCGTCGAGCCGGCCCCGCCAGTCCACTTCACCCAGCAGTGCGGCGGCGACGCCCCGAGTGAAGTTACTGCCGGTGCGGTTCGTGAAAACCTTCAGTCCTTGGCTCTCCAACAGCTCCACCACCATTTTGGTGGTGGTTGTTTTGCCGTTGGTACCGCTGACCACGGCCACGCCGTGGGGGAGCGTGGTGAGCGTCCGCCGCATGAAGCCGGGATCGATTTTTTCGACCACCAGCCCGGGCAGGGCAGAGCCGCCGCCCCGTAGCCGGGACACCCGGCGGACCAACTTGCCGAGCGGAACACTGAAGTAGAGCATGCTTCGAATATATCCCAGCAACGGCATGCAACGGCCGTCGGGACGGGTCTTCGGCGCCGGCCAGGAAGTCCGCGCCCCTTATGCTGGATGGATGACAAATTCCCTTTCAGCTGCTTCCGCGCGCGTGGGCTCGGGCCTGCGGATCGGCGTGCTGGCGCTTCAAGGTGACTTCCGCGAGCACCTCCGTGCCATTGAAGCAACCGGAGCCGAGGGCATCGGGATCCGCCGTCCCAAGGAACTGGACGGCCTGGACGGGCTGATCATTCCCGGCGGTGAATCCACCGCGATCGACAAGCTCGCCCGCGCCTTCGACCTCGCGGAACCCCTTCGGGAGCGGATCGCTGAGGGCCTGCCCGTCTACGGTTCCTGTGCCGGCATGATCCTGCTCGCCGCGGACATCGCTGATCCGGCCACCGACCTCGCCGGAGCTCCGCAACAGACCTTCGGTGGACTTGATATCACCGTGCGGCGCAACGCCTTCGGCCGGCAGCGTGAGTCCTTCGAAACGGACCTTGACTTCAAGGGACTTGATTTCAGCGCCACCGAAACCGGTGTTCCTCCGGTCCACGCCGTCTTCATCCGGGGCCCCTGGGTGGAACGCGTGGGGCCGGACGTGGAGATCCTTGCCCAGGTGGAACCGGCGGATCCGGAGCACGCTTCCCACGCGGTCCCGCTGCCGGGGACGGCTAGAATTGTTGCAGTGCGTTCAGGCCACCTGCTGGCCACCTCCTTCCATCCGGAAGTGACTGGGGAAAAACGCGTACACGAACTTTTTATCCGCATGATCAGAGGAGAAGCGTAAAGCATGTCAGGCCACTCCAAATGGGCGACGACCA
>JBKJVX010000175.1:0-3342 GCA_046717065.1 Arthrobacter sp. | reverse complement strand
ATTTGCCAGCGTGGAGGATCTTAACCGCATCATGGACGTGCTCGCGCCAGGGGCAGACAACTAAGTCCCTTGCGGGAGGGTTTGTGTATGCTGCCCTCACAGTGTTTCTTCCACAGTAGACGTGATTGTGCTTTTCAATGACAAGACTATGGACTACTTGCTTTGTGCATTGAATTACGACGTGGTGTTGATTCTATTGAAGAGAGTATTTTGCATAGCCAGATAGGCTCGGCTGTATCGGCCTGATTCATTTGTTGGTGGGCGGGAGAACTATGGGCAAGTTGAAGTTTCCTGGTTCGAAGCCCCACCTGCAATCGCCGCAATGGCTCGCTCGTACCGCTATACCCCGTTACCCGCCGTTTGTGGTTTGCAATATTTCGTACAGCTATGCCCGGCTTCCGGTGCTGCTGTTTCACGTGAAACTTTTCCATTCGTATTGAATAGCCGGCTGCGCGTCCCCATTTGCACTTGTCTCGCTAACAGTGCTTGCTGCTGCAGGCCATATGAGCGCCTTCGTACTTGGCCCTTTTGCCGGCCTAGCGCTCTTCTGTTTGCAGGCGCGTGGCCTTCACAACCCCACATCAGATTCCGTAGAGGTAGGTCGGTGTACCATGTCGGAAGTCCTGCCGCTTGTTGCCGCCTAGCCAATCAGTGTCTAACAAGGGCTTCATCTGCCTAGAGTGCAGGGGTTTGTCCGCGAGCCTCTGTTACTCATAGAGGGAGCCTCCGCACGGGCTCTTGGTACTGCCAACTCTCCTATCGAGTGTGTTGTTGCCAGGGATAGCGGGTCCCGCACCATAGCCAGTTGTCGACCGCGACTTAAAGGGCCGCGAGCCGCACGAAAATCATTTCGGGCAGTGTTTGTGTAGCGGCGCAGAGGTCGGCACTGTTTCACGTGAAACACTCTTGGCCTGCGCGGGAGCAACAATGGATTGCGCCGAACACTGGCGGCTCTTGAGTAGAAGCTTCAGGCTCAGGCTGCGACTTCGGCAAAAGTGAAATCCACAGCTCTTCTGGTACCTTGGTGGTGGAATCTTGGGTTTCCGGTTCTCAGTGAACCTCAGGAACTCCTGCTGGTCCGTGCACGTCTAGTGATTCGGCCGGAGAAGGCGGCTTCCCTAGTACATGGAGCTAGGACAAGCTACCGAATCCCCCCAGCGTAAGGAGCGAGGCCAGGTTGGTACCTCGACAACGGTCCCCCGTAAGCCCGTGAACACACGCTCAGCTGGCTATACGGGGCAGCATCGCAGCAGACGGATCGCCTGTAGGTTCTGCTACGGAACCGAGTAGCTTGGCCCGTCCGTAGGAAGTCAGCGTCAGCCGAGGTATGCAGATCGTGTCCGTGGCGCTTCCAGTCTTTACGTGTTCGCGCACAGGACACTGCAGCACCCGCATCCACGTGTTTCTTATTTCCGGCTGAAGTCCCGCGTTGTCAGGGAAGGATAGGACGAGAGTAGGTCCTACTCCGCCTCTTTGGGGCCGTCAGGGTTGCGGTCTGGATCAGGCAAAGTGTGGGCGCCCGCTGATTCGATTCTGGGATCGGGACGTAGGCGCGATCTTTGATTTTCCAGGTAGATTCTCCTTTTTTAGTGGGCGCTGGATCAGTGCATGCCGTGTTGTACTCCCGCATTCTTCGTCCGCAACAAGCTAGCGAGGCCGTCCGGCTTAGACACGGATCGCAACTCTGTTTCACGTGAAACAGGAACGACCACGATCCCCCGCCTGATTGGTGAGACAGGGAAGGCCTGATCCGACCGGAGGACCCGTTATCACTAGTACTCTGCTGGCGGCTTACCGCTGCCACTTTCAAAGGCAGGCGTAAGGATCGGCCGATCCTGCGGGTCGCAGTCAGTGGGTGGGCGGGTTGCTGAGTAAGCATGTACTGAAAGCTGGGTATGCCGTCGGTCCGCCTCGCATCATCAGGTGGCAGAACCTGGCCTCCTACTTGTCCCCCCGGACTTAGCTCGGCTGCTTTTGGCCTCTCTCAAGAGGGTCGGCAGTGGATTTGCACATCACGGTCAAACTTGCGTCTATCTTGGTTATCGCGCAGATTTCTTTAGTATCTGCCAGGTCCTAGCGGAAGGATCATGACGATGGCGCACCTCGGGTGAAACTGGTGCTGATCTCGCCTTCGCTTGTGAGGACGCAAAGGACCTGTAGAAGGGGCGGCGTCGGCACGGCCGTCTCCATCTACAGCGCTAAGCCATCCTCGATGGGCTTCGGCGATGGATGTGCCGCGAAGGTGGTCTGGAAAGGTTGCGGCGGGTGGCGGCCTCTGCGGTGGATATCACTGTGGATAACCCTGTGGATAGCTTATTGGCACCTTGTGGATGAATAGCGCATCGGTACCGAGATTTGTGGCCGGCGCTGTGATCTTACAGGCTGCCGAAGGGAATTCCCGGTGGTGGTGTTTCACGTGAAACACCAGGCGACTAGCATCGTTGCCTGTAACTGTGTGGCCTTGTTACCGAAATCAACCAAGTCAGTATCCCGGCCGGTGCTTAAGCCCCCGCTTCAACGTGCGCAGAAGTGTATCCGGGGTGTTCGATCGCGGCGCGTTGCCCTACGTAGGTGGCGTCTCTGATGGTGCGGTTGCAAGGTGCTGGGAAGCGGTCGCCGTGTGTCGACGGTGTAGCTGTGGATAACGCTGTTGATAAGCAACGGCGAGGGCTGTGGATAACGTTGGGGATAACGAGAGGATCCGTGTGGTACAGCACTGCCGGTGAACATCTAGCAACTGCCATTCTCAGGGGTTGTTCGACGTGAATATGTGAAGCAGGTCAGGGTAGGGAGCGCGCGGCTTTACCGTGGGCTGCCGAGTGAAGATGCACCCTGAGCTACGGCACGGCCTTCGGTGAGACGCCTTCGCGGTGTGCGAATGCTATAGATCTGGGTCGTGTGCCAGGGCCGTGGAGTCAGACTCAAAGGACCCGTTTCGCCCCTGCGCGGGGAAGTGCTGCGAGCGGTTCTGTAGCTGCACCCTCGCGTGGCTCACCAGCCGGAGATCAGGAGTGCGAAAGTGGAAAGCGGCGAGGTCGATGTAAGGGGAGGCAGGTTTCGCGTACCTTACAGGTACTGGGCGGCCACCCTACAGTTGGCGGGCATTGGTCCCAGCTCGGGCGATCCACGGACCCTGTCGGGCCGAGAGGTCCCACAGTGGTTGAGGTGAGACCTTGGGGAGATGGAAACGGACAACCTCAACTTTGCCCAACTAGGCATCACTCGTTCCTTCCCGAAGGGGGAGCGCTTGCCCTGAGCCCTTGTAACCCTTTGGTCACGCAAGCTGATGTTTCACGTGAAACGTGTCCGTCCGGCGGTGTGACTTTTGGAATGGAACATCTC
>JBKJVX010000174.1:0-11267 GCA_046717065.1 Arthrobacter sp. | reverse complement strand
CACTTCCTCGCTGGCCACCATCGCTGCCGCGGCCCTTCGGACGTCACCAGGCTTGACGCCATAGCGCTTAGCCGCTTCGAGATTGACCTTTACGTCCAACTGCGGGATGTCCACTTGCAGCGAAACGTGCTCCTCCACAGCTTCGTCGATATTCCCCATCACCTCCTCGACTTCCTTGGCCAGCTCACGCAAAGTTTCGAGATCATCGCCGTAGACCCGGACTACGACCGCGTCCCCTTGACCCGTGAGCACCTCGCGGATCCGCTCCTTCAAGTAGGTTTGTACGTCGCGGTGGATCCCTGGGTAGCCGTCCACAACTTCCTGCACGGCAGCCAGGGTCTTGTCGTAGTCAGCCGCAGGATCCACACTGATCCAGTTCTCGCCGAAGTTCACCCCAACAACCTCGTCTGCGGCATTCGCCTGCCCGATGTGGGCACCGCAATTCAGCACTCCCTCCACGGCCAGCAACTCTTTGCAGGCCCGTTCGCTGATGCGGACCTCCTCCGCCAGGGAGGTGCCCGGTTGGGTAACCCAATGCATGAGGAAGTCGCGTTCCTTGAACGAAGGCAGCAATGCCTGGCCCAGCAACGGGGCCACCAGGACGCCGGAGAGAGTCAGGGCAGTGAAAGCCAGGTAGCCGGGCCCCGGGCGCCGGACAACCCGGGACATCAGTTTGTGGTAGCCGCGCTTGAGGACCCGGACCAATGGCGGATCCCGCGGATCCAACGGAGCCTTGCGCAGGAAGATGAGCGCGAGGGCTGGCGTAACGGTGAGTGCCACCAGCATAGAGGCGAATACCGCCAACGTATAGGCGCTGGCCAGTGGACGGAAGAAAGCCCCGGTGAGTCCTTCGAGGAAGAAGATGGGTACCGCGGCCACCACGATGATGAGGGTTGCGTACACGATTGGTCCGCGGACCTCCATGGAAGCCTCGAGCACCACGGATGCCGTGGACCGGCCGCTTGCGTTTTCCCGATGCTGCCTCAACCGCCGGATGATGTTTTCGATATCGATGATGGCGTCATCCACCACCACGCCCACGGCGATGACCAGACCTGCCAGCACCATGGTGTTCACGGTGCTGCCGGTCATCATGATGACCACACCCGCTGTGACGAGGGACAAGGGGATGGCGATCAGGCTGATGAGGGCCGTCCGCCACTGGAAAAGGAAGGCCCCCAGCACCATCATGACCAACACGATTCCCAGCAGCAGGGCCACGCTCAGGTTCTTCAGCGACTGCTCTATGAAGGTCGCCGGCCTGAAAATGGTTGTGTCAACGTCGATCCCCGCCATCGCCGGAGCCATCTGCTCCAGCGCCTTCTCCACTCCCCGCGTCACTTCCAGGGTGTTGCCCCAGGGCAGCTTCTCCACGATCAGCATCAGGCCCTCGCCGTCGTTGATGACGGCGTCACCGATCAGGGGGTTGTGGTCCATCACGACGTCTGCCACGTCGCCCAGCCGCAGGGGGTTCCCGTCGCGTTCCAGGATGGTGATTTTGGCCAGGTCCTCAGGAGTGCGGATGGAGAGGACGTGTGAAATGCCAAGGCGTTGGTTCGGGGTGTCTACAAAACCGCCGGCGCCTACCAGGTTGCCCGTTGAATGCTTCAGCAGGCCGGCGTGCATTGCGTCGTTGGTAGTAGACATCACCTGCTCAAGGGACACCTTCTCCGCCAGCAGCCGATCAGGCTTAACGCGCACCTGGAGTGTTTCCTTCCGCTCACCCCAGATGGCAACGTTGGCCACGCCCGGGACGGAGAGCAGGTGCGCGCGGAGCTCGTAGTGGGTCAACATGGACATCTCGATCAGGCTTCGCTCCTTCGAGGACAGCCCGATTTTCATGACCCTGCTCGTGGACGACAAAGGCTGCAGCATCTCCGGCGGCCTGGCCCAGCTGGGCAGTGTCGGCGTGACCGTTGCAACCCTTTCCGAGACCAACTGCCGCGCTTTCAGCAGATCAGTACCCGGCTCGAAAATCATCAGGACCGACGACAGCTGGGAAACCGACTTTGACCTCAGCTCGTCCAGGCCCTCCACGCCGTTGAGTGCCTCTTCAAGGGGAACGGTGACCAGTTCCTCTACCTCCGCGGCGGTCAAGCCCAGGGCGGCGGTCTGGATTTCAACACGGGGCGGAGCGAACTCCGGGAACACGTCCACCGAGGCCGAGCTTATCTGCACGGCGCCAACCATCATGATCCCGACGGCGAGCGCCACCACGATCGAGCGGAACTTGAGGCTGAAGCCAATGAGCCTTCGCATGGCGTATCAGTGCGCCGTATCCAGCTCAGCACCCAGCAGTTCGGCCGCACCGACAGTCACGATCTGGGTTCCGGGCTGGGGCCCGCTGGCCAACTTCACGGTCGGAGCCTCGATCCGTTCAACCGAGACGGGCGCCCGCACGAACACCAATGGCTCCGGGTTGGTGTAGACCCAGGTGCCGCCGCTGGCGTCGTAGATCAGGGCAGAGTAGGGAATACGGAGCCCGCCGTCCGGACCCTCCACCGCGCCCGTAGTCAGCCCCAGCCGTTCTGCGGCTTTTTGGGTCAAGGTGATGCGGCTGACTTCCTGCCCGTCAACCTCCTCAAGGGTGGCCGCTTCCAGGCCGGTTGCGGCGGGCGCATCCTCAGGGGCTTCCCCGCACGCGGCCACGGTGCCACAGATCAGGCAAGCCATAACCATGGCCCCGGACAGGTGGCGCTTCCAAGGCACGTTCGCAGTCGTCATGACACTTCCGTTCTTACAGGGAGCCCAGCAACGTCGGCGGGGCCTTGTGGCTTCAGGTGGCCCTCCGGTACGCCGGCGCCAAATACGAGCAGGAGGGTTGGCAGGACAATCAGAACAAACAGGGCGTGGGTCACCAAGCCACCCCATACCACGATGGCCAGGGGCAGGACAGTTTCCCTGCCAACGACTCCCCCCAGTACCACCAGTGGAATCAGGAATGCCGCGCTGACAGCCGCAGCAACCAGAAGCGGCACCAACCGTTCCTGGGCGGCCTGCCAAATTGAGGCGCGCGAACCCTCCCATGCCGGGGCTTCCTCCCACGCCTCCGCAGTTACAGGATTGTTGGGCGCGTCCGGCGGTTGCGCGCGCCGGACCAGCAGGATTGAGTCCCGCACGGCCATTCCCAACAGAGCCGCGAAAGCCAGGAGAGTCACCATTGAACCGATGCCGCCAGAGAGGAACGCAGCTAAAACGCCGCCGGCAAGGGCGAACGGCAACGCCAGGAATACGACCAGTGCCACCCGCCAGCTTCCCAACGCAGTTTGGAGGAGTACCAAAATACCGATCAGAACGGCTCCGGCTACGGCCCAGGCAAGTCGCAGAGTGTCCTCCTGCTGGGTGTACCGGGACGGCACTTGCGCGTGATACTCCGCGGGAAATTCGATGGTGGCCAGCCCGCGGGTGACATCCGATGAAACGTCTTCAAGCGACCTGCCGTCTATCTTGGCGACAACATCCATGTGGCGGGAGGTATCGATGTGGGTGATGACCGCCTCATTCGGTGCTACCCGGACGGCAGCCACCTCTCCGAGGCGGACGTGACCGCCGCCCGGCTTGTCGATCAGCAGCTCCTGCACGCTGGTAAGGCTGGAGTTGGTGGCCGGCGCGCCCCTCACCACCACTTGAAACACCTTCTGCTGTTCGAAGAGGTAGCCGACATCGACGCCCTGCAAAAGGGTGGCTGCTGCACGCCGGACATCGCCGGGTTTAATGCCAGCTTGCTGAGCCTTGCCCAGGTCAACTTCGATCTCCGCGATGGGCTGGAGTTCCGGAAGTGACAACTGCGGGTCGACCAGGCCTGCGGTGGTTGACATCATCGCCCTGACGTCTTCCGCCTTTTCACGCAGAACCTGGGAATCCGCTCCGAAAACCCTCACCGAAAACTCGTGTTCTGACCGGCTGCGCTCGGCGTCGAGCCGGTTCTGGCCGTAGGAGAGCACGCTGCCGCTGATACCCGGGTAGCCGGAAACTATCTCATTCACAGCATCGGTCACGCTCGAGTAGTCGGCGTCCGGCTCCATGGTCACCCAAAGTTCCCCTGAATTTACGCCAACCACCCGATCGGAGGTGATGGCGCGGCCCACGTGCCCGCCCACGTTGGCGACTCCGGGTACGCTCTTCAATTCGTTGCTGGCAAGGGCGGATACCCGGCTCATTTCACTGGTCGACGTTCCCGCAAGCCCATCCCACTGAACCAGCAGGATCCGGTCCTGCAGGGCAGTTACCGAGGGCTGCCCGGCGGCGAGCGCCGGTATCCCTGCCACCGCACCCACCGCAACCAGGGCCACTGCAGCCAACACCCACCCGGTGTTAGCCGTGCACCGGTCCAGTGCTTTCCGGAAGCCCTCCCGGATATTACCCGGGAGCTGCGGCGAGCGCTCCTCGCCCCCCATGAAGGTAAGGGCCAAAGCCGGGGTCAGGAGCCAGGCGATGAGCAGGGCGACGGCGAGCGCCAGCAGGAAGGACAGGACCAGGGGAACAAAGAGGGCCCGGTTCAACTCGGCCAGGAACAGCACGGGCAGCAGGACGAGCGCCATGGTAAGTCCGGCGAAAATGATTGCATTGCGGGTCCGCTGTAGGGCAGCGGTGATGAGAGCAATCCGTGGCTCCACTTTCACGTCTGCCTCGGTTGGGCCGTCCTCCGTGCTCCCGCTGTCCCTGGCGCCAGGCGAGATTGCAGCAGCAGCCCGCTGTTCGGAAACCGGGGCGGAAAGCTCCCGCTGCCGTCGTAGCCCATTCAGGTCGGTCACGAGGTCGGTCACAACCACAACCAATGCCAGAACCAGCCCGGCGAAGACCAAGACGTTCAGCCCGATGCCGAGCACGAACAGCATGAGCAATGCTGCCGCCGTGGACACTGTCAGGACAATCAGCCCTACGAGGGCCATCCGCCAGGACTTGAAGAAGAGTCCCAGGAGGAGGGCAGCCAGCAACAGGCCGACAACTAAACCCGTACCCAGGTTCTGCACCGCGGACTCAAGGAAAGTTGCAGGCCGGTAGACGCTGGTGTCCACGTCGATTCCCGAAAGGCCTGGCTTCAAGTCCTCCAGTGCCGCTTCAAGGGCTGCTGTGATCTCAGCCGTGTTGGCTTCGGGAAACTTTTCGATGACCAGCATGAGGGCGGGGTCCTCATCCACCACTGCGTCGCCGATAAGCGGCTGGTGATTTTCCCTGACTGTGGCGACATCACCCAGTACCAGTGGAGGGCCTGTCACGTTCTCTACGGTGACTTGCGCCAGGTCGCTGGGGGTGGTGATTGGCAGGACATGCTGGATCCCGATGCGCTGGTTACCCGTCTCCAGGAAGCCGCCTGATCCCGGTGTTGAGGACTCAAGGAACGACAACGGGGACACCCACACCGCGTTGCCCGTCGTCCGGATGACCTGGTTGAGCGTTACCCCGCGGGCCTGAAGCACTGCGGGGTCCACCTCGACCTGCATCTGCTGCTCACGTTGCCCCCAGATGGAAAGGTTGGCAACACCGGGAACACCCATCAGGCGGGGCTTGATGCTCCATCTGGCCAGGACGGACATGTCGATGAGCGGAACGTCGGTGGATGACAGGCGCACCATCATGACGCGGCTGGTGGAAGACTTCGGCTGCATCAGGACCGGGGGCGTGGAGACCCGCGGCAGGGAGTGGGCCTTGACCAACCGCTCGGCGACGAGCTGCCGCGCCCTGGGCAAGTCGGTGCCGGGTTCGAAGAGCAACTGGATGGAGGAAAGGCCCGGAACCGACTGCGACCTGATTTCATCGAGGAATGCGACGCCGTTAAGAAGGTCCACTTCCATGGGCGAGGTAATAAACTGTTCGACTTCAAGGGCGGACAGTCCCAGGGCTTCGGTCTGGATTTCAACTTGGGCGGGCTCGAATTCAGGCAGGGCGTCTACTGAGGACCGGGGAATGTACCAGAACCCCATCGCTATTATCCCTGCAGCCAATGCCAGGATCAGCAGCCGGAATTGGAAACTCCATCGTGCAAACAAACCGGTCATCGCTCATCCCAGGTGCAAGTGGTGGCCTCGTCGCCAGTGATCTAAGCTTCCCCCTGCGCAGCACCGGCAAACAGTCCCCAGATTAGTTAGGCGGACCCCCAAAATAGGGGGTTTTAACCCTCAGGAAGGGGGTCATTCACCTATACCCCGAGGCTCGAAACGGAGCATACTTTGGCATACGGGAACCGTGTACTTAATGCGCAACGATGCGCGTATGAACCGGTGATTGGGGATAATGGCAATGACGGCAGAAGCTCTTGACAGCGGCGTAGCCCAAACGACTGTCCTAGTAATTGATAACCACACCTCATTTGCGGAACTGCTGACGTTGGCATTCAACCGTGAACCCGACCTTCAGGGCCTGGGTTACGCCAGGAACGCATCGGTCGGCCTCCATATGTGCCGAAGTCTCCAGCCGGACGTCGTGGTCATGGGTTGGGGCCAGCTGGACCACCGGGGCCCCGCAATTGCTGCAGAAATCGTCGCTGCGCTGCCGGGAATACGGGTGGTGATGCTGGCCAGCGAGCCCACGAGACAGGGCTTGGCGCAGGCGGCCGCTGCCGGTGCTTCCGCGTTCCTGGCCAGGGATACGCCCCTCACCAAGCTCCTTGCCACCGTCCGGCATTCCCATGCCGGGATAATCGAAGTCGATCCGCAGATCCTGGCGGCTTTCGGAGAACAGGTGCAGCCACCAGACCCTGTCTCAGCCGTGCCCTTGTTGACTAAGCGGCAGATGGAAGTGCTGCGGCTGATGGCGGAGGGTAAGGACGTGCGATCTAACGCCAAGACCCTTGGTATATCCCAAAACACCTGCCGGGGTTATGTAAAGGCCATCCACTCCCGGCTGGGAGTCCATTCGCAGCTCGAAGCCGTAGTGATTGCCCGCCAGCTGGGCCTGGTGGCCTCCGGCTAATACAGTGGGGCCAGCTGACTTTGTCCGCTCCTGCACCGGGATAACCGTGCTGGATCCTGAAGGGAAGGACGGGCTGTGCAGGAACTGGACGCCACCGACAAGCGCATCTTGCAGGGCCTGGACGAAGACCCGCGCGTCCCTATCATGGTGTTGGCACAGCGTCTGGGCCTTGCCCGCGGAACGGTGCAGAGCAGGCTGGAACGGATGACGGCGTCGGGAGCCCTGCGCCCCAACAGCAGCAGGGTGCTTCCCGCCGCGCTGGGGCGTGGGGTGGCCGCTTCCGTGAGCGCTGAACTGAACCAGAGCCATCTCAACGAGGCCATAGCCGCGCTCCGCGAAATTCCGGAGGTGCTCGAATGCCACGCGCCGGCCGGGGACACCGACCTGCTGATCCGCGTGGTCGCGACAAGCCCGGACGACCTCTACCGTGTCTCGGAGGAAATCAGGCTTTGCCCGGGCATCGTGCGAACCTCCACCAGCATGTTCCTCCGCGAGGTCATCCCCTACCGCACCACCGGCCTGCTCAACAACTGAAACGGCTAGACCGGCGGACCCGCATTGGACTTCAGGTTCTTCATGACCAGGGTGGAGGTGAGCCGTTCCACGCCCGGCAGGGACGTGAGTTCGGCGTCGTAAAAGCGCTGGTAGGCGGGCAGGTCCTCGGCGATAACCTTCAACAGGTAATCGGGCGAACCGAAAAGCCGCTGGGCCTCCACGATGTTCGGGTTGTCTGCGACCCGGTTTTCGAAGACCTCCATAGTGGAGCGGTCCACCTGCCGTAAGGTCACGAACACGATCGCCTCGAACCCAAGCCCCACGGCCGATGGATCGATGTCCGCCCGATAGCCCCGGATGACGCCCGACTGCTCCAGATCGCGCAGCCGCCGGTGGCAAGGGGCAACGGTCAAACCGACCTTGCCGGCAAGTGCGGTTGCCGTGATACGGCCATCCTCTTTGAGGTGGCGCAAAATACTTCGGTCAATATGGTCAATCACGCAAGAATCTTACCGCCCGGGCCGCCCTGTCAGCGAAAAGGGACAGCACTTACGGGGCAAAAGTATCTAAGGTTTCTCCTGACGGACCACCTGGCAGGAGAATCAATGAACGCGGAGCTGTTTTTAGCCTTTGTGCTGGTGGCCGCGGCCCTGGCCTGCACGCCCGGCGTGGACTGGGCGTATTCCATCGCTGCGGGCCTGAGGCAGCGCAGCTTTGTGCCCGCGGTAGCAGGGCTGTGCAGCGGATACGTCCTGCACACAGCCTTACTCGTGGCGGGACTTGCTGCCCTTCTCACGGGAATGCCCGGCGTCCTTGGCTGGATTACCCTGGCCGGCGCGGGGTACCTGATGTGGCTGGGGGCCAGCACGCTTCGTTCCTGGCGCGCAGCCAGCTTTTCGGCCGGGGCCGGCAATGACGGCAGCGGCCGGCTCCGCACTTTCCTGCAGGGCATGGGAACCAGCGGCATCAACCCCAAGGGCCTGCTCTTCTATGTGGCGCTCGTTCCCCAGTTCGTGAGCGCGGAGGCGTCCCTGCCTGTCCCGGTGCAGTCGGGCCTCCTGGGGATGACGTTCGTGCTCCTTGCCGGGCTTGTGTACACCGCCGTCGCCCTGCTGTCCCGTACCCTCCTGCAGAGCAGGCCCGGAGCCGCCCGGGTGGTAACGCTGGCCAGCGGGGTGATCATGGTGGCGCTTGGCGCCATACTGCTCGGCGAACAGCTCCTGCCGATGTTTTCCGAAGCCCGGTTCGCGGGGAGCTAGCAGCAGAGAACTCAGTCGTCGCTGAGCTTCTTCCAGTCCTGTTCCCAGATCCGGCGCATCTCCTCGTCCTTGCGGATGGGAACCGGCGCTGCGATTTCCCGCTGCGGCACCGGGTCCTCGTGCCGCCGTCCCCAGTCGCGCGGATTGAGTGACCTGCGGCTGGAATCAAGAAGCAGCAGTGCCCGGTCCGTGAGGGCGTCGTTCCGCAGGGTGAGGTGGGTCTTCCGCCGTCGCAGGACCTCTGCAAGCGCCTGGTTCGCCGCATCCAGCCGGCCCTCCCGCCGCAGGGCCCGGGCACGCACCAGCAACAGTGCGGCAGAGAGGTCGTCCGCGTTGAGCAGCCCGTCGGTCCAATCGATCACCGTCCGGCTCCGGCCCAGGGCCAGGGCGAGCGAGCAGCGCGCCAAGGCCATGGGGAGCGACGGCGGCAGCCCGGTCAGGGCGTCCAGCGCCGCCTCAGTGCGCCCCGTCTCCCGCAGTGCGTGCGCCAGTGCCAGGAACACCGACTCCTCGCTGAACAGGACAGGGATCTCCACGCGCTCGGCCAGCTCGATGCGGGTGACGATCCTGGTGAGGTAGGTGGACGAATAGCGGTTGGCTTCGTCTTCATTCCTGGTGGTCAGCCCGCGCTGGAGGAGCTCGGAAGCGCGCAGGTAGCCGCCCTGTTTGTAGACCAGCAGCCCGGACATGAGGTAGCAGAGGCCGGCCCATCCGGGGTAGGCGCGCGCCAGCGTGATCAGCTGTTCGGGCTGGCGGCTCGTGAAGACTGCCTCGTGCACCGCTTTGGCCGGCTTGGGCAGCATCCGCTTCAGCCGCGGAACCTCCCCGTCCACAGAGAGCAACGCCGGGTTGCGGCCGCCCAGGACGCCGGTGAGCAGGCCGCCCACTCCCCCGGCGAGGTCATGGACGGGCGTGCGCAGCTGGGGCTGGCCGAAGGGCGTGAGGTCGCGCCTGTCCCAATAGATCGGTGCAGTATCCCCGGCGGTCATCTTTCCATGCTAACCGGGACTTCTGACGGCCAGGGGAAGGCCCTGGCCATGCCGGCGTGGGGACGGGACGGTCTGCCGGCCCTTGCCCGGTCAGGATATTTCCGTAAGGGTGGTAACCACCCTTAGCAGTTTCCTCAGCAGAAAAGGAGAATGCCGTGCAAATCGACAAGTCCCAGATCCTCGAGCTCCTCAGGAACCAGGGAGACAATGACAAGGCAGCCCAGGCCGAGTCCGAGCTGCCGGACCAGGTGGACACCGACCAGCATGCCGGACTCCTGTCCAAGCTGGGCATCAACCCCGCCGATCTGCTGGGGAAGCTTCCCGGCGGCCTCGGGGACAAACTGGGAGGACTGGGCCTCTAGCTCAGGGCCTTTCCATAAACCACTCAGTGAATGCGGAAGCCCGGCCGGACTGGTCGAGGCGCAGGACCCAAAGGTTGTCATACGTGGGGCGTTCGCCCGAATAGGTGGTGACGCCCTGGATGAAGGCGGTGTCCCCGCCCGTACCCAGCAGCTCCCAGCGGAAGGTCCAGCCGCCGGGTTCATCGCGGGCGGCGACCCAGCCGTCAACGATTCCATCCTGCCCCTGCCATGCCTGGGGGTCATGGGGCCGCGTCTCGTACCGTGCATCCTCGGTGAAGAGTGCACGGATGTCCTCGGGCCTATTGCTGGTCCACGCGGCCAGGTACTTTTCCACCCACGCGGACACCTGCTCACGTACTGAACTTCGCTCGGTCATGGTGCCGTTCTACGCCCTGGCGCATCCCGCCCGCAAGCGCTTCAGCCGTTGGCGGCGGCGATCCACACGCCCACCACCCACGTGCTGGCGGCGAGGCAGGCCAGCCCGAACTCGGCTAGCATGCCCAGCCCGGTTGCTTTGAGGGCGGCCCAGCTGGAGGTCACCGCTGTACTGATGTTTCGGGTCCGGTGGAACTCGCTGAGCAGGAGGCCGGCAGCGAAACCGACGAAGAGCCCCACGACGGGAATGATGAACATTCCCACGACGCCCGTGACCAGCGCGGCTGCGATGCTCCTGCTGGGTATGGCGTGCTCCTTGAGCTTCCTGCCCGTGAGCACGGCGCTCGCGGCCATGCCGGCAACCACGAACACCATGGCAATGGCGAACACTACCCAGCCCGCCGTGCCTGCTCCGCCCCAGACGGCCCATGCCAGCAGGCCCGCCCCGATCAGGATGCTGCCCGGAAGCACCGGGATAACGGTGCCTGCCACGCCTACAAGAATTGCCAGGCCGCACAGGACGGTCACCACGGTCTCGGAGTTCATGGACCCAGTCTATGGTTGGGCCCGCTTAGCCAACGACGGCGGCGCCTCCCGCGCAGGGGAGGCACCGCCGTCGTAATTTGCGCAGGGGAAGGAGGTTACTCCGCTTCCACGGCGGCTGCGACAGCGGCGGTGACGGCCGGGGCGACGCGGGGGTCCAGCGGGCTGGGCACGATGTAGTCGGCCGCGAGGTTCTCCGCCGCGAGCTCCGCGATGGCATACGCAGCTGCAAGCTTCATGGCAGGGGTGATGCGGCGGGCACCGGCGTCCAGGGCTCCGCGGAAGATCCCCGGGAAGGCCAGCACGTTATTGATCTGGTTCGGGAAGTCGCT
>JBKJVX010000173.1:0-6271 GCA_046717065.1 Arthrobacter sp. | reverse complement strand
CACCGAGGGTGCCAATCCGCCGTCGCGCGTTTCCGCCTTGGGCCGGACATAGTTGGTTAGGCCAGGACGGCCAGCTTTGAGTTGCTTCGGCCAAAAACGGCGCGGTCCACGGAGAGGCGGCCGGCACCGGTGAGGGCCAGGGCGAAGGCTGCTGCCGCGAGGAGCAGGACTAGTTCGTAGCCGCCGTTCGCGGCGAAAACGCCGGCAGGGGCGTGGACCAGGAACAGGGCGCCCAGCATGTCCAGGGCCAGGAGTGCTGCAACCACGCGGGTGAGAATGCCAAGGATCAGGGCGATTCCGCCGGCCAGTTCCAGTACAGCAATGGCCGGCGCAGCAATTTCCGCTGCCGGGACTCCCATCTTGGCAAATGACGCCTGGGTGCCTGCGATGGTCCATTCGTTGAACTTCTGCCAGCCGTGGGCTGCAAAGAGGAAGCCGAGGACAATCCGGAGGGCGGTGATGGCGGTCGTGGTAAGTCGTGACTGGTTCATAGGACTTAAGTCTTCCTGCTAATACTTGAAGTGTCAACCAATTGCGTAATAATGTGGCGTTTGTCATGCACTCGTGGTCATGGACGGAAGGCGCATTAAGCTGGCTGGGTGCCCCAAATACCTGCCCCGGCGGCGGCCGCGCCACCGAAGGGACATGCCCGCGAAATCCTCCGACTGGCTGTGCCGGCTTTCGGTGCGCTCGTCGCCGAACCCTTGTTCCTGCTGGCTGATTCGGTCATCGTGGGCCACCTTGGCGTGGCGCAGCTCGCGGGGGTGGGGCTGGCGTCGGCCGTGCTGCATACCGCCGTCGGCCTGATGGTTTTCCTGGCCTATTCCACCACTCCCGCCGTGGCCCGCGCCATCGGGGACGGCCAGCTGGGCAAGGCCCTGGCGGCCGGGCGCGACGGCGTCTGGCTGGCACTGCTGCTCGGCACCGTCCTCGCCGTGGCAGGCTCCCTGGCCGCAGACCCGTTGATCGGACTGCTGGGGGCGGAGGGCGAGGTGCGCACTTTCGCCGTCGACTACCTCCGCTGGTCCATGCCGGGGCTGGTGGCCATGCTGCTCATTTTTGCCGGCACCGGGCTGCTCCGCGGCCTGCAGGACACACGGACGCCGCTGGTGGTGGCCACCGCCGGGTTCGCCCTGAACATCATCCTGAACCTGTGGCTGGTCTACGGCCTGGGCTGGTCCGTCACGGGTTCCGCCGTGGGTACCAGCCTGGCGCAGTGGGCCATGGCGGCCGTCTACCTGGTGATGGTGAAGCGGAATGCCCAGCGCAACGGCGTCAGCCTCCTGCCGAGTTGGCGTGGGATTCGGAGCATGACGCGCGTTGGGTCCTGGCTGATGCTGCGGACGCTCAGCCTGCGAGTGGCCATCCTGGCGACGGTGGTTGTGGTGACCGCGCAGGGGCCGGTCAACCTCGCGGCCCATCAACTGGCCATGACCATCTTTTCCTTCCTGGCCTTCGCCCTGGACGCCCTCGCCATCGCCGCGCAGGCGCTGATTGGTAAGGAGCTGGGCGCCGCCAACCCTGCAAAGGCACGGCTCCTGACCAGGACCATGACCCGCTGGGGCCTCGGTTTCGGAGCGGTCACTGGCGCGCTCCTGGCGGCGGCCGCACCCTGGGCGGGCTCCCTCTTCACCCCGGATCCTGACGTGCAAAGGGTCCTGGCCGTCGCCCTGTGGATCCTTGCCGCCGGCCAGCCCATGGCCGGCTATGTCTTTGTCCTCGACGGGGTGTTGATCGGCGCCGGTGATGCCAAATACCTGGCTCTCGCCGGGGTGGTTAATCTCGCCGCGTACGCGCCGCTGTTGATCGCTGTAAGCCTTTCAGGTGCGGGGGGCGCGGCAGGCTTGGGCTGGCTGTGGGCAGCCTTCGCCCTGGGCTACATGGCGGCGCGTGCCCTCACGCTCGGCGCCCGTGCGCGGTCAGACAATTGGATGGTGCTGGGTTCGCCGTAGGGCGGTGCCCCACTAAACTGGACCGGTGACCCAACCGAGAATACCCGCAGGTACTGCTTCCGGAACGGCTCCCACGGGCGAGCTGTGGAAGCCGGTGCTGCTCCGTTCCGCAGCGGCGCTGGTTTTTGGGGCTGTGACCATCTTCTGGGCGGCGCCGTCCGTGGAGGTTATGGGCTGGTCGGGCGGGCTCTACCTGCTGGCCACCGGGCTGCTGCTGATGTGGGGTATTCCGGCAACCGGCTTCCAGCGGGACAGCAGGACGGGCAAAGTGCTTTCCGCCGCCGGTTCCGTGCTTGCCGGCGCGGGGTTTGCGCTGATAGTGCTGCATGGGGACCTGCTGTTTGGCGTGATTGCCGCCCTGGGCCTGGGCGTGGCGGGAGCCCTGGAGCTGTATTGCGGGCTGGCATTCCGCGGCAGGCACGTGCTGGCCAGGGACTGGATTGCCTCGGGAATTATTGGCCTCGGCACGGCCATTATCCTGCCCTTTTTTATCAGCCTCGGGGCGCATGCACTGCTGGGCGTTGCCGGCGGCGGGGCCATCATCTCCGGCGTACTCTGGGCCCTTGCCGGGCTGACCATCCGGCACGATGCCGGGACTGAAGCGGGAAACCCGTAAACTAGGAGATGTCCGGTTCTACTTCGCGTAGAAGATAGCCGGGCGTACTACCGAAAGACATTGACCCAGGCTGGCCGGCGCGCCGCCTGCAGGGAGGAATCACCGTGGCAGACCAGCAACCAGGACATCCGCGCAAGATGCGGACCTCGGTGAAGGGCCCGCTGATGTTCTCCGCATTCTGGGCCGCGATCGCCTTCGTCGCCGTCGTGATATTCGCCTCCGGCGGCAGTGCGCGTGCCCCCCGCTTCGATCTGGCCTTCACCGCTGCCGGCATTGCCTTCATTGTCACCCTCGTGATAGCCGCGATGCTCGCCATGAGCCACAAGGACAACGCCGATTACCTGGGCAAGGGGTCGGGCGTGAACCTCAGCTCGGCTCCGAAGAAATCCCATGGCTTCGGTGCCCCGGGCGCGCAGGACCCGGCTTCCCCTGACGAGACCGGCAACCCGGGCCCCCGCTAGGCACCTAACTTGTTGCCGCCTGACGTGCCCGGTAGGCCGCCACGTGCGCGCGGTTGGCGCAGTTCCCGGTATCGCAGTACCGCTTTGACCGGTTCCTGCTGAGGTCCAGCACCGCAGCATCGCAATCCTCCGACTCGCAGATCCGCATCCGGTCCATCTCCTTCCCGCGGATCACGTCTGCCAGGGCCATTGCCGCTTCCGTGCTCATGCGGTCCACCAGCGGGGCCTCGGGAGTGGTGGCATGAAGGTGCCAGTCCCAGTCGTCGTGCTTCACCAGCTGCGGCAGGGCCCTGGCTTCCCGTAGCAGGCGGTTGACCGTCTCCACAGCGGAGTCTTCGTCCGCGGTCCACAGCGCCGCAAGCTGTTGGCGCAGTCGGCGCACGCTCGCCAGCTCGTCGTCGTCCCGGGTGCGCGATCCGCTGAATCCTTCCGCTGCCAGGAAGCGGTCCAGGTCCTCCGTAGACGCCAGTCCCTCGCTTCCGTTGGACGCCGAATTGACCAGATTCACCACGCTGCGCAGAGCCACCTCAGTGTCAGGGGCAAAAACCATCTTGACTCCTTACAGCGCTGTCCCGTACTGTCATGACCATAACCCCACTTTACTCCTGACAGGAGGCAACGATGTCTGCCGCAAGCGACCGCACCCCCGGCCTGAGGGTGCCCGCAGCCAAACGCAGCTTCCTCGCCTCCGGCCTCGGCATTGCACTTTTCTCGTCTGCTGTTTTTGGCCTCTCCGGATCCTTTGCCAAAGCCTTGCTGGAAACAGGATGGTCGCCGGGAGCTGCGGTCACCGCCCGGCTTACCGGCGCTGCCCTGATCCTCGCCATTCCTGCGGTTCCCGCCCTGCGCGGCCGCTGGCACCAGCTCCGGGGCAACTGGGTCACCATCCTGCTCTTCGGCCTGATCGGGGTCGCAGCCTGCCAGTTGTTTTACTTCAACGCTGTTGCCCGGCTTTCCGTGGGCGTCGCACTCCTTCTCGAGTACCTCGCTCCGGTGATCATTGTGCTCTGGCTCTGGGCGGCCAGCCGGAAGCGGCCGCGGGTGCTGACCTTCGGAGGAACGTTGCTTTCCCTCGCCGGCCTGGTCCTGGTCCTGGACCTCACGGGCGCGGTGAAGATCGACCTCGTGGGGGTCTTCTGGGGCATGGCCGCTGCAGTGTGCCTTGCCATCTACTTCTTCATCACCGCGAAGGAGAACGACTCACTTCCGCCCATCGTCCTGGCTTCCGGCGGACTCCTGGTGGGGGCCGCCGTCATGTGGCTCGCGGCGGCTACTGGCCTGCTGCCCATGGCCTTCAGCACGGCCGACACCAAACTCGGCCCATGGGTGACTCCCTGGTGGGTTTCGCTGGCCGGCCTGGTCATCCTGGCCACGGTACTGGCCTACGTGTCCGGCATTATGGCCGCCCGGGCCCTGGGCTCGAAGGTGGCGTCCTTCGTGTCGCTGACAGAGGTCCTCTTTGCCGTGGTGTGGGCGTGGCTGCTGCTGGGCGAACTGCCGGGCGCCATCCAGCTCCTGGGCGGCGCGCTGATCGTGGGCGGCGTCATCCTGGTCCGGCTCGACGAACTGCGGGGTCCCGCACCGGGGTCGGCCACAACCGGCGGGCGGGAAGCACCCAAGGCGGCGTCTCCGCTGGAACACGCGAACGACGTCGAACCCGTGCCTTAGGCGCGACTGTCGCCGGAGTTACTGTCGCCTCAACAACGCCGGTTCTTAAATGGCAGGGCCCGGACACTCTCGAAAGTGTCCGGGCCCTGGCAGTGCTTCGGCTCCTTCGGGAACCTGCACTGCTGCGGACTAGCGGGAAGCCTGGTCCTGCTCTTCGGCGTTTCGCCTGGCTTTGTCGCCGGCTTCCTTGAGTGCTTCCGCCACCTTGGTCAGCATGGTGGTGTGGGTTCCGGACCACTCGTTGCGGAACTTGTCCGCGTCGGGGCCCTCCCAGTTGGTGCTGCTCAGGACCTTGGTGAGAGTGGACTTCTGCGTCTCGATCTCGGACGCACCTGCCTGAAGCTTGCTGCCCAGCTGACGAAGCTGCTGAACGTCTGCACCCCAAATAGCCATCAGTTTCTCCTTGTAAGAAAGTGGATCCGAATAAGGTCGGCATCCCCAGCGGCCCCCCGGCTCATCCGGAAGATCCATTGCCTAAAACCTACCCCGGCCCGCAAAACAGTGTCGATGGGCACCCCTGCCCATGCCGCGCTCCCCATGGACGCGGGCGCGTAAACCCTGCGGGGAGGGGTCGATCACAGGCGCTCCAGAGCCTAGCATGGCTGTATGTGCCGGAATATCCGAACCCTTCACAACTTCGAGCCGCACGCCACGTCGGAGGAGGTGCACGCCGCAGCGTTGCAGTATGTGCGCAAAGTCAGCGGAAGCACCAAGCCGTCCAAGGCCAACCAGGAAGCCTTTGAGGAGGCGGTCCACGAGATTGCCCACATCACCCAGCATCTCCTGGACTCGCTGGTGTCGCAGGCCCCGCCCAAGGACCGGGAGACGGAGGCCGCCAAGGCCAAGGCGCGTGCCGCAGTGCGCTACGGCGCGGCCTGACGCCTCGGCTTCAGGGCCTGGGCCCTACGCCTTCCTTCCGAAGCTCCGCAGCCGCAGCGAGTTCGCAACCACCAGGACCGAGCTCGCCGCCATCGCGGCGCCGGCGATCATCGGGTTGAGCAGCCCCAGGGCCGCTATTGGGATGCCCACGGCGTTGTAAAAGAACGCCCAGAACAGGTTGGTTTTGATGGTGGCCAGCGTCCTGCGGGACAGTTCGATGGCCTGCACCACCTGGGAGAGGTCATTGCCCATCACGGTGAGGTCGGCAGCCTCGATGGCAACGTCGGTGCCGGATCCCATGGCGATGCCAAGGTCAGCCTGGGCAAGCGCAGCAGCATCGTTGACGCCGTCCCCGGCCATGGCCACGGTGGCGCCGCTGGCCTGCAGCGCGCGCACCACCTCAACCTTGCCCTCGGGCAGGATGCCTGCGTAGACATCTGCAGGATCGATGCCGACGGCGGCAGCCACCTGTGCAGCCACGGCGGCGTTGTCACCGGTCAACAGAATGGGCCGCAGGCCCAGGGACTTCATTCGTCCGACGGCGGCCGCAGAGCCGTCCTTGATGGTGTCCCGGAGGTTGATGATGCCCGCCGCAGTACCGTCCACGGCGATCCAGATGGCGGTGGCGCCGGCAGCTTCCGCCGCTGCAAGCAGCTTCAGGTGTTCCGGCGTTAAGGCGATGCCGTTCTCCTGCA
>JBKJVX010000172.1:0-3101 GCA_046717065.1 Arthrobacter sp. | reverse complement strand
TACTGCCGGCGGCCTGGCCAGTCGCTAGAGCGCCTTTAGAGGGGGCCTTATTCCGGCCCCTGCGACTCCAACAGCTCACTCAGGGTCCGGAGGGCATCTTCGGCCTTCTCGTGGCTCAGGGCACCGTTCAAGGCCGAATCCTCAATGCCCAGTTCCACTTCACAGCCGTAGGGAAAATCTGCGGTCATTACTTGAAGAAGCGACCGCGCATCCACCCTCCTGATGCCGGCTTTGGTGATGGTCACGGGGAGCCCCGTTTCAGTCACCGCCCGGACGAATACAGCCGCCGGACGCGCGTGCAGTCCGATCAGGGCTGTGACCACGGCCTTCTGTGTTGGCAACGCGAACTCCTTGTTGATGACGGCCCCATCCGTCGTTGCTGAAAATTTCCTGTCCAAATATAGCGGCCCGTGTACCCGTCATGCGAAGTGTGGCCAGCTTGCGGCGGCGAGTGGTCTAGACCTATCCTAAAATGGTTAGGTGAACGTGAACCCAGGGGAGACCCGCCGTGGCGGCTAGCGCAGGGGCGATAGCCGGCGATATCGACCGCAACAGCGGAACTGCAATCTATGTCCAGCTGCGCGAGATCCTCCGTACATACATTGCCGATCAGTGCCGGCCGGGCTCCGCGCTGCCCTCCGAACGGGACTTGGCGGAGCGCTTTGGGCTTGCGAGGATGACCGTGCGGCAGGCGATTGACGCGCTGGTAGGTGAGGAAGTCATCGAGCGCGTGGTGGGGCTCGGCACGTTCGTTCGCAGGCCAAAGCTGGACCTGCAGGTGAAGCTGACCTCGTACAGCGAGGAGATGCAGCGCCGCGGTATGGTTCCCGCGGCCAAGGTACTGAGCTTCGAACAAATCGGCGCCAGCGCATTCCTGGCCCGTGAGCTTCAGCTGGATGAGGGAACGCCGCTGGTCCGCTTCCGGCGCCTCTTGTTGGCGGACGGGGAGCCCATGAGCGTGGATGAGAATTTCATTCCAGCCCACCGGGTTCCCGGCCTTTTGGACGGAGAGCCCCCCACCTCGCTGTACAACGTACTGAGCGAACAGTTCGGCCTCGTGATGGAGTGGGGAGAGGACATGATCGAGGCGACAGCAGCGTCGCCGTCCACCGCCCGGCTGCTCAACGTCGAAGTTGGCTCACCGCTACTGAAAATCCAGCGCCACGCTTTTGTTTCCCGCACCATGGTGGACTATTCCGTCTCCTATTACCGCGCCGACCGCTATAAGCTGTGGGTCCCGCTGCAGCGCCCTGGAGCGCGCCGGTCCCGTAATCTCTAAGGTGGCGAGCCTCTCTCCCGTCCCCTGCATTACTTGTGTGCCGTAGCGCCCTTACAGCGGGGGAGGGGAACATAGAAGGCCCGGTCCAATTGGACCGGGCCTTTTATGTTGGGAACCAGATTGCGTGCCTAGTGGCTCAGGCTTTTTGCTTCCTCGGGTGCTTCAACTGCTGCGTGGCCGTGGCCGTGGGCCGCTTCCAGCTCAGCAGGGGTTGCCGGAGCAACACGGTCCTCGAAGAACCACTTGGAGAGGAATGCGCGCCGCTTCTCCTTGCGGGTCACCACACCGTGCTCATTCGGTACGGCCGGTAGAACCTCAGGCGACTCAAATCCCACGAGCTTGTAACGCTTGTACTCATCCAGCGGAGCGTGCACCTCGATGAACTCACCGTGCGGGAGGCGGACGATACGCCCGGTCTCGCGTCCGTGCAGGGCGATCTCGCGGTCCTTGCGCTGCAGGGCCAGGGCCACCCGCTTGGTGACAATGAACGCAATGATCGGGCCAATGATGAACAGGGTACGCAGCCAGTACGTGACATCGTTCAGGGAGACACCGAAGTGGGTGGCAATGAGGTCGGACCCTGCAGCTGCCCACATCACGCAGTACCAGACGAAGCCGGCCATGCCGATGGCGGTGCGGGTCGGGGCGTTGCGCGGACGGTCCAGCACGTGGTGCTCGCGGTCGTCCTTGGTGATCCACCGCTCAATCCACGGGTACATAAACATCACCGTGAACAGAATGCCGGCGGGCACCAGGGCCGGGAGCAGGACGTTGAAGCTGAACACGTAGCCGAACCAGTTCTGTTCGACCTGCCAGTCTCCCAACGTACCGGGCATCAGGCGCAGCGCGCCGTCAACAAAACCGATGTACCAGTCGGGCTGGGTACCGGCCGACACAGGGGAGGGGTCGTACGGACCGTAGTTCCAGATCGGGTTGATGGTGAAGAAACCGGCCATCAGGGCCAGGACACCGAAGACGATGAAGAAGAATCCACCGGCCTTCGCGGCGTAGACAGGACCCAGCGGGTAACCCACAACGTTGTTGTCGTTGCGGCCCGGACCGGGGTACTGGGTGTGCTTGTGCACGACGACCATGAAGAGGTGCAGGACGATCATCAGCAGAATCAGTGCCGGCACCAGCAGGATGTGCAGCATGTACAGGCGGCCAATGATGGCAGTGCCCGGGAATTCTCCGCCGAAGAGGAAGAACGAGATGTACGTGCCAACGATCGGGATGGACTTGATCACGCCGTCAATGATGCGCAGGCCGTTGCCTGAGAGCAGATCGTCGGGGAGGGAGTAGCCCGTGAAACCTGCAGCCATGGCCAGGATCAGGAGGACACTGCCGACAACCCAGTTCATCTCGCGGGGCCTGCGGAAGGCCCCAGTGAAGAAGACCCTCAGCATGTGCACGGCGATGGAAGCCACGAACAGCAGTGCTGCCCAGTGGTGGACCTGTCGCATAAAGAGGCCGCCACGGATGTCAAAGGAGATGTCCAGTGACGAGCTGTAGGCCACCGACATCTCAACGCCCTTGAGGGGAACGTAGGAGCCGTCGTAGTGCGTCTCCGCCATGGACGGATCGAAGAAGAACGTCAGGAACGTGCCCGAAAGCAGCAGGATGACGAAAGAGTACAGGGCTACTTCGCCGAACATAAAGGACCAGTGGTCCGGGAAGACTTTTCGGCCGAATTCACGGAGGATTCCGGAACCGCCAACACGTGCATCGACGAAGTCGGTGAACCGGCCTGTCTTGGTTTTGGCGACGAAAGCGGGCTCAGCTGTTGATGCTGCGCTCATGCATATCACGCTCCCAGTAACTT
>JBKJVX010000171.1:0-23892 GCA_046717065.1 Arthrobacter sp. | reverse complement strand
GGCCCCCCCCCCCCCCCCCCCCCCCCGCCCCCCCCCCCCCCCCCCCGGGCCCGCCCCCGCCTCCTTTCACAGAATTCACTTATTTCCGCTCAGGCTGATGCCGTACTTCTCCACCAGTTCCTTGTACTTCGCTGCGGATGCCTTCCATTCCGTGACGACTTCCTCACCGGAAATCTCCTTCGGGGTCAGCGAGTTCTTCTTGTTGAACTCCTTGTAGGCGTCAGACTTGAACGACTCCTGGAACGCGGCGAGCAGCTTGTCCTTGACTTCCTGCGGGGTACCCTTCGGGGCGGCAACTGCACGGTACTGGGCAACCGGAACGTCATAGCCGGCTTCCTTTGCCGTGGGCGTGTCAGGAAGGAAGCTGGTGCGCTCTTCCGAGAAGACCAGGAGCGGGCTCACCTTTCCGGCCTCGATCTGCGGCATGGCTTCGCCCAGCTGGATAGTGGCGAGCTCCACCTGGTTGCCGAGGACTGCGGTCAGGGCCGGCTTGCCGCTGTCAAAGGGGATGTCCGTGCCTTTGACGTCAGCCTGCTTGAACAGCACGGTCTGGGCCAGCTGGCTGCCCGTGCCGACGCCGGTGGTGCCGAAGGTGACGTTGCGTCCTGCTGCGGTCACGTCCTGGAAGGTCTTAAACCCGGACTCGGCGCTGGCTACCAGCACGTAGTCGTCCTGCGACAAGCCCGTAATGATGTCCAGGTCATCAATGTTCACGGCTTCATCGGCGCTGACCGCCAGCGGGGTGATGGTGATCAGGGATGCGTTGAGCAGGACCAGTTCCTGGCCATCGGCGGCCTTGCCGGCCACTTCCTTGGTGGCCAGGGCGCCGTTGGCGCCGGGCTTGTTGACCACTGGCATCGGCTGGCCGAGTGTCTTTGAGGCACCTTCGGCGAGGGCGCGGGCAATCAGGTCGGTGCTGCCGCCGGCAGCCTGGCCTACGGAGAGGTTAACGGGGCCGGACGGGTAAGTGGCCGAGTCGGCCGCGCCGCCGCCGGCGACATTGCCGCACGCCGTCAGCGTCAGCAGCGTAACGGCCGACGCCGCTCCGAGGATCGTGCGGCGTGTGGGGAAGTGCTTCATTGGAACTCCTAGTTGGCACGGCGGGCGTTGGGGCCCGGAACATCTGTGAAGCGGGTCACCCCGTTCGCTTTGTCGAGTGTAGGGAGTGGTTATGATGCATGTCTAAGCCCGAATTTGCATCATTTGATACCTGGAAGGCATCATGTTTACTTTTGACCAGCTTGCAGGCTTCATCGCCGTAGCGGAGGAGCTCCACTTTGGACGGGCGGCGGAACGGCTTAGCATGACGCAGCCCCCGTTGAGCCGCCAGATCCAGAAGCTGGAGAAGGCCGTGGGCGCTGAACTGCTTGAGCGGGACAACCGCAAAGTGGAGTTGACGCATGCCGGCCAGACGTTCCTGGAGGAGGCGCGCCGCCTCATGGCCCTTGCCGAACGGGCGCCGGTAACGGCGCGGCGGATCGCCTCAGGGCGGTCAGGCATTCTCCGCATCGGGTTTACCGCCGCCAGCGGCTTCAGCATCCTGGGGCCGCTGCTGGAGGAGCTTTCAGAAATCATTCCCGATGTGGATGTGGACCTGCAGGAGCTGGTCACGGGCGAGCAGCTCAACGGGCTGCTGACGGGGGAACTCGATCTCGGGCTGGCGCGCCCTCCGTTCGACCAGGAGATTTTCGACTCCCACCTCCTTTACCGCGAATCCATGGTCCTGGCCGTCCCGTCCGGCCACCCGCTGACGCTGTTGGCGCGGGATATCTCGCCGGAGGACTTCAAAGAGGAGCCGCTGATTATGCATTCCGCCACCCAAGCCCGCTATTTCTATGACCTCGTAGTCCGGACGCTCCCCTTCAGCCATGCCAATGTTGTCCACACCGTGAGCCAGATCCTGACCATGGTGTCGCTGGTTGCAGCAAAGCGCGGGGTGGCCTTTGTGCCCCATTCCGCCACCCTGCTGGGCATCAAGGGCGTGGAGTTCCTCCCGCTCACAGGCGGCGACGGCGAACAGGTGGAGCTGCACGCCATCTGGAACCGCAGGATTACGAATCCTGCCCTTGCGCGCCTGCTGCGGGACCTGGAGTTCGCCATGGAATAGATTGCGGCGGCAATCCCACGTCATGCCTGGAAGGTATCAATACATACAAAATTGCACTTAGACACGCATCAGCGCCACTCCTAGTCTGGGAAGGAATCATCAGCCCGCCGCCCGCGGCGCACACACCGGAGGACCACACCGTGGCAAAGTACTCACCCCAGGAACTGGCGGACACCCTCAAGGAAGGTTTGCTGTCCTTCCCTGTCACCTCATTCGACGCGAAGCTGCAGTTCGATGAGGAGAACTACCGCAAGCACCTGGCGTGGCAGGCGAGCTTTCCGGTGGCAGGCCTTTTCGCGGCCGGCGGTACCGGCGAGGGCTTTTCGCTGACGCCTGCGGAATCAGAGCGCGTAGTCCGCACCGCCGTCGAAGAAGTGGGCGGCCAGGTTCCTGTCCTTGCCTCTGCCGGCGGTTCCACCGCGCAAGCGATCGAAAACGCAAGAGCTGGCGAAGCGGCCGGCGCGGACGGTCTCCTGCTCCTCCCTCCGTACCTGACTGAAGCGGACCAGGCCGGGCTGACCGAACACGTGAGCGCAGTATGTGCGGCCACTTCCCTTGGCGTCATCATCTACAACCGGGCCAACGCCATCTACAAGGACACCACGGTGGCAACCCTGGCCGACCGCCACGACAACCTCATCGGCTTCAAGGACGGCGTGGGCGACCTCGAGCACGACGCCCGGGTCTACGCCAAGCTCGGCGACCGGCTCTTCTACCTTGGCGGCCTGCCTACCGCCGAAACCTTCGCGCTGCCGCTCCTGCAGCTTGGCATGAGCACGTACTCCAGCGCCATGTACAACTTCGTTCCGCAGTTCGCCCTGGACTTCTACCAGGACGTGCGCAACAACGACCGCGTGGCCGTGAACAAGAAGCTCAACGACTTTGTCATCCCCTACCTGGACATCCGCGACCGTGTGAAAGGATATTCCGTGTCCATCGTCAAGGGTGGCCTGGACGCCATCGGCCGCTCCGCCGGGCCGGTCCGCCCGCCGCTGCAGGACCTCGCCGAGCAGGACCTCGCGGACCTCAAGGCCCTCATCGCGGCCGTCTCCTGATCAACCGTCTCCTGATCCACCCTTTACTAGGAGGAACCACTGTGACCCTTACCGGACACTCCCTGATCGCCGGACAGCCCACGGCCGGCGAAGGCAAAACCACGTTCGGCTTCGACCCGGCAACGAACCAGGCGCTGGAGCCCACGTACACGCTGCTCACCGAGGAGCAGCTCAAGGCAGCAACGGCTGCGGCCGCCGAGGCCTTCGCGTCCTTCAGCACCCTTGACCCGGAAGCGCACGCCGGCTTCCTGGAAGCGATCGCGGACAACATCGAGGCCATCGGCGAGGAACTGATCATCCGCGCCGGCCAGGAAACCGGCCTGCCTTCCGCCCGGCTCCAGGGCGAACGCGCCCGCACCACCGGCCAGCTGCGCCTGTTCGCAGCGGTCGTCCGGCAGGGCGACTTCCGCGGGGTCCGCATCGACCCCGCCCTGCCCGAGCGCACTCCCCTCCCCCGCGCGGACATCCGCCAGCGTCAGATCCCGCTCGGCCCCGTCGCCGTGTTCGGCGCCAGCAATTTCCCGCTGGCCTTCTCGACGGCGGGTGGAGACACCGCCTCGGCCCTCGCCGCCGGCTGCCCGGTCGTCTTCAAAGCCCATAACGCCCACCCGGGCACCAGCGAACTCGTCGGCCAGGCCATCACCAAGGCCGTAAAGGACAACGGCCTGCACCCCGGCGTCTTCTCCCTGGTCTACGGCCCGGGCGCGAGCATCGGACAGGCCCTCGTCGCCGACCCCGCCATCAAGGCCGTCGGCTTCACGGGCTCCCAGTCCGCCGGCGTCGCCCTGATGCGCACCGCCGCCGCCCGCCCCGAACCGATCCCGGTCTACGCGGAAATGTCGTCGCTGAACCCGGTCTTCGTCTTTGATGGCGCCCTCAAAGGTGACATCGACGCGCTGGCCCAGCAGTATGTCACCTCTGTCACGGGCAGCTCCGGCCAGCTCTGCACCTCCCCCGGACTGCTGTTCGCCCCGGAAGGCGAGGACGGTGACAAACTCGCAGCCGCCGTCGGCCGTGCCGTTTCCGCCTGCGCCGGCCAGACCATGCTCACCGCGGGGATCGCCGAATCCTGGAACGCCGGTACCAAAGCCCTCGGCAGCGCCGGCGGCGTCCAGGTCATCGGCCAGGGCACTTCCGGCCCCACCGAAAACGCCCCCGCCCCCACGATCTTCGGCACCGGCGTTACGGCATTCACCAGCAACCACGTCCTGCACGAGGAAATCTTCGGCGCCGCATCCCTGGTGATCCGCTACGCCTCGGTGGAGGACCTCCTCCAGGCCGCCACCCGCATCGAAGGCCAGCTCACCGCTTCGCTGCAACTGACGGAAGAGGACTACCCGACGGCGGCACGCCTCCTTCCGGTCCTGGAACAGAAGGTGGGCCGCATCATCGTCAACGGCTGGCCCACCGGCGTCGAAGTCGGCCACGCCATGGTTCACGGCGGCCCCTTCCCCGCCACCTCCGACTCCCGCACCACGTCAGTCGGAACACTCGCCATCAACCGCTTCCTGCGCCCCGTCGCCTACCAGAACCTCCCCCAGGAACTCCTCCCGGAGGCGCTGCAGGATGCCAACCCCTGGCACCTGAACCGACGGATCGATGGCGAAGTGGTCCCCGCTGCAGAGAAAGCCGAGGTCGGCGCATGAGCAACCAGCCCACCATCACCCGCGTGGAAGTAGTGCCCGTTGCCGGCCATGACAGCATGCTGATGAACCTCAGCGGAGCGCACGGCCCCTTCTTTACCCGCAACATCGTCATCATCACCGACTCCGATGGCCGGACAGGACTCGGCGAGGTTCCCGGCGGCGAGAAGATCCGCACCACCATCGAGGAAGCCGGCGCCCTCATCAACGGCAAGCCGGTGGCACGCTACCGGTCGCTCCTGCGTGAAGTGGCGGCCGAGTTTGCCTTCCGTGATGCCGGCGGCCGTGGCCTGCAGACCTTCGACCTTCGTACCACCGTCCATGCAGTCACCGCCGTCGAGTCGGCCCTGCTGGACCTGCACGGCCAGTTCATCGGCGCCCCGGTGGCGGAACTGCTGGGCGACGGCCAGCAGCGCTCCTCCGTGCCGATGCTCGGCTACCTCTTCTTCATCGGTGACCATTCCCGCACCGACCTGCCCTACCTGGTGGAGGATGCACCGGCTGACCGTTGGGAGAAGCTCCGGCGCCAGGAGGCAATGACTCCGGACGCCGTCGTCGCCCTGGCAGAGGCCGCCCAGGAACGGTATGGGTTCAGCGACTTCAAGCTCAAGGGCGGCGTGCTGTCCGGCGACGACGAAGTGGATGTGGTCACGGCCTTGGCCAAGCGCTTCCCCGAGGCCAGGGTGACGCTTGACCCCAACGGCGGCTGGCTGCTGGACGAAGCCATCCGGCTGGGCAAGCGGATGCAGGGCGTCGTTGCGTACGCCGAGGATCCCTGCGGTGCTGAAGGCCGCTTCTCCGGCCGCGAGGTTATGGCCGAGTTCCGCCGGGCCACCGGCCTGAAGACGGCCACCAACATGATCGCCACGGACTGGCGCGAGATGTCGCACGCAATCCGCAGCAACGCGGTCGATATTCCGCTCGCCGACCCGCACTTCTGGACCATGCACGGGTCGGTACGCGTGGCGCAGATGTGCCACGAGTTCGGCCTTACCTGGGGATCACACTCGAACAACCACTTCGACATCTCGCTGGCCATGTTCACGCACACGGGCGCCGCGGCGCCGGGCGAAATCACTGCACTGGACACGCATTGGATCTGGCAGGACGGCCAGGGCCTCACTAAGGAACCGCTGCAGATCAAGGGCGGCGCCATCGAGGTTCCGGATGCCCCCGGCCTCGGCATCGAACTGGACCGCGAAGCCCTGGACAAGGCGCACCAGCTGTATCTGGCGCACGGCCTTGACGCCCGCGACGACAGCATCGGCATGCAGTTCTACATCGATGGCTGGTCCTTCGATCCGAAGCGGCCCTGCCTGATCCGATAGAAACTGTCCGCTACGGTAGCAGCCCCCCAGCAGCTGCCTTCGGGTAGCTGCCCGGCAGGTGCCGTCCAGTAAAGTAGTGGGGTCGCTGTGGCCGGCCCCACTACTTTCGGGAGCCCGCAGCCAGCCTGCGTTATCTATTCCAAAGGAAACATTCAATGATGTCTGTGGACAATGCCGTCTCGGACGTGGCCTCGGCCACAAAAAAGTTCTTCAAGCGCGTGCTGCCCATCATGCTTGTCATGCTGGTCTGCAACCAGCTGAACCGGTCAAACATCGGGTACGCCCAGGACCACCTCCAGGCAGACGTTGGCATCGGTGCCGCCGCCTACGGGTTCGGGGCCGGGCTGTTCTTTATCGCGTATGCGATTTTCGAGCTTCCCAGCAACGTCATGATGGAGAAGTACGGCGCCAAGGTCTGGCTCACCAGGATCATGATCAGCTGGGGCACGGTTTCCTTCCTCATGGCGTTCGTACAGAGCGAGACCATGTTCTACGTCCTGCGGTTCCTGCTGGGTGCAGCGGAGGCCGGGTTCTTTCCCGCCGTCATCTTTTACTTTGCCCGCTGGGTTCCCGCCGGCCAGCGCGGCAAAGCCACGGCAATCTTCATCGCCGGCTCTTCCATCGCCGCAGCGCTGTCCGGCCCCATCGCCGGGATGCTCCTCAGCCTCCACGGTGCCTTGGGCCTGCGCGGCTGGCAGTGGCTGTTCGGCTTCGAAGGCGCCCTGTCCGTCGTCGTCGGCATCACCGTGTTCTTCCTCCTGGACGCCGAAATCAGGGACGCCAAGTGGCTTACCGCTTCTGAAAAGGACGCCCTGTCCCGCGCCATCGCCGATGAGGACGCGCAGCACGCCATGGCCGACGGAGGAAAGATCAACCGCTGGAAAATGCTCCTGAACCCGCAGATCCTGCTGCTGTGCGGCATCTACTTCTCCGTGCAGTTGTCCATCTACGCCAACACATTCTGGCTCCCCAACATCATCAAGCAGATCCCCGGCACCACCGACCTGACCGTGGGGTTCCTGTCCTCCATCCCGTGGATCTGCGCCGTGTTCGCCATGTACTTCGCGGCAAAGCTGCAGGACAAGGCCCGGTCCAAGAAGCCACTGCTGGTGGTTGCACTCCTGGTGGCCGCGGTTGGCACCTTCGCGGCAGCCGTCGCCTCACCGGTTATGGCCCTGGTGTTCCTGGCCGTCGCCGCCATGGGCTTCAAAAGCGCATCCCCGCTATTTTGGACCATCCCGCAGTCCGGGCTGCACCCGCTGGTCCTGGCTCCAGCAATCGCCATCATCAACTCGCTGGGCAACCTGGGCGGGTTCGTTGCACCGTTCGGTTTCGGCATCATCAAGGAACAGACGGGAAGCGTCATCCCCGGCCTGTTTGCACTGGCGGCCGCCTCCACCATTGCCGCAGGCCTGGTGTACTTCCTGAAGGAACGCCGCAGCGGGAATGATGCAGCGCCTGAAGTTCGCGAACTGCGGGTCGGGGATCCGGTCCCCAGCCGCGCCTAACAGCGCAGCCAGTGGTAGGCCCGGGCCGGGAAAACCGTCCCCGGGCCTCTGTGTTACTGGCCGGTGATTACCAGGGCAACGCTGTGCCCGCCGAAGCCGAAGGCGTTCACCAGGCCGGCCGGAGCATTCTCCGGCTGGAGCTGGCGCGCGTCTTCGGTGACGACGTTAAGGTCTACCTCCGGGTCCAGCTCTTCAACGTTGAGGGTCCCGGGCAGCATCCCGGTGCGCAGGGCTTCAAGGACCACCACGGCGGCGAGCGCTCCGGCGCCGCCCAGCAGGTGGCCGGTGTGGCCCTTGGTGGAGGTGACCGGGATGCCGGGGCCGAAGATCGCGTTGATGGCCTGGCCCTCGAGCCGGTCCCCCACGGGTGTGGAAGTTGCGTGGGCGTGCACAAACCCGATGTCCTGGGCCGTGAGGCCTGCGGATTCGAGCGCCTTCTGCATGACGCGCCGCTGCATGGCAGGATCAGCCGCCACGATATCGTTCGCGTCCGAGGTCACCGCTCCGCCTGCCACTGCCCCCAGCACCGCTGCGCCGCGGGCGCGGGCGTGTTCTTCGCTCTCCAGCACCACCACGCCGGCGCCCTCCGCGAGGACAAAGCCGTCACGGGCGCCGTCGAACGGGCGTGATGCCCGCTGCGGGTCCCCGGCGCGGGTGGACAGCGCACGGATCTGGGAGAAGCCGGTGATCACCAGGTCGTTGATGGAGGCATCAACACCGCCGGCAATAACGACGTCGGCCGCCCCGGAGCGGATCATCTCCGCTGCCTGGACAATCGCCTCTGCCCCGGAGGCACAGGCGCTTACCGGCGTCCGGGCGCCGCCGCGGGCGCCAAGGTCGATGGAGACCCAGGCCGCCGGGCCGTTGACCATAAGGCGGGTAAGAGTGTGCGGCGAGACCTTGCGGGGGCCGGATTCGGCAAGGGTCCGGTCCTGCTCCAGGGTGGAGCCCAGCCCGCCGTACGCAGAGCCGATCACCACGGCAAAGCGCTCGGGATCCACCGCCGGGGCGCCGGCCTGCTTCCAGGCTTCCCGGGCAGCGATGAGCGCCAGCTGCCCGCAGCGGTCCATGCGCTTCATCTCGCGGGTGCTGAGGTGCCCGGAAAGGTCAGCGGTGACCTGTCCTGCGATCTTCACGGGCAGCTGTTCCGCCCAGGCCTCCTCAAGCGGGGCAATGCCGGACTTTCCGGCCACCAGGCCTGACCAGGTTTCGGCCACAGACGAACCAAGCGGATTGATGGTGCCGGCGCCCGTGATCAGCGCACGGGGTTGAACTGCGTTCACGGTTCCTACTTTGCGGGGTTGTGTGTACCGATGGGGACAAGGGTGAGGTCCGGGTGGTTCTTTTCGATCCGGCGGAGGGCCCAAACATCATTGAACAAGGCCAGGTACTCGCCGTCGGACCGCAGGAGCACCTCGGCGCCCGGTACGTTGGCGAGCGCGGGCATGGCATCCGCCGTCGAAATCCTGGCCAGGGAGTAGGGCAGGCGTTCCAGCCGCATGGGGGCGCTGAAGTCGTGCGCCATCCGGTCCTCCACCACCTCGAACTGCATGGGGCCGACGGCAGCAAGCACCGGGGCCTGGTCTCCGCGGACGTCTGACCGGAGCACCTGGATCACGCCTTCGTGCTCGAGCTGCTCGATGCCCCGGCGGAACTGCTTGAACTTGCTGGGGTCCTTGGAACGCGCAACCTGGAAGTGTTCCGGGGCGAACAGCGGGATGGCTGGGTATTCCACCGGGTCCTCGAGGAAGAGGCTGTCCCCCACACGCAGGGAGGACGCATTGACCAGGCCCACCACGTCCCCGGGGTACGCCTCGTCGATCACTTCGCGTTCGCGGCCGAACACCTGCTGCGCGTACTTGGTGGCGAAGGATTTCCCGGTGCGGGTCTGGGTGACCACCATGCCGCGCTCGAAGACGCCGGAGCAGACGCGGATGAAGGCAACGTGGTCGCGGTGGGCCTTGTTCATGCCGGCCTGGACCTTGAACACAAATCCGGAGAACGGCGATGCGACGGGACGCGGGGTGCCGTCCACGTCCGGCCGGGGGGCTGCCGGCGGGGCGAAGTCAACCAGCGCGTCCAGCAGTTCCTTGACGCCGAAGTTCAGCGCGGCGGAGCTGAACAGGATGGGGGTGGCCTTGCCGGCGTGGAAGCTTTCGACGTCGAACTCCAGGTTGGATTCGATCACCAGGCCCGCTTCGTCCACGGCATCGGACCAGTTGCTGCCCTGGCTCTCCGCTGCTTCCTCCGGGGTGAAGTACTCGGTGATGGCAATCTGCGCGCCGGCATTGTTGCGCTGGAAGCGTGCGAAACGGTCGTTGCGGAGGTCCCAAACGCCGCGGAAGTCCCCGGAGATGCCCACGGCCCAGGTCAGGGGCATGGGCTGGAGCCCGGTGCGCTCGGTGATCTCGTCCATGAGGGCCAGCGCGTCCAGGCCGGGCCGGTCCCACTTGTTGATGACGGTGATGATTGGGAGGTTCCGCTGCTTGCAGACCTCGAACAGCTTCATGGTCTGGGTTTCGAGGCCCTTGGCCGCGTCCACGAGCATCACTGCACAGTCGACGGCGGCCAGGACGCGGTAGGTGTCCTCGGAGAAGTCCGCGTGGCCGGGGGTGTCCAGGAGGTTGATGACGGTGTCGCGGTAGGAGAACTGCAGCGCCGCGGAGCTGATGGAGATTCCGCGGTCCTTTTCCATCTGCATCCAGTCCGAGACTGTTTCCTTGCGGTTGGCCTTGCCGCTGGAAGCACCGGCGGTGCCGATCACCTTGGCGTGCAGGGCCAGCGCCTCGGTCAGCGTGGACTTGCCGGCGTCGGGGTGGGAAATGACAGCAAAGGTCCGACGCCGGCCCGCCTCTTTGTGAATCTCCGAGATCCGGGCGGGGGTGAGGACATCTTGGGACACGGTGCTACTTTCGCTGCGGTTTGGGCTGCCCCTGGCATTGGACAGGCTTCAGGGGAGACGGGCTGGCGGACAGCCAAGTTCCCAGTTTATCGCAGCTTGGAGCACCAGCACGGGCTCTGCTTAACACCGGCGAAACCCGCGGTTCAAAACGGCGAAATGAGTGCGGGGTACCGTGACCGCATGATGACGCCCCTCACGTCCCCTACGCCGCCGAAAAGATCGGAAGCCGCGGGCTGCACTTCCTATCCAGGGAAATTGTTCTTTGATCCGTTGGCGGGCGCCCCTGAAGCACCAGGAGAGCAGGGACTTGGGTCTCCTTCGGGTGGAGACGGCTTCGCTGCAGGGGAGCCCCGGCCCCGGAAGCAGGTGGTTGTGGACGAACGGGCCCTTCGCGCAGCGTCACTCAGCAAAGTCAGCAGGGAGCTCGAACGGATGCTGCGCGAGCGGGCACGCTGAGTCCTGCACTGTCTTTGACTGCTCCGGACCGGGAAAGTGCCGCCCTGCCACCCGCCGTCAAACGCGTTCCTGCGCCTCCTCCTGCCCTCCCCTAATGGGGCACTTTAGGGCTTGCCCGTGCGGAAGTCGGTGTTTCTTACCCCTATCATTGAGCTTGCGGGAAATGAGTACTTTTTGATCCTGCCGGCCAAGCGTTAAAGCCGGCATTCCTGCGGGCGAAAGTTCGCAACTGTGAAGGGAAACACCTGATGGCGCGGAGCCCCGAAGAATCTCTGAGGGCAACTCTGGGCAGAGTGGCACCCGGAACCCCGCTCCGGGACGGCCTGGAACGCATTCTCCGGGGCCGTACCGGCGCCCTCATCGTGCTGGGCTCGGACCGGACCATCGACTCCATCTGTTCCGGCGGCTTCGACATCGGCATCGATTTCTCCCCCACGCGCCTGCGCGAGCTCGCCAAGATGGACGGGGCAATCATCTGCGACAAGGACGCCGGCAATATCCTCCGCGCAGCAGTGCAGCTGGTCCCGGACTCCAGCATCGAAACCCAGGAATCCGGCACCCGCCACCGCACGGCCGAACGCGTGGCCATCCAGACCGGCGTGCCTGTCATCTCCGTCAGCCAGTCCATGCAGATCATTGCCCTGTACGTCAACGGGCTCCGGCACGTCCTGGAGGGTTCGGAGAAGGTCCTGGCGCGCGCCAACCAGGCACTGGCCACCCTGGAGCGCTACCGCTCGCGCCTGGACCAGGTCACCAGCTCGCTGTCCGCTTTGGAGATCGAGGCGATGGTGACGGTTCGCGATGTGGCCGTCACCCTGCAGCGGCAGGAAATGGTCCGCCGCATCTCCGAGGAAATCTCCCAGTACGTCCTGGAACTGGGCGAAGACGGCCGCCTCCTCTCCCTCCAGCTTGATGAGCTCACCGTGGGCCGCGGCCCCGGAAGCGACGTCATCATCCGCGACTACGCCTCGCCCAACGCTTCCCCCGAAGACATCGAAAAGGCCGTCAGCGCCCTGGTGAACCTGGGACCCACCGAGCTGATCGACCTCGGAAAGATCTCCGGAATCGTCGGGTTCGCGGGCGGCGAGGCAAACCTGGACGCCGTGGTGCAGCCCCGGGGTTACAGGCTTCTTTCGGGATTGAAGGCAGTCCCGAAAGCCGTGGCGGACCGTTTGGTGGACCACTTCGGCGGGCTGCAGTTCCTGATGGCAGCCACCATCGACGATCTCATGACCGTGGACGGCATCGGCGACCAGCGCGCCCGGACTGTGCGTGAAGGCCTAAGCCGGATGGCGGAAGCAAGCCTGCTGGACCGCTTCCTCTAAGAGCTTGGCAGGACTCGTCAGGCCAGCTGGAAGACTGCCTTGGGGCTGGCTTTGGAGCCAAGCTTCGCCGTGAAAATGTAATACGCCCCGCCGCCCCCGGGCTTGGCTTCCACGGGCTGGCAGCCTTCAACGCTGCGGTTGCGCGGCCACGGGAAGTTGGCAGTCTCGCTGGCACCCGGAGCGATGATTTTCACCAGGTCTTCGCTCTTTGCCTGGCAGTCCCGGGACGAAAAGATGCGGTCCGCGCCGCTTGTCACCAGGAACTCCATCTGCGACGTTCCGATGTTGACCTCGCACGGCATTGTGCCGCCGTTGGTCACCTTAAGGGTAAGCAGCGGGTTTTCCTCGGGCCCGTACGCGGCCTTGTCCGTCGACGCGGAGACCGTCACGAGGTTCTGGTTGCAGGAGGGGGTGGCCGATGGCGTGGGCGTGGGTTCCGGAGGCGAGGCCGACGGCGATGCCTGGGTGGAGGGATCAGCGGACGCTGTTGCGCCGGCACCGTCCGTGGAGGACGCCTGCTCGGACTTGCCGCTGAAGGCCCCGGCAAGGGCAAAACTTCCGGCAATCAGTGCAATCACCATCAGTAGCGCCGCACCCAGGAACACCCGGCGCCGGCGGTACACAGCGGGGCTAGGCTTGCGGACGGTGCTGGAACCGGATGTAGTCGCCCTGCCACGTGATGCTGAATCGCCTTGCCTGCCCATTCTTCTAGGCTAGAGAACGGGCGCGGATCTGCTCCGCCACCACGCCGCCGCCCGGACAACGCTCTGGTCACATCACGTTTCCGGCCCGCCAAGCGGATCAATTACAGTGTTGAAATCGATACTCAAGCCTCCACCACCGCTTCGCCTGCCCTCTTTCCCGCCGGGGCGGAACTGCAGATGCTGCACGGCCGGATCAACAGCTGGTTCGCGGAAATTGCCCGGGACCTTCCCTGGCGGAAGCCCGACTGTTCACCCTGGGGCGTGCTGGTCAGCGAAATCATGCTGCAGCAAACCCCCGTGGTCCGGGTGCTGCCCGTCTGGCTGGAGTGGCTGAAGCGCTGGCCCACACCGGCTGGCCTCGCTGGTGAACCTGCGGGAGAGGCAGTGCGTTCCTGGGGCCGTCTGGGCTACCCGCGCCGGGCATTGCGGCTGCACGCAGCAGCAGCGGCCATCGTCCAGGACCACGGCGGCAAGGTTCCGGACAACTACGCCGAACTGCTGGCGCTGCCCGGCGTGGGCAGTTACACGGCGGCGGCGGTGGCCGCCTTCGCCTATGGACGCCGTGAAACTGTGGTGGACACCAACATCAGGCGGGTCCACGCCAGGCTTGTTACCGGGGCGGCACTTCCCGCCCCGGCGCTGACCGCGGCCGAGATGCGGCTCGCCGCCCAGCTCCTGCCGGACGACGACGGCACATCCGTCCGCTGGAACGCTGCGGTGATGGAGCTGGGGGCGCTGATCTGCACAGCCCGCGCACCCAAGTGCGGGGACTGCCCGGTCAGGGACTCGTGCGCTTGGCGAGCAGCCGGGGAGCCGCCGCCGTCGTACGTCCCGAAGGGCCAGGCCTGGCACGGCACTGACCGCCAGGTCCGCGGAGCCGTGATCGCCGTGCTGCGCGAGGCCGCTGCGCCGGTGCCGCCGGAGATGTTCCAGCGGGAGCCGGCCGACCTGGGCTTCGCACCGGCAGGGATTGGCGTGCCGCTGGGCGCCCTGCACCGGTTGAATTCTGCTCCTGAGCAGCTGGAACGGGCCCTCGCTGGCCTGCTCGCCGACGGCCTCGCGGAGCTGCACGGCGGCGGGTACCGGCTTCCCGCCTGAGCACCCGTCCGGACAGCGGCGCCGGGGCTGGTGGGCGGAATGGCATACTTCTTGGTGACCGGAACCGGGGGAAACCGTGAGAATCATTCTGTACGTCATCTGGGCCCTGTTTGTTGTGGCCGCGCTCGTCGCCCTCGTCCAGTCCGTCCGCAAAACCAGGCGCCGGGACCAGCTCACGGCAGCGTGGCCGAAGGTGCAGGCAACTGTCACCGGCAGCATTGCGGGGTGGACCAACGGCGGCGGCGGATCCACCCGCAGCCGGCGCTTCTTCCCCACTTACCAGTTCACCGATCCGCACGGCACCTTGTTCGCGGGTGAATCCGAAGTATCCTTCGCCGGCAAGCCGGTGCCTGGGTCCTTGATTGAGGTGGCTTACAACCCCGCCAACCCCAACGAGTCACTCCAGGTTCCCTCCGCCCCCAGGACAGCGATGGGTTGCCTGATCCCGTTCTTCGCGGTGTTCGCGATCGCGCTGTTCTGGTTTATCGGCGTCTTCCCGCTGGCCTGAGCGCGGCAGCATAACGATGTTTGCACCACTTCGCCGCTGACGGCGCGGAGGCAGTGCCCCAGCCGTACCCTGAAGTATGGGCAAGCCCGGGCTGCTTTTAGCGTTAATTACGATGGCGGGACTCGCCTCTGCGTGCGGCCCCGGCCCCGGCGCGGCCCCATGCCCGGCCATTGCACAGGCCATCGCCGTGTCCGTCACGGTTTCAGCCAACTACGCGCCCCAGGTGGCAGCACTGCACCTCAAGGCCTGCCAGGATGGCGAGTGCACCGAAGATGACGTGGAATTCCACCCGGGCAGCGCGTCGATCGACCAGGGCTGCACCCCGGAAGGCGTGTGCTCCGCCACTGCCTCCCCCGACGGAACGAAGTTCGCCAACCTGTTCCTGCAAACCCTCACCGAAGCGCCCATGTCGGTAACCGCATCGGCAACTGCCCCGGACGGATCACCCCTGCCTGTGCATACCCTGGACTTCCGCCCCCGGGGCGACTATCCGTTCGGCGAGCAATGCGGCAGGTTTATCACCGCATCGGTGCTGCTCGACGCCCATGGCCTGCATGAGCAGTCCTGAGGCTAGAACAGCGCCGGTTGGGTGAAACTCTCATCCGTTGCAGCCTCGTCCGGGCCTCCCGCGGCCTCTGACTCAGCCCGCCACTCGAAGCCCAGCTCCGCGAGGAGTTCCTCAACGGACAGCTGCCCTTCCAGCACTTCAATATCCGGGGAGTTGTCTTCAAGGTGGAGCCGTTCCATGGCATCGAGCATATTCGCAGGAACCCGCTGCCGTGCTGGGAACACACCGCCCGGCCTTCATTCGGATTGTTGAGGCAGCTACGGTTCCCCGAAGCCTGCCTGCACCAGCCCGCCCACGTAGTTCACCGCCCGCTCCGCGTCCGCTCCCCACGCTTCCACGTGCAACACGGACCCCCTGCCGGCTGCCAACGTCATGAGCGCCGTCATGGAGGCGCCGTCAACCCCGTTGACCTGCACCTCGGCATCCAGCGACGACAGCCCGCCGGCGATCTTTGCGGCGGGACGTGCATGCATACCGGCTTGGTTGACGAGCTCAAAGTCACCCGTGTAATCGGGACCGGAACCGGTGACAGAGCCTTCCCCGACCTCCTGCAGCGCGGGACTTCCGGCCTGCCGGGCAGGGCCACGCACAGCTTCCGCCGCCCGTTTCACCGCCTGCACATCCCCGCCGCCCTGTGCAGCCACGGCTGCAGCCACGAGGCCCTCCACCAACGGTGCGTCCGCCAGCACCATCTCCGCGGCGTCCTCGGCGAATTCCAGTGCGGATTCGGCAGTCATTACGGCAGAACCAAGGTCAGTCAGGATTACCGCTCCGTCACCGCCAGCCACCTTGTCCAGCGCCGCCAGAACCTTTTCCAAACTGGTTCCGATCCTGCCGTCCATGGTGCCGCCCGCCGCCAGAAGCACGACGTCCGGCGCCATCTGGGCGGCGAGCTCCACGGCGCCGTCGGCTATCTTTTCGCTGTGGGAGACCACCACGATGCTGACGGTCACGCAGCCGCCTTCACGGCCGCCCGGAGAATCAGCGCACTGGAAGCGGCGCCGGGATCCCGGTGCCCGGCGCTTCGCTCCCCCAGATAGCTTGCGCGTCCCTTCCGGGCTACCAGCGGATCGGTAGCCACGGCTCCGGCTTCGGCGGCCTCTGCCGCGGCGACCAGAACCGTCAAGGCATCCGGGCTGCTGTCTGCCGCGGCCATACTTGCTGCCTCTGCCGCCGGCGTCCAGGCATCAACCATGGTTTTGTCCCCTGGCTCCGCTTTTCCCCTGGCCACTATCCCGTCCCGTGCCGCAGTCAAGGCGTCGGCCCACGCGGCAGGAGCAATTTCCGCAGAGTCCCCGAGGGAAGTTGCCGCCCGCAGAAACGCCGTTCCATAGAGCGGACCGGCGGCGCCACCCACCTTGGACATCAGCGTCATTGCCGTCAGCTTCAGCGCAGCGCCTGGCGTTTCCGGCGGGGATTCGGACAGCTTGTCCAGGACAGCCTGGAAGCCGCGGTCCATGTTTTCGCCGTGATCAGAATCCCCGATGGCCCGGTCCAGCTCGATCAGCTCAACCCTGTGCTCCGCCATCGCCTGCGCGCACAGGGTCAGCCACTTTACCGTCCAGTTCACGTCCAAAACCACAGCTACACGCCCCAGCGCAGTGCTGCCGTGTGGACCGGAGCGTCCCACAGTTCGGTCAGTTCGTCGTCCAGCCGCAGCACTGAGATGGAGCAGCCCTGCATCTCGAGGGCTGTGATGTAGTTCCCCACCAGGGACCGCTCGACGGCGGCTCCCCTGTCCGCGAGCACCTGCGCGGCCCGCCGGTAGACAATGTACAACTCGCTCAAGGGGGTGCCGCCCATTCCGTTCACGAACAGCAGCACCCGGTCCCCGGAACTTATTCCCAGGTCGGCCAGCACCGGCGCCAACAGGCGGTCGGTAATGCCGTCAGCGTTTTCCATCGGGATACGGTGCCTGCCGGGCTCGCCATGAATCCCGATGCCGATCTCGATTTCATCCTCGGCCAGGTCGAAGCTCGGCGAGCCCGCATGGGGTACGGTGCAGGCGCTCAGCGCCACGCCCATGGTGCGGACGTTGCTGTTGACCCGTTCGCCGATGGCGGCCACCACGTCCAGCCCATCCCCACGCTCGGCGGCAGCTCCTGCGATCTTTTCCACCAGCACCGTCCCTCCGACGCCGCGCCGGCCCGCCGTGTACAGCGAATCCTCAACGGCAACATCATCGTTGACGAGGACCGTGCGGACATTAACGCCTTCCGCTTCGGCGAGTTCTGCCGCCGTTTCGAAGTTCAGGACGTCACCGGTGTAGTTCTTGACGATATGGACGACGCCGGCGCCCGAGTTTACGGCGAGTGTCGCCGGGAGGATTTGGTCTGGAGTGGGCGAAGTGAACACCGCCCCCGGCACGGCGGCGTCGAGCATGCCACGGCCCACGAATCCCGCGTGGAGCGGCTCGTGGCCGCTGCCGCCGCCCGAGACGAGGCCTACTTTCCCGCTGACAGGCGCGTCCTTGCGCGTGATGAAGGTGGGATTCGCGCTGACGGTGACGAGGTCTGCGTGTGCCTGGCCGAAGCCCTGCACAGATTCGTCAACTACCGCCTTCGGATCGTTGATGAGCTTTTTCATGGGGTACTCCTGGTCTGCTTCCTGGAGGGTGACATTCCCGACCCTACTACCGGGCAGTGCGCCGGCGGTAGGGCCCCCGGTCCTGCCGGATACAGAAAAGGGACAGCCCCCAATGACTGTCCCTTTCCCTGGGCCCCCCATCCCGGCCGCAGCCAGTTTATCCATCAAGTCGAGTAAAAGGAAGTGCTGGTCAGGCGCCTTCCAGGCCTACCTGAGCTGTTGTTGCGGCCGCGTCATGCCCATGCCATGCCGCAGCCGGAAGCCCACCTGGCCACAGCCACGACGTCGCCGGGAAAATGCCGTGGGGAAAGAGGATTAGAAGAGCCAGCAGTCATTTATGGCGTCGCCCACCCGGACGGGTGTCCCGCAGCCTCGCACAAAAGGATTTGTTCAGAGGAACTTGATCATGCGGGTGTTTCCGAGCGTGTTGGGTTTCACCCTCGCGAGGTCCAGGAACTCGGCTACACCTTCGTCATGGGAACGGAGCAGTTCCGAATACACCACGGGATCCACGGCTGACTGGTCTGCCATCACTTCGAAGCCGTGACGCTTGAAGAAGTCCACCTCGAAGGTAAGGCAGAACACGCGGGCAACGCCCAGGGCACGCGCTTCCTCAAGCAGGCTCTCCACCAGCACGTGCCCTACGCCCTTCCCCCGCCAGTCCTCGGAAGCGGCCAGTGTCCGCACCTCTCCAAGGTCTTCCCACATCACATGGAGTGCCCCGCAGCCAACAACTTCGCCGTCCGAGGACTCGGCGATCCGGAACTCCTGCAGGCTCTCGTAGTAGGCCACCGTCTCCTTGGCCATCAGGATCCGTTGCTCTGCCAGCGGCGCCACCAGTTTCTTGATGGCGGAAACATCGCCGGTGCGCGCAGGACGGATATGGAAGGAGTCAGTCACAGGGCAATCCTAGTTCGACGGTACCTCTGGTCGCGTCCGCGTTGGCACCACCTCCTGGTTTCGTCCGCTTCGCCACCGGCGCTATTTGCCGCTTGCTGCTCCTCCGTCGCTCTGACGCAAGCTACACAAATAGCCCCGGTGCCTTCGCTCGGCATACAGGCACGGCTCCCAATGGCCTTGACCAGCAGTCGCGGTTCGTCATGTGCTCGTCGAGTTGAAGCTCTCCTTATGCTCGGGAACTGATTTGGCCGTGACTGCGCAGGGTTCTGAGATGTACCGCGATTGCGTTTGCGCAGGTGAGCGCCGACCAAGCAGAGTTTCGGATGTTACCCCCGTCACGCCAATGGGCAACGGCGCCCAACCCCGGAGGAAAAATGGCCATAGGCTCCCCCACGCTCACCGAGAAATCCTCAGAGCAGAACGAGAAACGCGGCCTTCGAAGGTCGATGGAAGCCCGACACCTGGTGATGATCGCGATGGGAGGGGTCATAGGATCAGGCCTGTTCCTCAGTTCGGGATACACCATTGCGCAGGCAGGGCCACTGGGCGCAATCATCGCCTACCTCATCGGCGCAGCGGTGGTCTACATGGTCATGGCCTGCCTGGGTGAACTGGCTGTTGTCTATCCGGTTTCCGGCGCCTTCCACATCTACGCCGCGAGGTCGATTGGTCCTGCAACCGGCTTTGCAACAGCATGGCTTTACTGGCTTTGCTGGGCAGTTGCCCTGGGCTCGGAGTTTACGGCCGCGGGCCTTTTGATGCAGCGGTGGTTTCCCGAGGTAGACGTTTGGATCTGGTGCCTTGTTTTTGCGTCCATCCTGTTCGCACTAAATGCGATCTCCTCGCGGGTCTTTGGTGAATCGGAGTTTTGGTTTGCGCTGATAAAGGTCGCTGCCGTGATCGGGCTGATTGTCTTGGGTGGCGCAGCCCTGTTCGGCTTTCATCCTCTTGCTGAAAACGGCTACCCGTTCCTGGGCGAGAACCTCCAAACGCCACAGGGCTTGTTCCCCAATGGAATTACCGGGGTGCTCATCACCACGCTCGCTGTTTTTTACGCTTTCTCCGGTTCGGAACTCATTGGGGTAGCCGCGGGTGAAACTGCCAACCCTGCAGTCAATATTCCGAAGGCCATGCGGACTACCGTTATTCGCCTGCTGATTTTCTTCGTTGGCGCCATTACGGTGATTGCCTGCACCGTTCCCTATGAGGAAACCTCGTTGGAGGCAAGCCCCTTTGTCACCGTCTTCTCGCAGCTGGGCATTCCCTATGCCGCCGACGTCATGAATTTCGTCATCATCACCGCCCTTTTGTCGGCCGGAAACTGCGGCCTGTTCTCCTGCGCCCGCATGCTTTTCTCGCTGGCGGACGAGGGACACGCCCCGAAGGCACTCGGAAAGCTGACCAAACGGGGAATTCCCCTCCTCGCCCTCTGCGTCAGCATGCTGGGCGGGCTGGCCTCCCTCATCAGCAGCGTGGTAGCCCCCACCACCGTCTACCTGGTCCTGGTGTCCATCGCCGGGTTTGCCACGGTGGGAGTGTGGATGTCCATCACGGCCTCGCACTTCTTCCACCGCCGTGCTTTCCTGCGGTCAGGAGGCCGCACCGCAGACCTGGCGTACAAAGCACCCCTGTTTCCGCTGCTGCCCATCGCGGCATTCATCCTGTGCCTGATCTCCCTGATAGGCATCGGCTTCGACCCTACCCAGGCCACGGCCCTCTACTTCGGAATCCCTTTCGTAGGTGCCTGCTACGCCTACTTCCACGTCAAGTACGGCCGCCACCAAAAAGGCCAGCCAAAGGACCAGGACGCGGAACAGGAATCGGTGGACGCGCCCTAGCACTACCCCTGGCCCCAGCGAGTTTGGTCTCGTTCAGTCGCGAAGCTGAGACAACAACCAGCGTTTTTCCTGGCAAACCCACGGCACGCCGCGAAGGAGGCTGGGACATGCATGTAGTGCTTAGGGTGCACCCGCTGGCGGGGTTCCCTAGCCCAGCCAGGCGGGAGGGCTGGGACATTTATGTAGCGTGCTTAGGGCCCACGCTGGCAGGGTTCCCTGGCCGAGCTTGCGAGGCTAGGGGGCCAGTGGGGATGAAGGAGCAGCAAGCGGTAAATGTCCCAGCCCTCGCGCCGGACTAAGCCGGACTAAGCCAAGTCGGGCCGAAGGTAACTAGAGTCCCAGATCAGCAGGCAGAGGCACATCCTGGTCCAGGACATTGCGGGCCAGGAAGTGCCCCACGACGCCGTACCAGACCTTGGCGTGCTGCGGCTGGAGAACCCAGTGGTTCTCGTCGGGGAAGTACAGGAACCGGTGCGGTGTCCGGCCGTCCTGGTCCGCCGCGAGCTGCGATTTGGACAGCAGTTCGTACCAGAGGCGCAGGCCTTCCCCGATCGGTACGCGGTAGTCCTTGTCGCCATGGATCACCAGCATGGGGGTGCTGATTTTTTCCACGTGAAGATGCGGCGAGTTCTCCAGCGCCATCTCTTCAGTCATTTCCTTCAGCCAGTACTGCGAGGCGTCGGTGGTGGGGCCGAACTGGTCCAGCGCCCAGAGGCTCGCATGGGTCACTATCGCCTTAAAACGGTCCGTCTGCCCCGCAACCCAGTTGGCCATGTAGCCGCCGAAGGAACCGCCCATTGCTGCTGTGCGGTCCGCGTCAATATCAGGGCGGCCGACGGCGGCATCAGTCACGGCCATGAGGTCGGTGAACGGGCCTTTACCCCATTCGCCCCAGCCCCGCTGGATAAAGTTCTGGCCGTAACCGGTGGACAGGGCCGGATCGGGCAGGAGCACCGCGTACCCCTTTGCTGTCAGCAGCCAGGGGTTCCAGCGCCAGGTCCAGGCATTCCAGGACCCCAGCGGTCCACCATGGATCCACAGCAGCATCGGCGCCGGGGAGCCCGCAGACGCACCCTCAGGCAGCGCAAGGTAGGCCGGGACGCGCGAGCCGTCCGCCGCCGTCGCCGCAATCCGTTCCAGCCTGCCGGGGCGGCTGGGCCGTTCCGCCGGTGCCGGCAACCTGGTGGTCTCACCGGTTTGCAGGTCGATGCGTACTGCCTCCGGCGGGAATTCGTAGGAACTGCGCAGGGCGTAAGCGCTGCGCCCCTCAGGCGCAATTACGACGTCGGTGTAGGCCGCCGCGTCCTGGGTCACCCGGGTGACGCTCACTTCAGCGGCAGACGCCGGGACGCTGATCCGGAAAACCGGCGATGCGCCGTCGTCGTCCGCGGTGACCAGGAGGGCGGAACCGTCGGGCAACCATGCTGCCGGCTTGGCCCAGCGGTCCCAGTCGTGCGCCAGAGGGGTCAGCTGCTGCAAAGTGCCTGATGTTGACGCTTCGGAGACGTCCAGGAGGTGCAGCTTTACCTGGGGTGCCTGGCGTGGAGTGGTGTCGCTTTCGCTCACCACCACCAGGGTGTTGCCGTCCGGGCTGACCGGGCCGGGAAAGTAGCTCATGCCCTCGTGGTCCAGGATCACCATGGCGTTTCCGGAGGCAACGTCGATGGCCACCAGGACGGAACGGCTGTCCGCCTTGGCCAGCGGTTTGGTGTAGCTCGCATAAATGGTCCGGCCGTCGGGGCTGACAGCAAGGTCCGCCTCCCGCAGCCTCGGACCTGCATCCGGTGTGAGGTTCCGGAGGGTCAGCGGCGCCGTGGCGTCCACAGTGGCGGGTTTGCCGGGCTCCTTGGCTTTTCCGGGCTCGACGGCGAAGATCCGCGGCTGGCCGGGCCCAAGGTCCGCGTCCCAGTATCGCACCGGATACTCGCTGTGCAGGATGGCGGAGACTTTGTTGTCCTTGCGCGACTTCCGCCGCTCGGCGTCGTCATCTTCGTTGGCCGAGCCCGCCAAAACTTCCGCTACAACGAACGTTGCATCCGCCGCTGTGGCTGTCCTCACAGCACCGACGCCGCCGGGACGGTTCAGCACGACGCGGGCTTCACCGCCGTAGGCGGGAAGGAGCCACAGGGCATTGACGGGGTCGCCGTCGGGGCCGTCGGGGTCGGGCCGGGCTGAGGTGAAGTAGACGTCACCGTTGGCTGCGAACGCCGCTCCGGCCTCGCCCTTGGCGCTGCGCGTGATGCGGCGCGCCTGCTTCAGCCCTGCAGGATCGAGCTCCCACAGGGCCGTGCCAAATTCGGTTCCCTTCCCGTTAAGGGTGGCCACGGTGGTAACCAGCCGCCGGCCGTCAGGGCTCATCGCCAGCCCGCTCACCCGCGGGATGGAGAGGTAATGATCCAGATCATGGAAGGGGGTCAAAGGTTGCTCGTCCGGGATCGCCGGGTTCAGATTAGCCATGCCCTCGATTCAACCCGACTTGTGCTTCCCGCCACAACCACTTCACTGCCGGCGGAATGCCATGGGAATCGAGTTGCTGAGCGTGGCTGAGCGCTTGGGTCCGCTCCGGCGTCGACCATCAGACATTTCCCGGCGCCTGCTCGTTCCTCGCTTTGACGGCGCCTACATAAATGCCTGATGTCCGTCGCCTCGTGCGTAGGCGCTCTTCAGGCGAAGCGAGAGTGCCGGGGTCATTTGTGTAGCTTGCGTCAAAGCGACGAAGGAGCAGCAAGCGGCAAATGGCGCCGGCACCGGAGCGCCCCGACCAGGCCCGAACGGAACCCTTGAGTGGACGGAGGGGAAAGCGGAAGGCCCCGCCTGCTCTGGGAGCTGGCGGGGCCTTCGGATGATGCTTTAGACGCTCGGAGCGATTTCCGGGATGCGCGGCTTGGCGTTGCCGGCGAACGTGAACTTGGCGTCGTCGCCGTCGCCTTCCACGTCCACTACAACGATGTCGCCGGCGTGGATCTCACCGAACAGGATCTTCTCGGAGAGCTGGTCCTCGATCTCCCGCTGGATGGTGCGGCGCAGCGGCCGGGCACCCATCGCGGGGTCGTAGCCGCGGGTCGCGAGGAGCACCTTGGCCGCGGGCGTGAGCTCGATGCCCATGTCCTTGTCCTTGAGCCGAAGCTCGATCTGCGCCACCATCAGGTCGACGATGCGCTCGATGTCCTCCTGGGTCAACTGCCGGAAGACGACGATCTCGTCGACCCGGTTCAAGAACTCCGGACGGAAATGCTGCTTGAGCTCGTCGGAGACTTTGGCCTTCATCTTCTCGTAACCGCCCTCGGTGCCGCTCCCCCCGCTGAAACCCAGCGACACACTCTTGGCGATGTCCCGGGTCCCCAGGTTGGTGGTCATCACGATCAC
>JBKJVX010000170.1:0-27713 GCA_046717065.1 Arthrobacter sp. | reverse complement strand
GGCCAGGGTAACCAGCGGGTGGTTCGCCTCAGCCAGGATGCGGCGGCCTTCCTCAACGTTGTTGCCGTCGAGGCGGACTACCAGCGGCTTATTCGCGTTGTGGCCCAGCTCGGCCAGCGCGCCCACGATGCCCTTGGCGACGGCGTCACACGCGGTGATGCCGCCGAAGACGTTCACGAACACTGACTTGACCTGCTCATCGCCCAGGATGACGTCAAGGCCTGCGGCCATAACCTCGGCGGAAGCTCCACCGCCAATGTCCAGGAAGTTGGCGGGCTTAACGTTGCCGTGGTTTTCACCGGCGTAGGCAACAACGTCCAAGGTGGACATGACCAGGCCGGCGCCGTTGCCGATGATGCCCACTTCGCCGTCCAGCTTGACGTAGTTCAGGTCCTGCGCCTTGGCCTTGGCCTCAAGCGGGTCAGCAGCGTCTTTGTCCTCGAGGAGGGCGTGCTTGGCGTGGCGGAATTCGGCGTTTTCGTCGAGGGTGACCTTGCCGTCCAGTGCGACGATCTCGCCGGCACCGGTCTTGACGAGCGGGTTGACCTCAACGAGGGTGGCGTCTTCCTTCTTGAAGACGTCCCAGAGCTTGAGGATCACGGCGGCCACCTTGCCGCGGAGTTCCTCAGCGAAGCCGGCGGCTGCGACGATTTCGTCGGCCTTGGCCTGGTCGATGCCCACGCCGGGGTCGATGGCGATCTTGGCGAGCGCCTCGGGGCGTTCGACGGCGAGCTGTTCGATTTCCATGCCGCCTTCAACCGAGCACATGGCCAGGTAGTTGCGGTTGGCCCGGTCCAGAAGGACGGAGAAGTAGTATTCCTCGGCAATGTCGGCACCCTGGGCGATCATCACCTTGTTGACGGTGTGGCCCTTGATGTCCATGCCCAGGATGTTGGTGGAGTGCTCAAGTGCCTCGTCCGCGGACTTTGCGACCTTTACGCCGCCGGCCTTGCCTCGGCCGCCAACCTTGACCTGTGCTTTGACGACAGTTACGCCGCCGATCTTCTCGGCAGCTGCCTTTGCTTCTTCTGGGGTGTGCGCCACGATGCCGGCAAGCACGGGTACACCGTGCGCCTCGAACATATCGCGCGCCTGGTATTCAAACAGGTCCACGGTTTAGTGTCCTTCTACGTCGAAGTAGTTTCTGTACAGTCGGACACCATCGAAGACGATGACCGGGCTGCGGAATTGCACGCACCGGCGGCCTGTTGGAAACGAGCCACGCGGCGTGATGCTCCACTGGGAACTCTAGTCCTTTGAAGGGACCGGCCCGTCCAAGACTACCGCTTATGTGAGTAAGGACACTATTCTATGGAACGTAGAAAAACCGCGGAATCACGGGGTTTTTGAGGCCTCCGGCGGGGCCGGTGAGGCACTTTCGGCGGACCTGGAAATCAGCTCGTAACGCTCCGGTGAAACAAAGAATCCGACGCCGGCGGACACGTTTCCGCATGCCACGCCACCGTTGTAGGCCGAACAGCGAAGTCCGTTCCCTTCGAGGTTCTGTCCCTCCCCCAGCACCTGCAACTGGGCCAGGGCACCGGCCTTGCTGCCGTTGGGGCCATACGTTGCTTCCATCTGTGTGACGCCGGAACGGCATTCTCCGTAGCGTGTGCTGTCCGGAGCCAGTACCGCAACACCGCCCAAGTAACCCAGGTTGGTTCCAGCACAGTCGTCCTTGACGTCAACCTGCTCCGGCTTGGGGTACCGGGCGAGTTCACAATGCGCCACGGGTACGGTTGCGAGCTTGTTGTTGGCTGTATCGCTGAAGTTGTTGGGCTCGTAGGGGAGGTTGACGTGCTCACCCCGGGCCGACGTGAGGGAACAGGCAACGCTGCGGTCTTCGGTGATGAAGGAGGTGATCCCCTCACCGGTGGAAAATCCTTCGGGGCTCACCAGCGCCGCCCGTTCCAGCTGTTCCAAGGGCGGCAGCGGTGCAGGCGGGACGTACCCTGGATCTTCGATGGAGATGGTGCAGGCCGTGGCCGCCGTCAGGATCAAGGCGGCGAAGATCCCCAGAACAGTCCGTCGCATGGCCCCCATTATGCTTTATGGCGCCGGTTCACCTGGAGCCATGGGGCCCTTGCGGTTCCGCTTCCGCTGCTAGGCGTCGAGCTTGGTGAGCGGCGCGTACCGCAGCAGCAACCGCTTTTCACCGACGTCGAACTTTACCTTTGCCACGGTCTTGTCCCCTGTTCCCTCGAGCGCCAGGACGGTTCCGTTGCCGAAACTCGTGTGGTTGACCTTGTCCCCCACGCTGACCGCAACGATCTCCTTCTGCGGTTGCACGCGGTTCCGGGCAATGACAGCCGGGACATCTGCGTTGAAACCAGCCGACGAATCAGCCGCTGCCCCACGGGCTGTTCCGGCACCCCAGAAGGATCCGCTGTAGCGGTTCGAACCGATGGATCCGCCGCCCCAGGCGCCGGCCTGCCTGCTGGTTCCTTCACGCTTCCATTCCACGAGCTCGGCCGGGATTTCCTCGAGGAATTGGCTGGCGGGGTTGTACTGGCTCTGACCCCACATGCTCCGGACCTCGGAACGCGTGACATAAAGACGTTTGCGGGCCCGGGTAAGGCCCACGTAGGCGAGCCGGCGTTCTTCAGCCAGTTCCTTCGGGTCCGTGGCCGAGCGCTGGTGCGGGAACAGTCCGTGCTCCATGCCAGTAAGGAATACCACGGGGAATTCAAGCCCCTTGGCGGTGTGCAGGGTCATCAGCGTGACCACGCCCAGCCGCTTGGCCTCTGCCACGGCGGCAGCAGTGTCCTCGGCGTCACCACCGGGGGCATCGGGGATCTGGTCGGCATCCGCCACCAGTGAGACCTGCTCCAGGAAAGCGGCCAGCGACCCTTCCGGGTTCTCCTGCTCATACTCACGCACCACGGCCACGAGCTCCGCGAGGTTCTCCACCCTGGACTCGTCCTGGGGATCAGTGCTGGCGCGCAGCGCGGCAAGGTAACCGGTCTGCTCCAGGACTGCTTCAAGGGCCGCTGCGGCGCCTGAACCCGCGGCCACTTCAGCGAGGTCATCCAGCAGCTTCACAAAGCCGAGGACCGCGTTGACGGAACGGGTTGCCATCGCCGGTGCCTGCTCGGCGCGGCGGGCTGCTGCCATAAACGAAATGCGCTCACGCTGGGCGAGGGCGGCAACAGCTCCCTCGGCGCGGTCTCCGATGCCGCGCTTAGGTTCGTTAAGCACCCGGCGGAGGTTGACGTCGTCGTCCGGGTTAACCAGGACGCGAAGGTAGGCGAGGGCGTCCTTGATCTCCTTGCGCTCGTAGAAGCGTGTGCCGCCCACCACCTTGTACGGCAGGCCAACCCGGACCAGTACGTCTTCAATGGAGCGCGACTGGGCGTTGGTGCGGTAGAAGATGGCAACATCCCCCGGGCGTAGGTTGTCCTCATCCTGGAGCCGGTCAATCTCCTTGGCTATGAACTGGGCCTCGTCATGCTCGTTCTCGCCCACGTAGCCAATGATTTTGTGGCCATCACCTTCGGCCGTCCACAGCCGCTTCTCGGGACGGTTGGGGTTTCGCGAAATAACCGAGTTGGCCGCAGTGAGAATGTTCTGCGTGGAGCGGTAGTTCTGCTCCAGCTTGATGGTCCGGGCCTCGGGGTAGTCCTTTTCGAACTCCACGATGTTGCGGATGTCCGCGCCGCGGAAAGCATAAATGGACTGGTCCGAATCGCCCACGACGGTGAGCTCGGACGCGCCCGGGCCTTCCCCCACGATTTCCCGGACCAACGCGTACTGGGCATGGTTGGTGTCCTGGTATTCATCCACCAGAACATGCCGGAACCGGCGGCGGTATGACTCGGCGAGCGCCGGAAAGGCACGGAACATGTAGACGGTCTCCGCGATGAGGTCGTCGAAGTCCATGGCGTTGGCCTGGCGCAGCCGCTGGGTGTAGCCCTTGAAGACATCGGCTACGGCCTGTTCAAAAGGATCGTTGTAGTTCGCGGCTGAGGAGTACGAATCGGCATCGATCAGTTCATTCTTCAGCGCGGAAATTTTGTGCTGGATGGCCTTGGGCGCAAACTTCTTGGGGTCCAGGTCCAGCGCTTTGGAGACCTGAGTGACCAGCCGGAGCGAGTCTGCGGAATCGTAGATGGAGAAGTTGGATTTCAGCCCGACGTTGGCGGCCTCCTGCCGGAGGATCCGGACGCAGGACGAGTGGAACGTGGAGATCCACATGATCTTGGCGCGGCCGCCCACCAGAACTTCAATGCGTTCCCGCATTTCCGCCGCGGCCTTGTTGGTAAAGGTGATGGCGAGGATTTCACCGTGGTGGGCGCGGCCGGTGGCGATCAGGTAGGCGATCCGGTTACTGAGCACCCGGGTTTTGCCCGATCCGGCACCGGCCACGATCAGCAGCGCGGAACCGGCGTGTTTGACCGCCTCCTCCTGCTGCGGGTTCAAACCCTCAAGCAGCTGCGCGGCATCCGGGCGGTGGCTGCTGTGGCGGCGCCCCTGTCCCTGCTCCCCCTCCTCCTGCCGGCTGCCAGGCATACCGGGGCCCGGCTGGCTCTCCCACGGCAGGCCACCGCCGGGACCGGCCGAGGTTACGACGCCTTCAGGGCGGGCCTTGGTGCGGGCAGCGGCTGCGGGAGCGGCCTTGAAAGGTCCGTCAGAGTACGGGTCAAACAACATATCCATGGTGCCTACAAGTCTAGGCGGTGGGACTGACACCCACTTCCAGCCTGTGGATTACGTGTTCAAGCTGCTGCGGAGTTTCAGGCCACCGAGCCGGACTCGAGCGCCGCGCGCAACTCGCGCACCGCCGTCGTGCCACCTGCCATGAACCACTCCAGGCCGTTCACGCGGACAGTGTCCACGGCGCCGCCGGCCGCACGGACGATTGCCTTTCCGGGCAGCCAGTCCCACTCCGGGCAGCTGTGCTGGAACCAGCATCCGAGCTGCCCGTCAGCTACCCGTCCGAGGTCGCAGGAGCCCGAGCCGAGCATCCGCAAGGCGGCGGCAGAGGTGGCAGCCGCATGCCAGGGCATCGCGCAGAGCGGGTCCATGAGCCAACTGGGGTGGATGTAGGTGGCAGCGCCGAGCTCGGCTACGGCAGTGCCGTTGCGCGCCCCTCTGTCCTCGTGGAACACCGTCAGGGGTTCGCCGTTCAGACTGGCAGGATGCGCCCTGCCGCCCAGCCAGAGCTTGTCCTCCTCCGGCTGGAAAATGGCACCGAGCACCACGTCGGCGGAATCCTTCAGCGCGATTGCCGAGCACCAGTACGTGGATCCATGCAGGAAATTGTAGGTGCCGTCCACAGGGTCAATGACCCAGGTGCGTCCGCTGGTCCCCTGCACCGAGGCGCCTTCCTCCCCAAGGATCCCGTCCTCGGGACGGCAGCGCTGCAGCTGTTCCAGCACGTAGGCCTCGGCGGCGTGATCCGCAGCGGTCACCACGTCCGAGATGGACGTCTTCTGCTCCGACTGCAGGCCTGCCATCCGCATGAGCAGCGCCAGCTGCCCGGCTTCGCGGACCAGGGCTGCAGCCAGCTGGTAGTCGTCCAAAGAGGGGTCGAGTTCAACAGCACTGTGCCGGCCAATGGTCATGGCTTCAGTTTATGGGGCGGGATAATGGTGGCATGGCCAAAACCCCTGCCCAGCGGATCAAGAAGCACGGCTCCAAGGCGGCTGTACCGCAGCACCACCTCCCGCCCGTGGTCAACCCCACCACCGCGCGTACTCCGGAGAAAGCCGAAAACAACGGCAACCTCATCCTGATCGCCGGTGTGGTGGCCAGCCTGTTCCTGTTCTGGTACCTCCACCTGCTGACGCTGGACCAGTTGCGGCAGCTCTCCGGCGGCCTGGCCATGCCGGATTCGTTGATCGGCGGGTTCGACACGGCCTACGTCAACCAGCTGCACCCGGCCATGAACGAGGAAGCGCGCGGCCAGCTCAACTACGTCCACAAGACGGCCGGCACCCTGTTCCCGCTGATCTTCGGGTTCACCTGGCTGCTGCTGATCGGGACGAGCGTGGCCAGGAAGGCCCTGCGCTGGGCTTTGTGGGCGCTGCCCCTGCTGTTTGTGGTGGTCCGGCTTTGGGGCAACGCGGCCATCGACGGCATGCTGGCAGCGGGAACGCCCGACGCCGGCCAGGTCGCCCTGGCCTCGGGCCTCACCGTCGCCGGCTGGGTCCTGCTGGTCCTGAGCCTGCTGGCAGGGGCTGGGGCGGTGTTTCTGCGGGCGCGGAAGCCCGGAGACCACTAAACCTAAAGCCGCTTACCAGCCGCTGCCCGGACCTGCTTCCGGTGCCGATGCACCCGCTGCGCGATAACCAAACCGGCGGTGGCCATCCCCACGGTGACCGGGTAGCCCATAAGCCGCTCCAGGGTGCCCGGTTCCGGCACATGCATGCCGGTCAGCCCGCCGGTTACGAGGGCCGCAGCGGACACGGTGCCGCAGGCCAGGATGAACCAGGCCATCGCTGTCTTCCGCAGCCAGAGGAACCCCAGGACCAACAGGGCGGCCGCCCCGGCAATGAAGTACATGACAGCACCACCGAAGTGCCAGCGGGAGCCAACATCCTCCGGCACCAGCCCCACAATCACCGTTCCGGCTCCCGCCGTTCCTGTCAGCACCCGGACGGCCACGGCGGCCAGCCATGGTGCCCGACGGCCCGGCCGGACCCGGGCGCCGGCCAGGGCAGCCACGCACAGCAGCCCCGAGCTCAGGAGCAGCGCCCCCAGCAGCATCCCCAGCCCCTGGACCACGAACGATGCGTTCATCAGCCAGTTCAGCGGGGAACACACCTCGCGGCCGTCAAAGACGCCGCAGTTGATGGCCCCGAGGTCGCTGATGTAGCCGGTGCGCAGATCATAGGGCCGGGGACCGGCCCAGGCGCCAATCACCGCCGCCTCCGCCGCGAAATACTGCAGCACGCTGAGCACGGACCAGGCACCGATGTACTGCCGGGTGGAGGTGGTGTCCGGGATGAACGCCACGGATTGGGCGGTGGACGGCGCTGAACTCATGCTTTGAGCGTAGTACGCCTCCGCACCTTGTATGCTTGTATCCGTGTCCGGCCGTACCGGCCTTGCCGATCTATCGGACGCCCGCCCTCGTAGCTCAGTGGATAGAGCACGGCTCTCCTAAAGCCGGTGTCGTTGGTTCGATTCCAATCGAGGGCACTTGAACTTTCCTCCCCCGGAGTTCGCCCTCCGTTCCTACCTGCTCGGCCGAACGGCCAATGGGCACGCCGCGCAGTGGACCGTCCAGCGGGACCTGCTGGACCGGACGAATGGCACCCGCGGAACCTTTTCCGGCGTCGTCCACTTTCTTCCCACGGACGACGGCGGCCTTGCCCTCCTGGAAAAAGGCACCATGCGCTGGCCCACCTTTACCGGACCCGCCTCCCGTGAATACCTGTTGAAGACCACCGACAGGCCCGATGCCATGGACGTATATTTCCCCGACGGTCGTCCCTTCCACACCATGAGCTTCACGCCGGAGGCCAACCTGGACCAGCACTGGTGCGCTCCCGACACCTACCGCGTGACGTACTCCTACGAGGGCCCCCACAGGTTCAGCTACAGCTGGGACGTGCAGGGGCCGAGGAAGGACCTCCTGCTGAGCTCGCGCCTGGCGCGGCAGGAGCAGGACACATGAAAAACCGCATCGTGGTGTCCGCCGTCTGCGTCTTTGACAACTCCGGCCGGCTCCTGACCGTGAGGAAGCGCGGCACCTCCATGTTTATGCACCCCGGCGGCAAGCCCGAAGCCGGGGAAACAGCCGTGCAGGCCGCCGCGCGGGAACTGGCCGAAGAGGTGGGCATCGTCCTTGATCCAGCCGACCTGCAGCTGATGGGCGTCTGGATAGCCGACGCCGCCAACGAGGCCGCCACGGACATCGAAGCCACCGTGTTCCTGGCGCCGGGCACGTGGGAGGCCCATCCCTCCGCCGAGATAGCGGAAATCCGCTGGCTGGAGCCCGCCGGCGAACTGCCGCAGGACCTCGCCCCGCTGCTGACCGAGCACATCCTGCCGGAACTCGCCGCCAGGCCTCAAACCGTGTGGACGGAAGGCTAAAACTCGGGAACTGCTTCCTGCGCCACCGCCGTGGCTTCGGCAAACTGCGTCCGGTACAGCTCGGCATAGCGGCCGTCAGCGGCCAGGAGTTCGGTGTGGGTGCCCCGCTCCACAATCCGGCCGTCCTCCACCACGAGGATCGCGTCAGCGGCACGGACAGTGGACAACCGGTGTGCGATGACAACGGCGGTGCGCCCCTCGAGCGCGGCGCCCAAGGCAGCCTGCACGGCGGCCTCGTTGGTGGAGTCCAGCGCGGCCGTCGCCTCATCGAGGATGACCACGCGGGGCTGGGCGATGAGCAGCCGGGCGATGGTGAGCCGCTGCCGTTCACCACCGGAGAGGCGGTAGCCGCGTTCACCCACCACCGTGTCCAGTCCATCCGGCAGGGAGCGGATCATGGCTTCAAGCCGCGCCTGCCGAATGACCTCCCACATGTCCGTTTCCGTGGCATCGGGCTTTGCGAGCCGGAGGTTGGAGGCAATGGTTTCGTGGAAGAGATGGCCGTCCTGCGTCACCATGCCCAAGGTGTCCCGCAGCGAGTCAAAAGTGGCGTCGCGCAGGTCCAGCCCGGTTCCGGCGGTGGTTCCGCCCAGGCGCACGGCGCCGGTATCCACGTCGTAGAGCCGGGCCAGCAGTTGGGCGATAGTCGATTTTCCTGCACCGGAGGATCCCACCAGTGCCACCGTCTGGCCTGGTTCCACGCGGAAGCTGATGCCGTGCAGCACTTCCTCCCCGCCGCGGGTGTCCAGCGTGGACACCTCCTCCAGGGAGGCCAGTGAAACCTTGTCAGCGGAGGGGTAGGCGAAGCGGACGTCGTCGAACTCCACCGAGACCGGCCCGGGCGGAACAGCTACAGCGTCGGGTTTCTGCTGGATCAGGGGTTTGAGGTCCAGGATTTCGAAGACCCGCTCGAAGCTCACCAGGGCACTCATGATCTCCACCCGGGCATTGGACAGGGCTGTCAGCGGGGCATACAGCCGGGTGAGAAGCAGGGCCAGCACCACAACATCACCTGCCGCCAGTTGGCCGGTAATGGCGAACCAACCACCCAGCCCGTACACCAGGGCGAGGGCGAGCGCGGAGACCAGCGTCAGGGCCGTCACGAAAGTGAACTGCAACATGGCGGTCCGGACGCCGATGTCGCGCACGCGGCCGGCGCGGACGGCGAACTCCCGGGATTCCTCGTCCGGGCGGCCGAAGAGCTTGACCAGGGTGGCGCCGGGGGCGGAGAAGCGCTCCGTCATCTGGGTGCCCATGGCGGCGTTGTGCTCTGCCGCCTCACGGCGCAGGTCGGCGAGTTTGGAGCCCATCCGCCGCGCGGGGATGAGGAAGACCGGCAGCAGGAGCATGGCCAGGAGTGTCACCTGCCAGGACGTGCCGAGCATAACGATGAGCGTGAGGACCAGTGCCACCACGTTGCTGACCACGCCGGACAGGGTGCCGGCGAACGCGGACTGGGCGCCGATGACATCGTTGTTCAGGCGGCTGACCAGGGCTCCGGTGCGGGTCCGGGTGAAGAACGCGATGGGCATCTTCTGCACGTGGTCGAAGACCCGGGTGCGCAGATCCACGATCACGCCCTCACCGATGGTGGAGGAGAGCCAGCGGCTCACCAGGCCAAGGCCTGCTTCGGCTACAGCCACGACGGCGATGAGTACGGCAAGGCGGACCACCTCCTCGGCGGCGGCCTTGGCAACGATCGCGTCCACCACCTGCCCTGCAAGGACGGGGGTGGCCACAGCGAGGACTGCCATCACAATGGACAACGCCACAAAGGCAAGCAGTTTGCCGCGGTGCGGCCGGGCAAATCCGAGGACACGCTTCAGGGTTGCCTTGGAGAACGGCTTCGAACCGCTCTTGGCCCGGGTGATCTTGTACAGGGAGTTCCAGGCCACCCCTTCCATGCTCATTGCTGCTGCTCCTCTACCATTCCGTTCCCAACATCCCAACGAACGTCCAGCCGCACATTCTCCAGCAGTCTCCGGTCGTGCGTCACCAGCAGGAGGGCGCCGTCGTAGCTTTCCAGCGCCTCCTCAAGCTGTTCGATGGCCGGAAGGTCAAGGTGGTTCGTCGGCTCATCCAGGACAAGCAGGTTCACGCCGCGCGCCTGCAGCAGGGCCAGGGCTGCCCTGGTCCGTTCGCCCGGCGACAGCGAATCGACGGCACGGGCAGTGTGGTCCGCCCTGAGGCCGAACTTGGCGAGCAGCGTCCGGACGTCTGCCGGGTTCAGGTCCACCAGAACTGCCTCAACGGCGTCGGCCAGGGCAAGATGGCCGGCAAGCAGCCCACGGGCCTGGTCAATCTCGCCGACGGCCACCGAAGCGCCCATGGCAGCGCTGCCGGACTCCGGTGCGAGGTCGCCCAAAAGAAGGCGCAGCAGGGTGGACTTGCCTGCGCCGTTGGGACCCGTGATGCCGATCCGCTCCCCCGCATTGAGCTGGAGGTTGACCGGGCCGAGGGTGAAGTTGCCCTGCCGGACCACAGCGTCGCGGAGGGTGGCCACCACGGAGCTTGAACGCGGCGCCTTTCCAATGGAGAACTGGAGCTGCCATTCCTTCCGGGGCTCGTCCACCACGTCCAGCCGGGCGATCCGGGATTCCATCTGCCGCACCTTCTGGGCCTGCTTCTCGGAGGACTCGGAGCTGGCGGCGCGGCGGATCTTGTCGTTGTCCGGGTTCTTCTTCATGGCGTTCCGAACGCCCTGCGAGCTCCATTCCCGCTGCGTCCTTGCCCGTGACACCAGGTCCGCCTTGGTGGCGGCGAACTCCTCATACTTCTCGCGGGCGTGGCGCCGCGCCACTGCACGTTCTTCGAGGAAGGCGTCATAGCCGCCGTCGTAAACGGCGACGGAGTTCTGCGCCAGGTCCAGTTCCACTACCGTGGTGACGCAGCGCGCCAGGAACTCCCTGTCGTGGCTCACCAGGACAACGCCGCCTCGCAGCCCGCGGACAAAGTCCTCGAGCTTCGCGAGTCCGGCAAGGTCAAGATCGTTGGTGGGCTCATCCAGGAGGACGACGTCGAACCGGCTGAGCAGCAGGGCTGCAAGCGCCACCCGCGCTGCCTGGCCGCCGGACAAACCTGTCATTTCGGCGTCCGCCCCGGTCTCCAGGCCCAGATCGGCCAGTACGGCGGGGATGCGGTCCTCAAGGTCCGCAGCACCGGAAGCCATCCAGCGGTCGAAAGCCCGCGCGTAGGCGTCATCGGCACCGGGCGCGCCGGAGCCAAGCGCCTCTGCTGTGGATTCCATCTCCGCCGTGGCCTCGGCGCAGCCGGTCCGGCGGGCAATGTACGCGGCAACTGATTCACCGGAGATCCGCTCGTGCTCCTGGGGAAGCCACCCCACGAAGGCGTCGGCGGGAGCAAGGCTGACATTGCCGTCCTGCGGATGGTCGACGCCTGCGAGGAGGCGAAGCAGGGTGGATTTGCCGGCACCGTTGGCACCCACCACACCTACAACATCGCCGGGGGCAACGGTGAGGGAAAGTTGGGAAAAGAGCAGCCGGTGGTCGTGGCCGCCGGAAACATCCTTTGCCACAAGGGTCGCAGTCATGGGATCCATCCTTTCACCGGAGCGCGCAGCTGTTCCGGGGCGCTTTTCGGCCCGCTTAACCTCGCGCATTCCGGCAGGAGGACGGCGCCCGGAGCCCGGACATAAAAGAACCCGCTGGTCCGGACTTGGGGGGTGTACGGACCAACGGGCTCGACCATCAAGCATAGTCGAAACATGCAGGCGGGTAAAATCGGCGGGATGACATCAGGCTAAAATCGACAAACAACCCGTTCTCCAGAGAGCCCCCTATGACCCTCCCCGCCAAGGCGTTCCAGCGCTGGCTGCAAGGCATTGCGCCGGACGCCAGCACGGCAGACGTCTGCAGGATTTCCGGGATCAAGCGGACCACCCTGGCCCAGCAGCTGGTCCGTGGAAAAGTCTCGGTAAGCACAGTGGTCAGCATCAGCCGCGCCTACAACATCAACCCGGTAGCGGCTTTGGCTGACTTCGATCCCTACCGGGAACTGGCCGGTCCCCAGCAGCCACCTACGCGCTGCGAGTTGGTAAGCCAGATCTCAACTGCCGACCTCCTGCGCGCCATGCTGGCGCGTCCTGGGATGGACCCTGCCGGGCCACCGGGCGATGAACCGCCCGCACTGTCGCCGGCGCCGCACGCGACGTCCGTCAGGAACTGGGTTGATGCCGTTGACGACGGCGAGTTGCGGCACCGTGTTTCCGCCGCCACCGGCATCGCACCGCAGAACTATTCCGCGCAACTGTCCGCCAACCGGCTGTCAGCCGGGCTGGCGGTTGCCACGGCTGTGGCAGCAGGTGTTGGACTAACCGATGGGCTGGTGGCCACGGGCCTGATTACGGAGGAGGAAGCAGGGTGGCTTCCGGACGCACGGCAGGCAGCACTTGACAGCCTGTCCGACGGCGACCTCGCGGTCCTGGCCGGTGACAGGCTGCAGGCACTGGGCAAGGTGCTGCGGCGCCAGGAGCAGGACCAAGCGCAGACGGAAAAGATTTGGGAGAACCTGGGATGATCGAAACCCTTCAGTGGTCAACGCTGGCCATCTGCGGCCTGATTGCCGCAGCCCGGGTGCCCAGCGCCGTCAGGGGAGAGAACAGGTCGCTTTTCTACATCTTCGCGCTGATGACCGTGGCCATCCTTCTGAGCATCGAGGCTCCCTACATCGCCGTTGACACGGCTTTGGGAGGCGTCAACCTCGCCAATCTGCTGTTGCGCTTCATCATTTTCGCGGCCATTTATTGTGTTGGCATTAGGGTCACCCGCGGGTTCGGAGCCGAGCATGGTTATCGGCTCATCACAGGAAAGATTGGCATGGCCGTCCTTCTGGTGGTTTCCCTGCTGATGCTCGGCGTTTTCTTCCTGATGGACACTGCAGGTTCCTCCGCCGGTATGGGCGCCGTCGCCGCGAAGGACCACCGTCACGGTGTCCTGGTGGAGTACTACGGTGCAGCCGGACGGGCCTACCCCTCGTATGTCTCCCTGGTACTGCTTCCAGCGATGGTGCGTGCAGCCCAGGGCAGGCTGCCGGTTCTGGTCCGGCTCGCCGCCGGGCTTTTGGCGGTAGGTGGAGTTGCTATTGCCCTGACCCTCCTGTTTCCCCTGGTGCCGGAGGAATGGTCTGCAGGCAAATACATCGTCAACTACACAGCAGTGCTCTGTTTCGTCCTCGGCCTGGCGCTGATCTGGGTAGCCAGGGTCAGAAGCAGCAAGAATTTCAAGCCGAAAAGGACATCTACCGAAACGTAACCTTTTAGGCTTTCACAAATTCATTAGAGTGTGAAACAATCATGAATGTGTGAAGGTGGGAGCCTGGGCGTTTACGAACGGGGATACTTTCTTGAACGATGTGGCTCCCGGGGGCCTTCGCACGCTTTGGGGGGATGAGTGGTGGCGGCCGTTGGGGACCGCCCCCACTCAGCCATTTAAGGCGCCTTTCTGCTCTTTTCCGGGAAGCACGGGGTTAGGCCGGGGTGCTAGGCACGGACAAACCGCAGCGTAACCAACTGGAACGGCCGCAGGAGCAGCTCCGTTCCCTCCGCTCCCGCTTCGACGCCGGACGCCTGCACAGGGCGCTCCAGCAAGTCGACGGCTTCGACCTGCTGAACCGGGAAGTTCGCTGCGAGCCGTCCCGCCGAGCGCTGCCCCAACGACTCGTACAACCGGACAACCACATCCCCGGAGCCGTCCTCCGCCAGCTTTACCGCCTCGATGACCAAGGCATGGTTTGACATGGAAAACAGCGGCTCCACCGGCGCGGCGCCAGTGATGAGCCGCGGAGCGAGGTTCGTCCGGTAGCCTTCCTGGACAGCATCTGCGATGTCAGCGCCGGGCCTGATAGTGACTGTCAGCTCGTGGTGTCCGCGGTCTGCATCCGGATCCGGGAACTTCGGGGCGCGCAAAAGTGACATGCGCACGGTGGTGGTAGTGCCGCCGTCGGCCTCCCTGATGCTCCTGGTGACGTCATGACCATAGGTGGACGAGTTGGAAACTGCGACGCCGTAGCCCGGCTCGGCCACGTGGATCCAGCGGTGCGCGCAGATTTCGAACTTGGCCGCTTCCCAGGACGTGTTGATATGGGTGGGGCGGAAGACGTGCCCGAATTGCGTCTCCGCTGCCGACCGGTCCGCCCGTACGTCCAGGGCGAAGCCAAGCTTCAACAGCTTTTCCCGCTCCTGCCAGTCCACTGAAGTGGTGATGGAAAGCGAGGGGCTTCCGGCGGCCAGGCTAATGCGCTGGGTAATGGCAGAGGATCCGGCCATCCGCTCCACCACAACAGTAGCTTCACTGTCGTGCTCCGCGAGGCGCACCGACTCCGCGCAAGTCAACGGTGTGACGTTGCGGCGGTAGAACTCGTCAATGTCCCAGGCGTCCCACTCGTTGGGGGTGTCACGGTGCAGTTCCAGCAGGTTGCCGCGCTCCCCCGGGGCAACCGCCTCACGGCCGCTCGCGTAGTCCCGAAGCGAGGTGAGCAAACCGTCCGCGTCCAGCACGGCCCGGATGATGCCGTTGTCCAAGACGAAGCCGGCGTCCCGGGCTGCGGCACGGGCCGGTATTGGTGACCCCACCGGCTCACCCGCTGCCAGTGCCGGCACGCCGTCGCGGGCATGCGGCGCGGCGTTCAACAGGAACGGTCGCTCCCCTGTGCCTAGCACTGCCCTGGCAGCCTGGGCGATCAAAGCTTCGAGGGCGGATTCGATGGCCTGGTAATTGCGTTCGGCGTCCTGGTGGACCCAGGCGATGGAACTGCCGGGAAGGATGTCATGGAACTGATGCAGCAGCACCAGCCGCCACAGCCTCTTGAGCTCGGCAGCGGGATAGGCAAACGAGCCTTCTGTCCGGACTGCGGCCGTGGTGCACCAGAGTTCCGCTTCGCGCAGCAGGTGTTCAGTGCGCCGGTTGCCCTTCTTGGTCCTGGCCTGGCTGGTGTAGGTGCCGCGGTGCAGTTCGAGATACATCTCACCCACCCACACCGGCAGCGAGGAATATTCGTCTTCAGCCTGCCGGAAGAAGCTCTCCGCGGATCCGATCCGTACCTTCGGCGAGCCTTCAAGGTCCGCTGTCCTGGCAGCCGCAGCAAGCATTTCCCGTGTAGGGCCGCCGCCGCCGTCGCCATAGCCGAAGGGCACCAGCGACACCGAGCCGCGGCCATGGTCACGGTAGTTCCGCTCGGCGTGGGCCAGTTCGCGTCCGCTGAGCTGGGAATTGTAGGTGTCCACCGGCGGGAAGTGGGTGAAAAGCCTGGTGCCGTCGATTCCCTCCCAGTTGAAGGTATGGTGCGGCATCCTGTTGGTCTGGTTCCAGGAGATCTTTTGGGTGAGGAACCACCGGCTGCCGGCGGACTTGACGATCTGCGGCAGGGCCGCCGAGTAACCGAAGGAGTCCGGCAGCCAGGCTTCCCGGCAGTCGACACCAAATTCGGCCAGAAAGAAGCTCTTCCCCTCCACGAACTGCCGTGCCATGGCCTCGCCGCCGGGCATGTTGGTGTCCGATTCCACCCACATGCCGCCCACTGGTACGAATTGCCCTGCACGCACCTTTTCCCGGATCCGGCCAAAAAGTTCAGGGTAGAACTCCTTGATCCAGGCGAACTGCTGGGCAGATGAGCAGGAGAAAACGAAATCGGGGTATTCATCCATCAGGGCAACCACGTTTGAGAACGTCCTGGCGCATTTGCGGATGGTCTCGCGGACGGGCCAAAGCCACGCGGAGTCGATGTGGGCATGCCCCGTAGCAACGAGCTGGTGGGCGGAAGCATAGGCCGGCCTGGCCATCACTTCGGCGAGCGCTTCGCGTCCGGCTGCGGCGGTCCCGGCAACGTCGTCGGGGTCCATCACATCCATCATGCGCTCAAGTGCCCGGAGGATCTCGTGCCGCCGCGGCAGCTCCCAGGGAAGTACGGCCATCAGCCCGGACAAGGTCCAGATGTCCTGCTGGAGTTCCCAAACGGTCTGGTTCAACTCCGCGATGGAGATGGTTCCCAGCCTGTACTGCGGTGCTGTTCCGGCCGTTGACTTGTCCCCATAGGGCGTGGGCGCGAAAGTCCAGCCTTGGGCGACATCGGGATTGGCGGCGGCCTCCACATAGAAGTCCACCGCCATGCCCCCTCCCAGCAGCTTCAGCGGGATGTACTGGTTCCGGGGTGATACAGCCTTGATGATGGTGCCGTCGGCGCGCCACGCGATTCCCTCGCATTGGAAGCCGGGCACTTCGATGGTGAAGCCGAGGTCAACCACCACTTCGATAGTGGTATCCGGCCCCGTGCCCCAGAACTCGGGGACTTCGCCCTGAAGGCGGAGCCACTTGGTACCCCAGGGCTTTCCCCAGGGAGCACCGTGTTCCTGCGGCAGGAACTTTTGCCGCATGGCCTCGAGGGCCGGCACCGGTTCGTCCGGCACGTCCCAACTGCTCAGCGTCAGGGGAAGGCTCCGGCTGTATACGGCGGGACTGATGCGTTCGCGGACGAACCTTTCGAGGCGGACTTCCGTAATCCGGCGGTCGTCATGCAATGTTGGCCCTCTTCAGCGCTGGAAACGTGGACCATGGTGTCCATTCGGTGGATAAAACTACCCGCTGGTAGCTTACTCGCCAATCGCGGCGGATGACATCCCTGGAAAAGCGGTTTCCGAAAAAAGTGGGGCCTGCGGCGAAATCCGGTGGTCAGCTCCGCGCGCCGGCGGGAGCCTGGGCGACGGGCCTGACAATACGGTGGTCCCCCGCGTAGATGTTGAGGCTTGTTCCCCGGCTGAACCCGGCGAGGGTCAAGCCGCTGGCCTCTGCCAGCTCAACAGCGAGGCTGGAGGGAGCGCTGACGGCAGCCAGCACGGGAATTCCCGCCAGGGCCGCTTTCTGTACAAGCTCGAAGGAGGCCCGCCCTGATACCTGGAGGACGGTGCCGCGCAGCGGGAGCAGTCCTTCACGCAAGGCCCAGCCCACAACCTTGTCCACGGCGTTATGGCGCCCTACGTCCTCGCGGAGGCACAAAAGCTCCACGCCGCCGTCGTCCTGGATCCTGAACAGCCCGGCCGCGTGTACTCCGCCCGTATCCTCGAAAAGGCGCTGGGACTTCCGCAGCAGGCCCGGCAGGGATGCGAGGAGCTCCGCGTCGATGCTCAGCGGATCCGCGGCGGGACTGTAGTGCGAGGACTTCTGGACGGACTCCACCGAATCGGTCCCGCAAATGCCGCAGGAGCTCGATGTATAGATGTGGCGGCCAATGGACGGAACTGTGACGTCGGGCCGCAACTGGACCTCAACCACATTGAACGTCTGGACGCCGTTTTCATCCTCGCCGGCACAGAAACGCAATGACACGAGCTGCTCCGAGGTCCAAATGATGCCCTCCGACACCAGGAACCCGGCCACCAGGTCAAAGTCGTCCCCTGGCGTCCGCATGGTGACAGAGAAGGAGAGCTGGCCCAACCGGATCTCCAGCGGCTCCTCCACAGCGAGGACATCTTCACGGTGCCTTACCGGGAACTCCAGGGCCTTCGGAGAACCGTCAAGCACATACTTGTGCACCTTGCGGCGCTGGGTCACGCGGCCCATAGCCAGCCCTGCCTTTTCATAGGTCCATCATGACAACTGCCGGACCCGGATGCCAGCAGAGTCCGGCCTGGCCACGGAGCGTGGTCAGCCAAGAAGCGCGCTCCAGTCCACGGGGCCGCTGGACGCCGCTTTGCCGGCCGTCCTGCCTGGCCGCGCCGCGTTCCTCGGCCTGGCTTTGCCGGCCGTCTCCGGAACCGCTGGGATGGGTGGTCCCCAGGGCAGCGCAAACGCCGGCACCGGCTCGCCGAACTGGACCCCGTGCGGCGGCACCACCATCACGCCGGCGGCCGACGCCAACCCGCGCATCATGCCCGGGCCGGTGTGCTGCGCCGGAGATGCCATGCCGTAGAGAAGCCGAAACGGCATCAGCCGGGTGCGCCCCGGATCGGGTTCGATGGCGCTTCCGCAGGGCACTTCGTGGATTTCGGGCAGCCTGCCGTGACCCAGCGCGGCGAGCAACGGTGCCCCCACGGTGCACAGCGCCATCATTGCGGCGAGGGGGTTCCCTGGGAGGCCGAGTACGAAGCGGCCGTCCGGCAGTTCCGCCAGGACAGCAGGGTGGCCTGGCCGCATCGCGATCCCGTCGATGACCAGTCGCCCGCCCAGTTCCGCCACCGCCTGACGCAGGTGGTCCGTGCCTGAGCGGCCCGTCCCGCCAGTGGTGATAACGACGTCGGCCGGCAGGTCCGGAGCGCCCGGCGCCTCCGGCACCACGTCTTCCAGGGCGGCGAGCCACTCGTCGTAGGAGTCCCCGATCCGCTGCTGTCCCCCCGCTACTCCTCCCAGCATGCCCACCACGGCCGGTAATTGTGGACCGAACGTATCCCGCACCTGGCCGGCATCTGGAACACCCTGGCCTATCACCTCGCCACCGGTCAGCAGGAGCCGGACCAAAGGTTTTCCCTGGACCTGCAACTCGTCGTAGCCGGCAAGGGCAGCCACTGCGAGATGGGCAGGGTTGAGTTCCACTCCTGCCTTGACCAGGATGTCCCCGGCGCGCGCTTCCTCCCCGGCTTTCCGGATGTGCTGGCCGTTCCGCGGCTCGCCAGGCCTGGCGCTTCCTCCGGTCATCAAGACAGGCAAGCCGTCATCATCCTTGCCAAGCACCGCGCTCTCACTGCGCAGCACCGCTTTAGCGCCGGGAGGAAGGAGACCGCCGGTGACGATAGGACTGGCCTGATGCGGGGCCAGCCTGGTGCCTGGTTCGGCAAGGATCCATGGCCCGGCACCGTTAACCGCCCAGCCGTCCATGGCCGAGGACGCATAGTGGGGCATGTCCTGCAACGCCACAATGTCCTGGTCCAACGTGCGGCCGAGGGCCAGGTTCAGGGGAACCGGCCCGGCAGGGATCGGGGTGGCTGCGTCAAAAGCTGCCTGCCGGGCTTCTTCCCACGTATGGTCCAGGTGCTCCGGCGCCTCCGGAACGTCGGTTGAACTCCGTTCTTCCCCGGGTTCCTCAGTCATTCGCCGGGAGTCCCGGCGGCTTCAGCATCGTAGTCCGCAGCCAGGGAACGTGCCACATCCAAAGCCCCTTCCATCGACGCGGCATCTGTGCTGCGTCCGGACGCTGAGGCTAAGCCGGCGGCGTAGCCGGCGATGAAGGTGGTGAGTGGCGCCGCGGGCCGCACAACGGAGTGGGCAGCGACACCCGCGAGGGCGAGGATGGCGTTGACGTCCACCTGGACGTCCTCAAGCTCATAAGCCTGGAGCAGGGACCTGCACCATTCCTCCAGCGTTTCATCCTGGCTTTTCACGAACTGCCTCCCAATTTAGCTGCGGCCGCGCCGGTCCCGGCCCTCGGCCCGGCTTCCGGCGTCAACTCCAAGTGCGGCGGCATCATCCCAGGTATCCACATCGGCTGTGGAACCGGCCGGGACGGTAACAAGCTGCACGTCAAGACTAGCAAGGAGCGCCCGCATGGAGCCGTTGTTCAGGGCACCTCGCGAGGCCAGTTCCCGGGCGGCTTTTTTTAGCACCGCTGCGCGGTAAAACCCGGCGAGCTGCTGGGCCCTGCCGTCTTCGGCGCACGCGATAATCGCATCGGCCCTCGGGTCGCCTGCCAGTGCTGCCGTTAGTGCCTCCACGGCAGCCGAGACCTTCGGCATGTCGCACGCCAATACCAGCGTGTAAGTCCGTTCGCTTCCGGCCTGAGCCAGTGCCTCCAGACCGGCAGCCACCGCGGCGGCCGGCCCTGCAAACTCCGGCTGCTCGCGGCAGGAGAGCACCCCCGCGGGGAGCGCGCCGGGGTCTGGACCAACCACTACTGTGCGGATCGCCCCTGACGCGGCAGCAAGCGTCCGCTGCAGGAGGGTGTCACCGTGAAAGACCAACCCTTGTTTGGGTACGCCGCCCAGCCTGGATGACCGGCCCCCGGCCAGGATCAGGGCGTTGAAGTCCAACCGGTCTTGTTCCACTCCCCCAGCCTAGTCCGCGGGACGGCGGGGGCAATCTACCCGCTGGATCAGCCCGCCCGCTCGGACAGTTGGACCAGGCGGCATGCTCGGACAGTTGGATCAGCGGCACGCTCGGACAGTTGGGTCAGCGGCACGCCGGCCGTGGGATCCGGCCGCAGGTTGGGGCAGCACCAATCCGGCAGCCGAATCAGGCGCTGGATCAGGCAGCGCGCTCGGGCAGCAGGAACGGATCCCACGCGGGCGTTGGCTTCTCGAGTTCCTTGATCTGCCACATGGTGCCGTGCGGCGGCTCAGGGACAAACCGCAGCTTCCAGCCCATTTCGGCCGGGGTGTGGTCGCCTTTGATGTTGTTGCACCTCAGGCAGGCAGCCACCAGGTTTTCCCAGGAGTCCGCACCCCCGCGTGACTTTGGGTGGACATGATCGATGGTGTGCGCAGCTTTTCCGCAATAAGCACAATTGTGCCCGTCACGCCGAAGCACCCCCCGCCGGCTGACAGCGGTGGACTGGTTATATCTGGGACGGATGTAGCGGTTCAGGAGGATCACGGACGGGCGGCCCAGGATCTCCTGGGGACCCACTACGGGATCGTCCCCTTCGGCCACAACGCTCGCCTTGCCCGTGAGCACAAGCACCAGCGCCCGGCGGAAAGTAATAACCGCCAGCGGTTCATATCCAGCATTCAGAACGAGAGTGCGCATGCACGTACCTCTTCACGGCCGCACCCGTCAGGGGCGCGAGGGCCGGCTGCCCTCGGCATGTCCGGGCTATGGATCGACACCACAAGAGTAAACAAAGAAGTGCACTATCAGCTAATTGCTGGAGCACGCGGTGCCGTGTCCGGCCGGAATTCGTGAACTCCCGCAGCTTGCCCAGGCAACTGCTTGCAGCTTGCCCAGGCAACTGCTTGCAGCTGGCCAGAAGTTATAAGCATGCGGGAGTTAACGGACAGGACCCCCGCCGCAAGGGCAGGGGTCCTGTTCAGGGATCAGACGCGCATCCGGGGCCGGAGAGCATTAGCTAACGCGGATGAACACCGGGCCGGAGCCAACGTTGGCGCTGAAGACAACCGTTTGGTTGCCGTTGTAGCCGCCGTGGACTGCCTGGCCGTTACCGGCGTACACAGCCACATGGGCCATACCGGAGCCACCATCGGCGTAGTAAAGCAGGTCGCCCGGTTGGGCTTCAGCAGCGCTCACGGTGCGTCCCAAGGAGAGGTAGCCTGCGGGCCAGTCGTGGAAGTTGATGCCCACGGCAGCCAGGGAGTTGGTCACCAACATGGTGCAGTCCTGCATAACACCAAGCTGGGCGTAGGCTGCGGACAGGATGGCTGCGCCCTTTCCACTTGCCGAAGCAGGAGCGGCGGGGGCTGCTGCAGCCGGAGCCGTAGCGGTCACCTTCGCAACTGCGGCGGTCCTTGCGGCCGGAGCAGGGGCCGGAGCGGCTTCCTGGACCTCCACCTCGGGCTCCGGAGCTTCCACAACGGGAGCCGGCGTGGTGGTTACAGCAGGCTTCTCGAAGGAGATGGCAATGGTGGAAGCAGCGGAGATCGGAGCCTCAACCGTTGATTCAACCTCCAGTGTGGAGGCCGGAGCGGAGTCACGCTGGACGTTGGCGTCAGCAGCGTTCGCCGCGAGGCCGCTGGTCAGGACCAGGCCGGAAGCGGCTGCGATAACAGCTGCCTGGCGTCCTACGCCGCCGGCGTTGTCGCCCACAGCCTTGGCAATGATGGCGAGCGAGTTGGTCTTGGTGGCCTCGGCGCGGTGCCGTGCGGTTGCACGAGTAGTCATCAGTTCTCTCTTTCGATTCCTTCAAAGCCGCATGTGGGCAGCCAAAGGTGTTTGGACGCGCCGGCATCTTGGGGGTACGCCGGCACGCCCCGAACGGGGATGTGTGGTGATTTAGCGAAGAGCGTGTTTGGGCAAAGAAAAAGCCCTTGGACCGTGGGGTCGAAGAACTAGTTCGTAGTGAAGAAAGCTGAGGAGCCGGTAGCAGCTACCGGGTGCAGCAGCGTTCCCTGGGAGGGGTTCAGAGCGCTGATCATCATGCCGTTGCCGACGTAGATGCCGACGTGCGCTCCGCCGTTCTGCATGACCAGGTCACCCGGCGTCGGCGCGGAGGTGGGCTTCATTGCAGTCCACGCGTTGACGCGGGGGATGCTGATACCGGCCTGGGCGTAGACCCACTGGGTGAAGCCTGAGCAGTCCCAGCCGTTGGGGGTGGTGCCGCCCCAAACGTACGGACGGCCGATGCCGGTGTAGGCGAGGCCCGCAATTCCGGAAGTGGACGCGGAGGCAACAGTTTCGGTGAGCTTCTCTGCGGCCGATGCCGGAGCGGCTGCGGTGGTTGCGGTCCGGCTGCCGGCGGCAGTGGACTGCGTTCGCACCGCTTCGACCTTGGGTGCCGGCGTGGTCTTGACCACGGGACGTTCGAAGGAGACGGTAGCCGTGGGCGCCGCCGTGACAGCGAGGGCGCTTTGTGCCGATCCGGATTCCGTGGAAGCGGAGACACCAGCGGTGGTGTCCGCTGCATTGGCCGGCAGGCCCATGGTCAGGATGAGGCCCGAGGCAGCTGCGATGACTGCAGCCTGGCGACCTACTGTCCCGGCATTGGCACTAACAGCCTTGGACATGGAGTCCAAGGGGTTGGTACGAACCGGTTGCGCACGGTGGCGCGCAGAATTATGGCGTGCAGACACGAAGGTAGCCTCTCCCAATGCCTACGAGGTGAGCTGTCGGATTCGGATGGGAGTCACCCGGCCGCGCGGCTTCCTGGGAAGCTTTTGCGACTTAACCCCAAGGCCTTCAAAAAGCTGAAGACCACAATTGGTTCCCCCGCCCCTGCCAGACGATGAAATGCGAACGGACCTTGAGCGGTGGCAGAGTTAGGCAATCCGCACAAGAGCGTCAACTTCGGAAAAGTTGACGCGAGTTAGACGGTACAGCAGTTTTGTGTGAATGTCACATTCAGGTCACGGCATGTCGAGATCATTCGATAGCTCACCGTCACTTGACTAAAGCCAGCCGGTGGGGTCAACAACTTCGCCGTTGACCTGGACCTCAAAGTGGAGGTGGCAGCCGGTGGAGGCTCCCGTGGTCCCGCTGAGGGCCACAACGTCCCCCCGGGACACTGTCTGCCCCTCCTTGACACTGAAGGACGACAGGTGGTTGTAGGTGGTTTCCAGGCCGTTGCCGTGATCCACTACGACGCGGTTGCCGCCACCGTACTGGTGCCACCCAACGAAGGTGACGGTTCCGGTGGCCGCTGCCAGAACGGAAGTGCCGCACTGGGCTACATAGTCCTGTCCGCGGTGGAAGTCACCGGATCCTCCGGTGATCGGGCTGACCCGGTAGCCGAACGGCGAAGCAGTGCTCAAAGCGGCGAGAGGGGCACCAAGACTTCCTGCGGAAGCGGCGCGGGTGATCGCGCCGGCAGACTGGGCACTGAGCAGCTGTTTCAGCTTGCCGTCCGGGTCTGCCTGGGTAACCACAGCAGAGCGGCTGAAGTCTATCTGGGCGCCCGCTTCCGCGGAAACCTGCGGCTGGGGCGCAACAGCGGAGGCGGCGACAGGAGTGGATCCGGAGACATCCGTGGCCATTACTGGACTGGTGGCCGGCACGGTCACGGTGAGCACAAGTCCGGTGGCGGCCAAGGCGATACCGGCCTTTTGGCCGATGCCGCTGGCAGCAGCGAACTCAGTGATTTGGCGGAAGGGACCCCGACGGCGGCGCGCATCACGATGCGGATCGCGGGGGCGTTCCGAGGTGATGACTTCGACAACGCGCGGTGTCGAAGCAGGGACCGCCGCGCGGCGGCGTCCCCTGGAATTCTGCATGGTCAAGAAGGGTTCCTCTCTGGAAAGCCTGCGAAGTTAGCTGTCGGATTCGGGTCAGAGAGTTCAAAGACCCGGTCCGCCGTAAGCAAGCTTCGGCACAGAGATATCCCCGGAGGAATCCTTCACTGGAAGAGGCTTGCTGCTGACGGACTTCACCCCAAGGCAGTCCCCCGCTGCCGCTTGTGGTTCCCCCGCCTCTGCCAGTTGCGACTCGTGCTCCTGATCCGCTGGCAGAGCTCGGCTCCAGATCAGGTAACGCTTTAATATCAACGCTTGGTTCAACTATAGATGCTTAAGGCCCGAAGTAACAATTCCGTTATCTTACGTAACTGCCCGCCCGTGGGGTACCAAAGACCGCCCCGCGTCTTCTAGCGGATCGCCACGAACACGTGGGCGGCAACCTCCGGAGGCAGCTCCAAGGCACCTTCGATACCCGGAACCCGGACCGAAATATAGTCACCCACGCGCTCCAGTGACACAGCCGCACCCGGCCGGATGCCGCCTTCATCAAGCTGGGAGAGCAGTTCAGGCTCTACCTGGATGGGCTCGGCGAGCCGGCTGATGGTCACCACCGAGGCAGGACCGTACGACTTCATCGCCTCCAAAAGGCTAATGGCGCCGTCCGCAAAACCCAGGGACGGCACGCCGCCCAGGGCAGCAAGCCCCGGGATCGGGTTCCCATAGGGGGACTCAGTGGGATGGTTCAGCAGCTCATAAATGCGCCGTTCCACCCGCTCGCTCATAACGTGCTCCCAGCGGCAGGCTTCGTCGTGGACGTAGGCCCAGTCCAAGCCGATCACATCGGCGAGAAGCCGTTCAGCCAGGCGGTGCTTGCGCATTACTTCGGTGGCACGCTTCCGGCCCGTTTCGGTCAGCTCAAGGTGGCGGTCGCCGGAGACAACCACCAGGCCGTCCCGCTCCATGCGCCCGATGGTTTGGGAGACGGTAGGCCCGGAGTGGCGCAGCCGCTCGGCGATCCGGGCGCGAAGGGCAACGATGTTCTCTTCCTCGAGCTCCAGAATGGTCCGAAGGTACATCTCCGTAGTATCGATCAGATCCGTCATCCAGCTCAGCTCCTCGAGCACAGTACCTAGCGTTGTCCCACCGTATCGCCTTCACCGCGACGTAGTCCGTGGAAAAGCTTAGCCTATTTTGACTTTGTCCGAATAGTTCACCGGGGCGCGGGCGGGGCGTCTCATTGGCTGGACTATGACGGTTCCGGTTCCCGCCTGTAGTGCGGTTCAGGCAGAATAAGGGAGGCCCTGGTTGCAGCCGTCACCGGCTGCCGGCCACCAACACCCGTCCGGACCAAAGCCATGTCCAGCCCGAAATTGGAGCACCCGTGAGCGAAACCAGCATCACTATTCCCGCCGACCTCCTGCCAAAGGACGGACGGTTCGGCGCCGGGCCTTCCAAGGTCAGGCAGGAGCAGATTGATGCGCTGTCCGCCGCCTCGAAGAACATCCTTGGCACCTCCCACCGCCAGGCCCCGGTCAAGAACCTGGTTGGCTCCGTCCGTGAGGGTCTCAGCCAGTTCTTCGGTGCCCCTGAGGGCTACGAAGTGGTCCTGGGCGTTGGCGGCTCCACGGCTTTCTGGGATGTGGCAAGCTTCGGCCTGGTTGAAAACAAGGCCCAGCACCTTTCCTTCGGCGAGTTCGGCTCCAAATTTGCCGCAGCCACCAACAAAGCGCCCTTCCTGGACTCCTCGTCCATCATCAAGTCCGAGCCGGGCACGCGCCCTTCAGCAAAGGCCGAAGCAGGGGTGGACGTCTACGCGTGGCCGCAAAACGAGACCAGCACGGGTGTTTCTGCCCCGGTCAAGCGTGTTGCCGGAGCAGACGAAGGGGCCCTGGTACTGGTGGATGCCACCTCTGCCGCGGGCGGACTGGACGTGGACGTAGCGGAAAGTGACGTCTACTACTTCGCGCCGCAGAAGAATTTTGCGTCCGACGGCGGCCTCTGGCTCGGACTGTTCTCCCCCGCCGCACTCGAACGTGCAGGGCGGATCAAGGCGGGCGGCCGCTGGATACCGGATTTCCTGGACCTGCAGACGGCCATCGACAACTCGCGCCTGAACCAGACCTACAACACTCCGTCGCTGTCCACGCTGGTTACGCTGGACGCCCAGGTGCAGTGGCTGAACTCCAATGGGGGCCTGGACTTCGCTTCTTCGCGCACGGCAGACTCTGCCGGCCGCATTTACGGCTGGGCAGAGGCCTCGGAGTTCGCGACCCCCTTCGTGACAAACCCGGAGGAGCGATCAAACGTTATTGCAACCATCGACTTCGATGAGTCCGTGGATGCCGCAGTGGTCGCCAAAGTCCTTCGCACCAACGGGATCGTGGATACCGAGCCGTACCGCAAGCTCGGCCGCAACCAGCTGCGCATTGCAACGTTCGTGGCCATCGAGCCGGCAGATGTTTCCGCCCTGCTGGCCAGCATCGATTACGTGGTGGGCGAACTGCGCAAGTGACCGGAACGGCGCAGGTCATCCGGCTGACATAACGCTCCAGCCTTAACGTACGACGGCGCCGCCCGGGTCCTGCCCGGTCGGCGCCGTTTGCGCGTCTTAGCTGTGTTGTTTGCGCGTCTTAGCTGTGTTTCCGTGCCCGGGCGCGGTATTCCGTGCCTTGGTGCGCCCCGGCGTCGTGGTCTGCAGGTTGTTCCGGCACGTGCGCGGCTTCATCAACCCGAACTTGGTCATCCCGGGAGTCGACGTCCAGGGCTGGAGCGTCCAGGGCTTCTTTGTCCCCGGCTCCAGCATCCCCGTCGGCAGGCCGGGCGGAAGCGGGCTGGGCGGTGGCGGGGTCAGTGGTAGCGGGCTGGGTGGCGACAGTTTCCAGTACATCGGCCTCGTCCGCGCGTACACCGGCCTGCTGTGCACCGTCATCGGGCGTGCCGGCTGCCGGTGCGTGCGCCGGGTCTTCACCGGGCTCCGATTCCTGTTCCTGCTCATCCTCAGGCCGCACCCGTTCCGCCCACGGAACCCATTCGGGTGCCAGGATGGACTCCTCGGATGGCAAGAGGCCGAGCTCGTTGACGGTGACCACCTTGGACCGCGAATTCCGGGTCAGCACGGCGAACCACTGCCACCCGGCGTAGCCGGGCAGCCTGCATTCAAAGAGGTGGGTTACCAGGCGGTCGCCTTCGCTCTTGGCTGCCAGGTGCTGCCCAACGTCCGATGCCGCGGTGATGCCCTCAATGGCGGACCGTGCCGTGTCCACGGCAGCAGCAAGGAAAGCGTCCGGTTTGCCGGTCCGCCACACGGGCACACCGGCGCGGCGCTTGGCTGCTTTTGCCGCCCCAAGCGCCTGGCCGGCAGTGGCCGCGGTACCACCGGCCGCCCCGCCGGCTGCGGCACCTGCCTGCAGCTGCGCCGTCTCCAACGACACCGGGTCCATCGATTCATCCAATGACTCCAAACCCTTCTCCAAGGGCATTGGCTCCGGATCGAGTGACTCCAGGTCCTGCTGATCAGCTTCCCGGTTCATCAGGGCCTAAACGTCCAGCTCGTCGGCAACCTTACGCAGGGCGGCGGCGATGGCCTTGCCCTTGTTGCCTTCCGGGTATTTTCCGGCGGACAGCGTCCCCGACAGGTTGTCCAGCACGCTCACCAGATCCTGGACCAGGGGCGCGAGGTCCTTGGCACTGGGCCGTTTGGCCTTGGCAATGGACGGTGTCTTATCCAGGACCCGCAGGCCCAAGGCCTGTGCACCCTTGCGGCCGTCAGCCACACCGAATTCAACCCGCGTGCCGGCCTTCAGTTCAGTGATGCCCTCGGGGAGGGACGATTTGGGCAGGAAAACTTCCTGGCCATCCTCGCCCGCGAGAAATCCGAAACCTTTTTCCTTGTCAT
>JBKJVX010000169.1:0-8081 GCA_046717065.1 Arthrobacter sp. | reverse complement strand
GCTCTCACGTCGGTAGTCGGCCGTGACGATTGCGTCGAAAGCACTGACGTCGCCCTCGTCCCAGGCTGCCGTCCAAGCTGCGGTCAAGGTGTGGTTGATTGTCTGTTGCATGCCACAACGGTAAATCTAACTGTGATCTACGTCAACACCCTGCAAGAAAAACGGCGCCAGAGTAGGGAATAACAGGAATGTCTTGACGCCCTGCTTGTATGCAACGTAGGTTTGATGCATGCAAGAGACGCTTCAGGTAAAAACGCAAGAGCAGGCGAACGGGAATCAGGTAAGCCTTCTGGAAAAGCTGCGCAAGCTCGTCCTCAGCGGCGAGTACCCTCCCGGGGCTCCTCTTCCGGAGCTGTTCCTGGCTGAGGAATTCGATGTGAGCAGGACGCCTGTGCGGGAAGCGCTCAAGCAGCTGGAAAATGAAGGCCTGGTTGAGATCCGGCCGAAGGTTGGTACATTCGTCCGGATACCCACCCGGCGCGAAATCGTCGAACTGTTCCAGCTGAAGGAAAGCCTTGAGGGGCTGGCAGCGAGCCTGCTCGCACGGCGTGGTCCGGTGGCGGAGCTGGACCGGCTCAAACGCAACATTGAGGCGTCAGAGGGCGCCGAGCGTAGAGGTGACAGCTCAAAGTATGCCGAACTGGTCCACGAGTTCCACTGGACCATCGTGAACGGCTCGGATAACTCCAAGCTCCGCGAGCACTACGGACGCCTGATGAACCAGCTTGCCTACCACCGGATCGTTCTGGAGACCGTTGAGCGTCCTGCCCGGATGCGGGCCTCCATCCGTGAGCATCAGTCGGTTCTGGAAGCGATCCTGGAAAAGGATCCGATCGGCGCCGAACTTGCCATGCGCGGCCACGTCAATGCCTCAAGCCTTGCCGCGGCACGCATAGAAGCGCCCGAAGCCCCCGAAGTGGCCGGGAACTGAAATTTTGGCTGGCTCCATCCCTCGTGAACGGGGCCAGCGCGGCATTGCCGCCATACCAGCGAACCGCCCTTCGCGGCGGAGAAACCGAAAGGACGTGCACTGTGTGCTCCCTGACTGCCATTGGCTTCCGATGGAAGGACCTGAACCGTGTCTGATACAACCATGGCTTCCCTTGCCGCTGACGGAACCGATCTTCAACAGGCGCCTCTCATGGAAGAGCTCGCCCGGCGGGTCGGTGTCCGGAAGATTACCGTGCTCACGGAAGAACTGCTGCGTGACGGGCAGGGTTCCCTGCCCACCAGCGTGACCCGGGCGGCCGCAGCCGCTGTTATCCGTAACCCGTGGGCCAGCTTGCCGGTCTCGACGGACCTTGCGGCCGAGACCGAACGGATCGCTCCGGTGCTGGCGAAGGTCCTCACCGACCGCCTCACCGCAGCCCTGGGCGGCGCCGGAGAAATCGAGGCCTTCGGCAAGTCGGCCGTTGTCGGGCTGAACGGTGAGGTCGAGCACGCCGCGGCGCTGATCCACACACCGTTCTTCGGCAACCTTGTCCGCGAGTTCCTCGAAGGGACATCAATCCTGTCCTTCTCGGATGACCGCGCGGAACCAGGAACCTCCATCGCGGTTCCCATGTGGCACAAAGAGGCCGCATCCACCCGCAGCCACTATCAAACCCTGACGCTGAGCCTGAGCGATGCGCCCCACCCGGATGAAATCGTCGTGATCGCCGCTGCGTCCACCGGGTCGCGTCCGCATCCCCGCATTGGCGACCGAACAACTGACCGCCCCGTTACCGCTGAAATACTGGAGGGAATCCTGCCGTGAATATCCGCAAGATCATTACTTTGTCCGAAGAAATCCTGACCGAGGGCGGGCGTCCCGTTACGCCAGGAGCCCGCGTCGCCGTCGCCGTCGCCGTCGTGGAAAACCCCTGGGCAGGCCAGGGCTTCGTCCAGGACCTCAGCCAGGGCATCGATGCGACAGCCTCGGAACTCGGCGCCCTCCTTACTCCAAAGGTCATCGAGGCGCTTGGCGCCCCGGTCGAGGCTTATGGCAAGGCAGCCATCGTGGGCATCGAAGGGGAGGTGGAGCACGGTTCGGCACTGATCCACACACTCAAATTCGGCGACCACTACCGCAAGGCCGCGTCCGCAACCACCCTTCTGCCCGCCGTCGAGAAACGCGCGCCGGCCGGCACCGTGTTCGACATCCCGATGAAGCACATCACGGACGCGACCATCCGCTCCCACCACCAGACCGTCGAGGTCAGGATTGCCGACGCTCCCCACCCCGGTGAAATCCTCATTGCCCTTGCGGCCTCCGCACAGGGCCGGCCCCAGGAGCGCTTGGCGCCCCTCTCCACAGAGCAATGACACAAACGCAGGAAACTCCGGTTGCCTTCCTGCACGGGGTCGGGCTCGATGCGGCCATGTGGGCACCAGTCCAGGATGCCCTCGGGCGTGAGTCGATAGCCATCGACCTGCCGGGGCACGGACAGCAGCCACCGCTGACGGAACCGGCCACCCTTAAAGACATGGCCGACGGCGTGCTCACGCGCCTCCCTGAACGATCCCACCTCGTGGGCTTCTCACTGGGCGCATTGATTGCGCAGCACATTGCGAGGTTTCATCCGGACCGGGTCGCGACCCTTACCTGCGTGAGTTCCGTGTGCCAGCGCACCGATGCCGAGCGCAGCGCGGTCAGTGCCCGGCTGGCATCGGCCGAAGCGGAGTTTCCCGCGACGGTTGAGGCGTCGATCGACCGCTGGTACTCGGGGACGGCTGTGCCCCAAAGCGTCGTGGAAGCCACCCGCCGGACCCTGGAGGCCAATGACGTGCAGTCCTTCGTCCACGCTTACCGTGTCTTCGCACAGGGAGATGCAGAGATCGGCAACGAGCTCAGCCGCATCGAGGTGCCCACACTGGCCATAACCGGCGAGCACGACCCGGGCTCGACGCCGGAGATGACCAGGCGGCTTGCCGCAGCAGTCCCGGGCGCAAAGGCCGTCATCGTCCCTGGTGCCCGGCACATGCTGCCCGTCCAGGACGCTGACGTCCTGGCCCGGGCAATCAATGAGTTCATTAAAGATTCCGAAGGAGAACGCGCATGACTGTTCGACTCGACCACTTCATCGGGGGTACGTGGTCTGCTCCCGCCGGCGGGGAATACTTCGCCAGCACCAACCCCGCAACGCTTGAGGTTCTCTATGAAGCTGCCCGGGGGAGCGAGGAGGACGTGCGCCGGGCGGTGGCAGCGGCAAGCAACGCGTTCCAGTCGCCGCTCTGGCGTGACCTGACGGCAACGAAGCGCGGCCACCTTCTGCGCCGCCTCGGTGACCTGATCGGTGAGCACGCCGAGGAGCTCGCCGAGCTGGAGACCCTGGACAACGGCAAGCTGCTGCGCGAGATGCGCGGCCAGCTCGCCAGCCTGCCGGAGTACCTGTACTACTACGCCGGGCTCGCGGACAAGGTCCAGGGTAGCCAGATCCCCACCAACTCGATCACCATGCTCAACTACACCCAGCGCGAACCACTTGGTGTTGTCGGGGCAATCACGCCGTGGAACTCCCCGCTGACGCTGACCACCTCCAAACTTGCCCCAGCCCTGGCTGCTGGCAACACCGTCGTCATCAAGCCCAGCGAATACACCTCGCGGACCATCCTCCGCGTCGCCGAGCTGGCCTCCCAAGCAGGTTTCCCTGACGGCGTGGTGAACGTCGTCACCGGCTTCGGCCAGGAAGCCGGGGCCGCGCTGGTCAGCCACCCTGACCTCGCCAAAATCTCGTTTACAGGATCCACGCAGACCGGTGCCCGCATCGCAGCGGAAACCGCCTCACGCTTCATTGGCTCCACCCTTGAACTGGGCGGCAAGAGCCCCAACATCGTTTTCGACGACGCAGACATATCAAACGCCGCCATGGGGGTCATCGCCGGGATCTTCGCCGCAGCAGGACAGACCTGCATCGCCGGAAGCAGGGTTTTTGCCCACCGCAGCGTCTACGACGAACTCGTTGAGCGCGTCGCAGAACGGGCAGCATCGATCATCATCGGTGACCCGCTCCTGGCCACCACCGAGCTCGGACCCCTCGCCTTCGGCGCCCAGCTGGACAAGGTCAGCTCCTACGTGGACCTGGGTGTCAGCGAGGGCGCAACAGTCCGGACAGGAGGCCGCCGGCCCCAGATCGACCTTCCGGGATTCTTCTTCTCGCCGACCGTCCTGACCGACGTCGATAACTCCATGCGCGTGGTGAGGGAAGAGATCTTTGGCCCCGTCGCCGCGATCATGCCCTTCGACTCAGAGGACGAGGTGGTAGGCCTGGCCAACGACACCGAATACGGCCTCGCCGCAGGCGTCTGGACCCAGAACCTCGCCCGCGCCCACCGCATGGCCCGCAGGCTGGAGGCAGGAACGGTCTGGGTCAACACCTACCGAGCCATGTCCCCCATGTCACCACGGCAGGGCTTCAAAAACTCTGGCGTCGGCATAGAGCACGGACTCGAATCCATGCACGAATACACACGGCTTAAGAGTGTCTGGATCAACACCGACGAAGGACCCGTATCCGACCCCTTTGTCCTGCGCAGCTGAAGGAGCCACCATGCCTCTCATTGAAGTCTCCATAGCCCGCGGCAGGAGCCCCGAACAGCTCCGGTCGCTCATCAACGAGCTACATAAGGCGGCGGAAAGGGCCGTAGGAGCGGTACCTGAAAACACCACCGTCATCATCCGCGAAATCGAGCACGAACACTGGTCCCGCGGCAACCAGACCATCGCCGAACGCAACGCCGCAGCGACCACCTAGCTGCAGCCTAATCACGCGCCGGCGCACACCGCCGCTGAACGAAGGAGTTACTAATGCGCTTCTCCCTTTTCGCCCACATGGAACGCTGGGACGAGACCGTCTCGCACCAGGAACTGTTCGAGAACCTGACGGAACTGACCCTCATTGCGGAAGCCGGAGGCTTCAGCACCGTCTGGATCGGCGAGCACCACTCGATGGAATACACCATCTCCCCGAGTCCCATGCCCCAGCTCGCATACCTGGCGGCACGCACCTCGCGCATCCGGCTGGGCGCCGGCACCATCATCGCTCCGTTCTGGAACCCGCTTCGCGTTGCCGGCGAAACAGCTCTGCTGGATGTCATCAGCAACGGCCGCATGGAAGTGGGACTGGCCCGCGGCGCGTACCAGTTCGAGTTCGACCGGCTCATGGGAGGCATGTCGGCAGTCGACGGCGGCAAGCACCTGCGCGAGCTCGTCCCGGCAGTGCGCAAGCTCTGGGAGGGTGACTACGCACACGACGGCGAGGTCTGGCAGTTCCCGACCTCCACCAGCGTCCCCAAGCCGATCCAGAAGCCCACCCCACCCATGTGGATCGCCGCCCGCGACATCTCCTCGCACGAGTTCGCCGTCGCCAACGGCTGCAACGTCATGGTGACCCCGCTCATGAAGGGCGATGAGGAAGTCGAAGACCTTGCCAACAAGTTCAACACCGCTGTGGAGAACAACCCCGGCGTTGCCCGCCCGGACCTCATGGTGCTCCGCCACACGCACGTCCACTCGGAAGACGAGCCCGAGGGATGGCGGCGCCCGGCCGAGGCCATCCAAAAGTTCTACCGGACATTCGATGCCTGGTTCGGAAACAAGACCACCCCGAAAAACGGCTTCCTCGAGCCCAGCCCTGAGGAGAAGTTCGCCGAGCGCCCGGAGTTCACGCCGGAATCGTTCCACAAGACTGCGATGATTGGCACGCCCAGTGAGGTCATCGAGCGTCTCCGCCGCTACGAGGCACTCGGCGTCACCGAGTTCAGCTTCTGGGCTGACAACAGCCTTACCCACGAAGAGAAGAAGCGCTCTCTTGAGCTCTTCATCGAACATGTCGTGCCCGCCTTCCAGGAACAGCCGGCCACCGCGGCACGCTAATGCCAGGTGGGGGCCAGCCTCCCCTGAGGAAAGACGACGGCGGGACATCCCGCCGTCGTCTTCTTTGCGGTGCCGCAAACTCCAGCCGGAAAAGACCAGATGAAGTGAGCCAAGAAGTGTCCAACCAAGCAGTGCCGATATGGGCGATCCAACGGATCAATACGGTTCTCGCCGCAGAGTATGATTTAGGCCGCCGGCCAACGAATGAGGTTCTCGCCCAGCGGACCGGCTTGAGCAAACGCCTTGTCCGGAGATGCTTGATCCATGGGGTGACCACCGTGGACGACAGCAAAGCCCTGAGGCCCGCCATCAGCACCATGCCCGGTTACTAGCACAGGAGTACTGAGGGCATCCTTCTGTCCGAGGACCGGCCCGCCTCTTTTACCCGCTCCCGTTCCCAGCCGCCGGACGTAAACTGACCTTCGCACCACGTCCCATGAGCCTTCGGGCCAGTGCCAAGGACCAGGAGCCGCGCATGCTCTGGAAGCTGCTTGTTGAATACCTCCGGCCCCACCGGAAGCTGCTGGCCGCCGTCGTGGTTTTCCAGCTGGCGCAGTCCATTGCGTCGCTGTACCTGCCCACGCTGAACGCGGACATCATCGACGAGGGCGTGGCCAAGGGAAACGTCGGGTACATCCTGAGCCTGGGCGGGGTGATTCTGGCGATTACCCTGCTGCAGATCGTGTGCGCGGTGATCGCGGTCTACTTCGCGGCGAAGGCGGCCATGGGCGTGGGCCGCGGACCTCAGGGGAGCGATCTTCGCAAGGGTGGGGGAGTTCTCCGAGCAGGAAGTCACCAGGTTCGACGCGCCAAGCCTCATCACAAGGTCCACCAACGACGTCCAGCAGGTCCAGCAGTTGGTGCTGATGTCCGCCACCATGCTGGTCACCGCGCCCATGCTCAGCATCGGCGGTGTGATCATGGCGGTGCGGCAGGACGTGCAGCTGTCCTGGCTGATCGCCGATTTGCCTCCGACACGCTGGCATTGAATCCTCCAGCCGTACCTGCACGCGAACATGAAATTGAAAGAAGAACGCCCTCAAAAGAACCACACCGACCAACGTCGCCGCCGGGCGCCACCATGCCACTACTCCCCGCCTTCCTCAAAGGCCTCTAATTATGCTGACAAGAACCCGCGGCGACCTGCCCCAATACCGGGGTGGTTGGCATAACGCAGAGTCCAACATAAAAATGCTTTATGCCGCTATCGGCATGCCGCGTTCCACGTCGTGAGCCTGGTTCGGCCATGGTCGATTAAGGGAGATGCGCTCTACGGGATTCGCAGTACATGCAGATCCGCGCCGAACACCTCAGCGAGAACAGACGTCCCGACTGGACGCGAAGCTCAAAGCCTGGGAACCGAACCACGAAGTCACCTCGCGTGGCAGGGCTACGAGAAGCTCCGCAACATCTCTCACGCCCGCCCAGAACACGGCAGGGCACTAGTCACCGACGTGATCGCATCGTTCCCGACCTGGCCCCATCCCGGAAGTTGCCCGCCTCGGCCGGACACTCGAACAATGTGAGTCAGCGATCCTGGCCTACTTCGACACCAAAGGCGCGGTGCCTCCAAAGGACCCACCGAAGCGATCATCGTCGTCGAAACGACCAGGAGAACCGCCCGCGGCTTCCGTAACTTCGCCAACTACCGGCTCAGATGCCTACTCGCTGCCGGCGGGCAACGCCCCTACCAGGCGAAAAAAACCAACCATGCCTAAATGCGAAGGGCCACATTCGTAGAGTGCGAAGGATTTCAAAGTTGTGGCCGGTGCAACTAGGACTGCCCGAAGTTGCACGGCGTGACAAACTCGAGAGCTTTCCTACAGCCATCTCATAGGCCATAGAAAAGGCTGAATGCTTCATCCTGAACGATTGACTTGAACCTCTGTTCATGTCAAAGTTTGTGGGACGAACAAAGTGATTCGCACCACATCGGCAGGGCTTAGGGCAGAGCTCGGTTGATTGGTTAGAGATTAGAAGTTTCGGGCTTGCAGGCGATCCCTCACGGAGCCCCAATCGGGTTCTAACCCGATTTCTACGCAGTTTTATATGAACCAAAGATTGACCAGCCCTGACAAAGATGTACAGGTCTGACAGATCTTTCACAACACTATTTATAGGAGAGACCATGGAAACCACCCTCGTAGGAACACTGAGCAAGGCCGGATCCATCCACAAGGTGGAAAACGGCTTCATCGGACTGCCGTCGATGAACGAGCCCGGCACG
>JBKJVX010000168.1:0-2553 GCA_046717065.1 Arthrobacter sp. | reverse complement strand
CGTGGATCCCAGGGACGGGGCACCACTGGAAATCGGCCGGACCAGCTACCGGCTCACCAAAGCCATGAAGCAGGCACTGCGGCTGCGGGACGGAAAATGCACCTTCCCCGGCTGCAACAACAACTCCTCAGACAACGACACCGACCACCTCCACGCCTGGCACCACGGCGGAACCACCGGAATCAGCAACCTGACCCAACTCTGCCCAAAACACCACCGCCTCAAACACCACGGCACCTGGACACCCACAACAGCAACCAAAAACGAACCACCCGGCTGGATCTCCCCCACCGGCCGGCACTACAAAAGCGAACACCCCCACTGGGAACCACCAGTGTGGCCACCGGGTCTTCTGCCCGCGGCTGAAACGCTCGGGCTCCTGCCTGCGGAACTGCCGCCTGACGAACCAGCCGAGGAGAATCTTGTGGATCCGGACGATATTTCGGCCGGAGACAGTTTGTGGGACGCATTCTATGAGATGCCCTATTCGTTGACGCCCGAACAATCAACGGCCCGGGACCTGCTGCCCTTCTGAGTGGGCTGATAACGTCAGCCCCGCTGGAACGCTGACGTCATGAACGGAACATAGGCCGAGCCATTCCCGTCGGCCCCGCCGCCAGGTTCGTCCCCCGCGGGGGTGTTTAAACGGGTGCGAAGCTCTGTCACATGAGTGAGCACTCCCCCGTCGACGCTCAGCGTATGACGGGTCCATCCGGCGCTGCCGCGGCGTTCCACCCTGAGGGCACCCTCGTGCCAGGTACACCGCGCCGGGGCGCCCGGGAACGGGCTCACGTTGTCCACGTAGTACCAGAAAACGTTCTGGTGGTCCGTATCCAGAGTGAAAATTCCGTGGCCTTCGAAATGTGTCCCGTCCGGTTCCAAGTGCCGATAGCTCTGCACCACCGCGAAACCCCCGGCTACTGGCCTGTACGTCACTTCAGCGTCAACAGTGCGCTCCGGGCCCCAGGGGCCGGCGGCGAACCGCGTACTCCCCCGCCAGTGGCCGAGGAAGCCTGCCAATGCACCGGGGCCGCGGTTGGGTGGGGTTCGTTCCACAGTCCCCTCACCTCCCGCGCTAAGACCTGCCTTCGGCGGGTCAGAGTCCGAACGTTTCCGTTTCCTCAAAGGGCCCGACGACGGTCACTGTCCGGGGTGCCGCCGCCAGTTCCGCGGCAAGGTCCTGGACCTGTTCTGCCGTGACGGCTTTGATGAGCCTGAGCGTTTCGTCAATGTCCTGGTATTCGCCTGAAACGAGTTCCGCCCGGCCCAGCCGCGACATTCGCGATCCCGTATCCTCCAGGGCCAGGACGATTCCGCCGCCCAGCTGGCCCACAGCCTTCCGAAGTTCGTCCTCGGTAATCCCGTGCTCTGCCAGCTTGTCCAGTTCCTCGCCGAGCAGGTCCAGGACCTGGCGCACCTTGGACGGCGTGCATCCCGCGTACATGCCGAAGTACCCGGCGTCGGCATATGAGGAAGCGAAGGAGTACGTGGAATACACCAGGCCGCGCTTTTCGCGGATCTCCTGGAACAGGCGCGACGACATGCCACCGCCAAGCACGGCGTTCAGGACGCTCATGACGTAGCGCCGTTCGTCCGTGGCAACGATCGTAGGGCAGCCCATAATGATGTTTGCCTGCTCCACCGCGCGCTTGACCACGTGGAGGCCAGCCGTCCCCGTGATCAGGGCCCGGTCGGTGGAACGCCTCTCCACAGGAGCAGCGTCGGCCTTCAACGACCACCCTGCAGACTCAAGGGCGTCCACGACGAGGTTGCAGACGACGTCGTGCTCCAGGCCGCCCGCCGCAGTGATCACGAGCTCGTCCGGCCGGTAATACCGCTGGTAGTGCTCCCATACGGAGTCCCGCGCAACAGCCTTGATGGCGTCCGGGGTGCCGCCGATGGGGCGGCCCAGGGGGTGGCTGCCCAAAACTGCTGACACAAAGTGTTCGTGGGCGACGTCCGTGGGGTCGTCGCTGTCCATCGCAATTTCCTCGAGGATGACGTCCCGTTCCTGCTCCATTTCTGCCGGGTCCAGGACAGCGCCCGTGATCATGTCGGCGATCACGTCAATGGCCATGGGCAGGTCGGAATCCAGGACCCGCGCGAAGTAGCACGTGCTTTCCTTGGCCGTGGCCGCGTTCGACTCGCCGCCTACCTCGTCAAAGGCCGAAGCGATCTCCATGGCGGTACGGCGCTTGGTCCCCTTGAAGAGGAGATGCTCCAGGAAGTGTGTGGAACCATGCTGCCCCGGGGCCTCGTCCCGGGACCCGACGCCCACCCAGAAACCAATGGTCGCTGACCTCTGGCCGGGCATCGCCTCGGTCAGCACCCGTACTCCCCCGGGCAGCACCGAACGCCGGACTTCGGAGCCGCCGTCGGAACCGTGGACCAGGGTATCGCCGCGGTGGTTCTGCTCAAGCGGCAGGGGTACAACAGTCATTGAGGCCTTTCAAAAGGGGCAGCCGGGATCTGGCTGCCATCGTAACAGCGGCGGGGCCGGTGGATCATCCACCGGCCCCGTCGAGTCATGCTGTGTGCCGTACGGCGAAGGTG
>JBKJVX010000167.1:0-3173 GCA_046717065.1 Arthrobacter sp. | reverse complement strand
CGTTGGTGATGTGAACCTCGACGGCGGGCAGTTGCACCGCTGCCAGGGCGTCACGCAGGGCCACCGAGGTGTGCGTGAAGGCGCCGGCGTTGATTACGATCCCGGCTGCGGTGCCGCGGGCGGCATGAATAACGTCCAGCAGCACGCCTTCATGGTTCGACTGTACGCATTCCACGGTAAAACCATGGGCCTCGGCTGAGGTGGCCGCCAACTGTTCGACATCCGCCAGGGTAGAGGTGCCGTACTTTTCCGGTTCGCGGGTGCCCAGCAGGTTGAGGTTGGGGCCGTTGATCACGAGGATGGTGCCGCGCCCGGCAGCGGAGGGGGATTCTGTCATGAGTGCAAATCTAGCCTGTCGCTGGGCCGCTTGAGCGTTTTTACGCGGCCGGTTGGACGCAGAGCGGGTCCTTAGAGGGCCGCGATCCGGACTCGCCCCACCTGCTCACCGAGGATCCGCTGGGCTTCCGCGCTCAACCCGGAATCACTGATGACCTCATCCGCGGCGTCCAGCGGGACGATGGTGCTGATGCCTAACATGCCCCACTTGGTGTGATCAGCCACCACCACGGTTTTCCGGGCGGCGGCCACGAAGGCCCGGTCCGTTTCGGCCTCCAACAGGTTGGGCGTGGTGAACCCAGCGTCGGCGTCCATGCCGTGCACGCCGAGGAAGAGCACGTCCAGGTGCAGCTGCTTGAGTGCCGCCGTCGCGATGGGGCCAACCAAAGCGTCCGACGGCGTGCGCTCGCCGCCGATCAGGATCACCGTGGAAGCGAAGCGGGCGGAACCGGCGGACGCGCCGTGATGGAACAGGTCGGCGATGCGCACCGAGTTGGTGACAACAGTGATCCGGGGCCCGTTCGTGAGTTCCTTGGCCAGCGCCCAGGTGGTGGTTCCCGCACTGAGGCCCACGGCCATGCCTTCCTGTACCAGCCCGGCAGCCTCCACTGCAATGGCCCGTTTCTCGGCAGTCAGCTGGGTGGACTTGAGGTCGAAGCCCGGCTCATGGGTACTGGTGTCGCCCGGAATCTTGGCGCCGCCGTGGATACGCTCGAGGCGGCCACCTTCCTCCAGCACTTCGATGTCGCGCCGCACTGTCATGAGGGATACGCCCAGTTGGTGGGCCAGATCCGAGACCCGGACAACCCGTTCCCGCTGAAGAGCGTCCAAAATAGCCTGGTGACGTGCGACGGCGAGCATCTGGGCGGTTCCTTCTGAGCGGGTGACGGGGTTGGGTCCAGTGTAGGCGTGCACCACGCTGACGCATGGCAGTCATCCTCCGCGCGCTGCTCGTACCTCGCTCTGACGCGCGCTTCCGGATAACTCCCACACGTCAGCCCGCCATAGGGGGACCCGGCCGCAGTCTCACAGTTGGGCCCCACCCGGATGGCTGCCCCGCCTTTTTATTTTCTAAGGGACGCCGCGATCTGCTGCATGATTGTCGGGTCCGAGAGGGTGGTGGCATCGCCGGGGTCGCGACCTTCCGCGACGTCCTTGAGCAGGCGCCGCATGATCTTTCCGGACCGGGTTTTGGGCAGTTCCGGGACCACCAGGATGGCCTTGGGCTTGGCGATGGGACCGATCTCCTTGCCAACGTGGTTGCGGAGTTCCTGGACGGTTTCATCACCGGAATCAACCGCATCGCCGCGGAGGATGACGAACGCGACGACGGCCTGGCCGGTGGTCTGGTCCGCTGCACCCACGACGGCGGCTTCAGCCACGGCGGGGTGGGATACCAGGGCGGATTCGATTTCCGTGGTGGAGAGCCGGTGCCCGGAGACGTTCATGACGTCATCCACCCGGCCCAGGAGCCAGATGTCGCCGTCTTCGTCCTTCTTGGCGCCGTCCCCTGCGAAGTACATGTTGTCGAAGCGGGACCAGTAGGTGTCCTTGTACCGTTCCGGGTCGCCCCAGATGCCGCGCAGCATGGCCGGCCACGGTTCGCGGATCACCAGGAAGCCGCCGTGTCCATCGGGTACGGATTCGCCCATCTCGTCCACTACGTCCACGGCGATGCCGGGCAGCGGTACCTGCGCCGAGCCGGGCTTTGTTGCCGTGACTCCGGGCAGCGGGGCGATCATCTGCGCGCCGGTTTCGGTCTGCCACCAGGTGTCCACAATGGGGGTGCGGTCCCCGCCGATGACCTTGCGGTACCACATCCAGGCCTCGGGGTTGATGGGTTCGCCCACGGAACCGAGGACGCGGAGGGAGGACAGGTCGTACTTGTCCGGGATGTCCCTGCCCCACTTCATGAACGTCCGGATGGCTGTGGGGGCGGTGTAGAGGATGGAGACCTTGTACTTTTCGATGATCTCCCACCAGCGGCCCTGGTGCGGGGAGTCCGGGGTGCCTTCGTAGATCACCTGGGTGGCGCCGTTGACGAGCGGGGCGTAGGCGACGTACGAGTGGCCGGTGACCCAGCCGACGTCGGCCGTGCACCAGTACACGTCCGTGTCCGGGTGCAGGTCGAAAACTGCCCGGTGGGTGTACGCGGTCTGGGTAAGATACCCGCCAGTGGTGTGCAGGATGCCCTTGGGCCTGCCGGTGGTGCCGGAGGTGTAGAGGATGAACAGCGGGTGTTCGGAGTCGTGGCCCACCGCGGTGTGCTCGGTGGAGGCCGCCTCGACGGTGTCGGCCCACCAGTGGTCCCGGCCCTCGTGCCAGTCCACGTCCTGGCCGTTGCGCTTGACCACCACCACGTTCTGGACCGTGTGCCCGCCTTCGCGGGAGAGGGCGTCGTCGACGGCGGTCTTGAGGGCGCTGGGCTTCCCGCGCCGGTACGTGCCGTCGGCGGTGACCACGAGCTTGGCTTCGGCGTCCTCGATCCTGGAGCGCAGCGCGTCGGCGGAGAAGCCGCCGAACACCACGGAGTGCACTGCGCCGATCCGGGCGCAGGCGAGCAGGGTGATGACGGCCTCCGGGATCATGGGCAGGTACACGGCAACGCGGTCGCCCTTGGCCACGCCGAGGGATTCGAAAGCGTTCGCCGCCTTCTTGACCTCTTCGGTGAGTTGGGCGTAGGTGTAACTGCGGGTATCTCCGGGCTCGCCCTCGAAGTAGATGGCCACCCGGTCGCCCAGGCCGTTTTCAACGTGCCGGTCCAGCGCGTTGTACGCGGCATTGACCTCGCCGCCTACAAACCATTTGGCGAACGGCGGGTTGGACCAGTCCAGTGT
>JBKJVX010000166.1:0-5148 GCA_046717065.1 Arthrobacter sp. | reverse complement strand
GCAGGCGCCAGGCCTGCGGGCCGGTCAACCAGCGGTCCACGCGCCGCATGCGGTTGGGGTTGGTGGTGCCGCGGGTAATGTTCCCCACCGGTTTGGCGGCCCTGTTCCTGCCGGACATCTGCGGGGCGGCCACCCGTTCAGCTTTTTGAACCACCGCCCAACCCTATCCAACGTGACGCCTCCACGTGACCCCGCGCTGTAACGCTGGGCGGGCGGCAGCGGCGCTCAGCTAGGATGAAAATCATGACTTACAAGCTGATTCTGCTGCGCCACGGCCACAGCGAATGGAACGCCAAGAACCTGTTCACCGGCTGGGTGGATGTAGACCTCAACGACCAGGGCCGTACGGAAGCAGCAAGGGGCGGTGAGCTCCTGGTTGAGAACAATGTTCTCCCGGACATCCTCTACACATCCCTGCTGAAGCGGGCCATCAACACCGCAAACATCTCCCTGGACAAGGCCGACCGCGGCTGGATCCCGGTCAAGCGCGACTGGCGCCTGAACGAACGCCACTACGGTGCACTGCAGGGCAAGGACAAGGCCCAGACCCTCGCTGAATACGGCGAAGAGCAGTTCATGGAGTGGCGCCGTTCCTATGACACCCCGCCGCCGCCCCTGGACGACAACTCCGAATTCTCCCAGGTGGGCGACCCCCGCTACGCCGACCTTGGGGATACCATTCCGCGCACCGAATGCCTGAAGGATGTCCTGGTCCGGCTGCTGCCGTACTGGGAGTCGGACATCAAGGCGGACCTGAAATCAGGCAAAACTGTCCTGGTGACGGCCCACGGCAACTCGCTCCGTGCGCTCGTCAAGCACCTCGACGGCATCAGCGATGAAGCCATCGCCGGCCTGAACATCCCCACGGGTATTCCGCTGGTCTACGACCTCGACGAGGATTTCCAGCCGGTCGAGCCGGGCGGCACCTACCTGGATCCCGAAGCAGCTGCAGAAGCCATCATGGCCGTGGCCAACCAGGGCAAAAAATAAGGCGCAAAACGCTCGACGGCGGGCTGGTCGCCCGTGGTGACCCGCCCGCCGTCGGTTGTTCGAAAAACCCGCCGAAGTTAGCTGTGCTCGTTGCCATTCGGCTGCCAGGCACCGGTCACGAGGTAGGTGACCTTCTGTGCGACAGAGACGCCGTGGTCCGCAAAGCGCTCGAAGTAACGGCTCGCCAGGGCCACATCCACGGTGGTTGCCGGTGACTCGGCCCATTCCGGGGCGGCGATGGCCCTGAAAACGCTGAGATGCAGATCGTTGATGGCGGTGTTCGCTTTCAGGATGTCCCGGGCTACCTCAAGATCGCGGGTTTCCAGCAGCAAGGTGAGCTTGTCGGCGATCTCCTGGTCCAGCTCTGCCATGCTCTTGAACGTTGCGGTCATGGATTCCGGAATAACATTGGCGGGAAAACGGAGGCGGGCGAGCTGGGCGATATGCCTGGCAAGGTCGCCCATCCGCTCCAGTGAGGCGCTCATCCGCAGGGATCCCACGATCATCCGAAGGTCGCTGGCAACGGGGCCCTGCAGCGCCAGGATGTCGATGGCCCGTTCATCCAGGCTGTTCTGCAGGAAGTCGATGCGCGCATCCGCAGCGATGACGTCCTGGGCGAGGTCCACATCCGCCACCTCGAAGGATGTTGTGGCCTTGGCCATGGCTTCGCTGACCAGCCGGGAGATCTCCACCAGCTGGTCACCCACCTGGGTAAGCTCTTCCTGAAAAACCTTACGCACTTAGGCGTCCTTTCCTTGGAACTCCATCCCGCCCGCTCCAGGGCAGCAGGAATTCGTGTCGCCGTTCGGCAGTCCAACTCATTACTCTGCCAGTATCCGGTAAACGGTTAAGTCCTTGAAGATGAACGTTAGTTGAACCGTCGGTGCAGCAGTCCCGGACGCGCCGACGGCCACCTCCCAGCGCATAAGGTGGAGCTGTGGATCCTATGCTCATCGGTCTGGTCGCCGGCCTCATCGGCCTGGCGCTCGGCACCTTCGGCGTGCTGGCCTACAGGGTCAGCGAAAAGCAGCGGCACCTCCTGGACGTCGACGCCGATGAAATTGCGCTGCCCGCCGGCGCCGCAGAGGTGCTGGCCGTCGTCGGACGAGCCTTTGTGGTGGTGGACGCTGTCGACGGCGTGGTCCGGGCCAGCCCCGCCGCTTACGCCTACGGGCTGGTGCGCGGGCACACAGTGGTCCACAAGGAACTGCTGGACATGACAGCAGGAGTCCGGCGGGATGGCGTCATCCTGGAGAAGCAGCTGGAGCTGCCGCGCGGCCCGCTGGGGCAGGGAACGATCATTGTCCAGGTGCGGGCTGCCATGCTTGGGGAGGAATACATCCTCCTGCTCGCGGACGACCGCACCGAGATCACACGCACCGAAGAGATCCGCAACGATTTCGTCGCCAATGTCTCCCACGAACTCAAAACCCCCGTCGGCGCGATCTCACTGCTCGCCGAGGCCCTGGAGTCCTCAGCCGACGACGAAGAGGCCGTGCGCCGCTTCGCCAAGCGCATGCATAAGGAATCAGGCCGCCTGGCCGCCCTGGTGCAGGACATCATCGAGCTCTCCCGGCTGCAGGGTGCAAGCGTCGCCCAGGAAGGCGGCCCGGTAGACGTCAACGCCGTCATTGCCGAGGCAGTGGACCGGTCCCAACTCCCGGCCGAGAGCAAGAACATCCGGATAGTTGTGGGGGGCCGGACGGAGGGCAAGGTCTTTGGTGACCAGGACCTCCTGGTCACCGCACTGCGCAATCTGATCGACAACGCCATCCGCTACTCGCCGGGCAACACCCGGGTGGGCATCGGCGTCCGCTCGCGGGATGGTTTGGTCTCAATCTCCGTGACGGACCAGGGCGAGGGGCTCAACCCCGAGGACCAGGAGCGCGTCTTCGAGCGTTTCTACCGTGTGGACTCGGCCCGATCCCGCCATACCGGCGGCACCGGCCTCGGACTGAGCATCGTCAAACATGTCGCCTCCAACCATGGTGGGGAAGTGACCCTCTGGTCCCAGCCGGGCCAAGGGTCCACCTTCACGCTCCGCCTCCCGGAAATGGAAGGACAGGACGGCGAGGACGAGGTTCAGCCCGCCGCCGCCCCCGGACTGGCCGGACAGGCTCACCGGAAGCCAATTGCCACCAAAGTACCCCGCGCCGCAGGCGCAAAAGAACGAGGAGCTAACGCTTGAGCAGGATTTTGATTGTGGAGGACGAGGAATCGTTCAGCGATCCCTTGTCCTATTTGCTGGGCAAGGAAGGGTTCGAGGTGGAGGTTGTGGACAACGGCCTGGACGCCATCACCGAATTCGACCGGAACGGGGCGGACCTTGTGCTGCTGGACCTCCAGCTTCCCGGGCTCTCCGGCACTGAGGTGTGCCGCCAGCTGCGTCAGCGCTCCAGTGTCCCGGTGATCATGCTGACGGCCAAGGACTCCGAAATCGACAAAGTGGTGGGCCTGGAGCTCGGCGCCGACGACTACGTCACCAAGCCCTACTCATCCCGGGAACTGGTGGCCAGGGTCAGGGCTGTCCTGCGCCGCCAGGGTGAACCGGAGGAGCTGATCTCTTCCACCGTCCAGGCCGGCCCTGTCCGCATGGACATCGAACGCCATGTGGTCAGCGTGCAAGGCGAACAGGTGCTGCTCCCCTTAAAGGAGTTCGAACTCCTGGAGATGCTCCTGCGCAACTCGGGCCGGGTGCTGACGCGGGGCCAGCTCATCGACCGGGTCTGGGGATCGGACTACGTGGGCGACACCAAAACACTCGATGTCCACGTCAAACGGCTGCGCGGGAAGATCGAACCTGATCCTTCAGCGCCGCGGTTCCTGGTGACCGTGCGTGGCCTCGGCTACAAGTTCGAGCCGTAGGCGGAACTGAGCCTAAACGCCATAAAAAAGGGAGGAGCCGCCAGGCCCCTCCCTTTTGTTATGCCGAAGCTTCTTCGGGCCTGCGGCCTAGTGGCCGTTGCCGCCACCGAGTTCGGAAGCCGTGGGGGAGGGGGTTGCCGACGGCGACGGGGTGCTGCCCGCAGGCAGGTATTCCTTGTACTCGGGCAGCGTGGCGTCCAGCACCGGAACCTTCACGGTGTTGCTCACGTTGGTGCCGTTTTCGCTGATCTTGACGTCAACCAGGGATCCGGGGATTCCACCGGTGGTGCTCAGGATGGCTTCGTCCGTGGTGTCGTTCAGCAGGGTGTAGTCGTTGGCCTTGACCGGCACTTCGGTCTGTGAGCCTTTGGCGCCGTTCAGCTTAAGCGTTACGTCCTGGGAGGACGAGTTGTAGACTGCACCGATGACGCGGCCGGGCTGGTCTTCCCCGTTCGAGACGATGAGGATGTTGCGCAACTGCAGCGGGCCGAGGTCGGTGATGATGCCGTCTGACGACTGGTACTGCTCGCTCGTCTGCTGGGAATTGGTGTACCCGCAGCCTGACGTCAACAGTCCGACGCCGAGGGCGGCAGCTGCCAGCGCCAATTTGGCGCGCTGGGCCCGGTTCATCGCAGTGAAACGCACGTCACGTACTCCTCGAGGGTTTTGAAAGATTATTCAGCCCTAGCCTATCCGCAAACGGCGTCAAACGAGGATTCGCCCCCGTCATATCCTCCCCTGGCAGGGCCTCCGCGATGCACTAATATGCGCATTCGTCAAGGGGTCCAAGGGGGTGGATTGTGCCGTTTTTCCGCGTATTTTCGCGGTTCGAGGCCCTTTTGTCGGCCGGTCATATGCCTGAATCGTGATAAACTGGTCTGCGGGAAAGGGGAAATGTCCACATGGTATTTGAGGTCGGCGAGACAGTAGTTTACCCTCACCACGGTGCTGCGAAGATTGAAGAAATCAAGATGCGCACCATCAAGGGCGAAGAGAAGATGTATCTCAAGCTCAAGGTGGCTCAGGGTGATCTGACCATTGAAGTTCCAGCAGAAAATGTAGATCTTGTTGGCGTTCGGGACGTAGTGGGCAAGGAAGGTTTGGAGCACGTGTTTGATGTGCTTCGTGCCGAGTTCACCGAAGAACCCACCAACTGGTCACGCAGGTACAAGGCAAACCTGGAGAAGCTTGCTTCCGGTGACGTTATCAAGGTCGCAGAGGTCGTCCGCGACCTGTGGCGCCGCGATCACGATCGGGGTCTCTCCGCAGGGGAGAAGCGCATGCTGGCCAAGG
>JBKJVX010000165.1:0-3188 GCA_046717065.1 Arthrobacter sp. | reverse complement strand
AAGCTCGTGTGGCTGGAAAAGGCTTGGATCCCGGAACTTCGCGGCATATTCAAGACCAAACCTGGGCACGCTCAGATGTCGGCTATGGCCCTGGGCTGGTGCTGGCCATTCGGGGAAACCCTAATTTTTGACGACGGTAGCATTCTGGACGCTAGGGGCGTTAAGGCGGGGAGCCAGATCGTCCCATACGGCTCGACCGGGCCTGGTTTTCTGGAGCTGGCACGCCCGGCTTTGAGAGCAGCCGGACTCGGTGATGATCTCTCGGACGATTGCCTATATATCGTCAAAGGTGACCCAAGAATCGACCAACTTTCCGAAGTGGACTGGTCAACGGTCAGTACCGCGGTTTGGAGAAACTACAACCGCGAAGGCATCAGTCTGCGGGTGCACGCCGATCAATATGCCGTATCCTCGGGTGAACTGCTGGTCATGCGGAGTTTCGACGACGAAATGGGGCCCCGTGCTGTTCTACTGGACGAAGTTATCGCCCGCTACATTCACGACGCGAAACGCGGCGACGATAAGCCCATGGGCTGACTCGTCCAAGGCCACGAACTCCTCGTAGCGCACGGCCTTGATGCCACGTCCCGCGCTTCTGTGTGCTCAATCCTCAACGACCGCCTGGGCGCGGGCTGCATCGTGAAGGTCTGGGAGATATGTCTCCTATTCCTTGATATTGCGGCGGTGGAGATCCTGGGCCTCCTGCTCGATCACCCCCAACGCGGCACCGATCTGGGCCCAGGTTTCGCCGGCCTCCCTGATTTCTGACATGTGCAGGGCACAAAGGCCAACTTTCACCGAAAGCGCCCATTTCCCGTTGTCCTGACGTTAGGCTTCCCGCATGGACATCGAGGGCCACCTGAACCGGGCACGTGGGAAAGAGCGCGACGACCAACTGGAAGCTGTCAGGGCCACGGCAGCAATTCAGGAAAGCATCCACTTTGTGCAGCGTGCACTTGCGGACTTCCGGGATGCCCTGGTCCGACACGATGTACCGCGGCTCGCCCTCATTGTGCTGAACGACGAGTTGGTTCCAGAGTCGCGGCGACTGTTCAGCTCCACACCAGCTCATAGGCGCATGACGGCCACCGAAGCGGGCGCATGCTGGCGTTTCTATGGGTTCCTCATCTTCGACAACGGAATCGTCCGAAATTACCCTTATCTCAACGCTGGCATCGGGGGCCGCATTGCTCCAGGTGGAGTGCATGGGAAGGAGTACTTCGCGAGGGCAGAAGAAGCACTGCAAGCCTCTGGCCTGGGGTCCACTTTGTCCGGCGATCACCTGTATTTGAAGAACGGTGCAACCCTTACCGAGGTGGACTGGTCAACGGTCCGCGGTGACTTCAGCAGTTACTACCAGAGCGTCGGTTTCTACATCAATCACACCAATCTCGAGGTGCGCGGAGGCGACGTCTTTATCCGCGTTTCGGATGATCCGATCATTGACGTGCCCTTTGGACAAGAGGCAGCCGACTTCATCGCTGCCGGAGGCCGACTGCCGCGAGCCATCCGCTGAACGGCGTCAAAGGGTTTCATGGCCCTCACCGGTGCGGAAATGCCAGAGCCCCTTGGCTGAGCAAGAGCCCGATGCCGTGTCTTCCGCCCGTGGTCAGTACGAGACCGTAGACGAGGTCGACTCAATTTTTGTGGACCACATGTGTGCGGTTTTGCTTTGGCGCTCACCGCGAGCTGGACTGGCGGGGGCTCTCAGTCTTCTAGGACCGCCCGGGCGCCGGCCGCGTCGTGAAGGTCCGGAAGGTACATCTCCTGCTGAGGAGCTTGTGGGGACCCGGTCAAGGCATACAGGCGTGGCTTGTGAAAAAGTGAAATATCCAGCGCTAGCGCAAGATCTCGCCAGAAACGGCCGCCCCGTGTTGTCTCCGCCCCTTGCCAGAGTCCAACCATGGCGCTGGTCTTCACCGCGTGGCGTATCGCAAAGGGAGGCAACCGCAACTTTGACACGTACACGGTACACGCCAAGTGATGCACAGCGATCCTCGTGTGCCCATCTGGCCGCCACCGGCTCAGCCTGACTTTCCCGAGCGTTGGTCCTCAAGCCCCTATCCCGCCTCGAACGAGGCCTCATCCGAAACGACGCCTCGCCACGACCTACCGCCAATGGCCGACCGAACAAACGGCCACAATCCCGATTTGATGAGAATGCCAATTTGGTCACTAAGATGGCTTGATTCGTGAACTAACCCATATCCCAGCGGCTTCACTGAGATCCCTATCCGAGGAATCCCATAGGGACATTTTGGAGGCATGAGCGTTGACCCAGCCACCTCTCTAGCGCCCTTGCCGATTCACCGGTGTTACTGTGAGCCATCCGTGTCATGACTTATTGGGGGACGAATGCACAGGCGATACAGCGGCGTCATGATCTTCACAGCAGTAGCACTTGCCACTTCAGGGTGCTCCGCCGCCCAGTCCAACCCTGATGCGCAAGTGTCTTCTCCGTCGGTACCTGCCTCTGCAAACTCCAGACCCTCGGCACCTCAAGAGACCTCCAAGGTCAGCAGCCTGGCTGAACCGCCGGGCACCACGCCATCATCAGGGACGCCGAAACAATCATTCTGCGCTGCCGCTGCTGGCTATCTCAGCAAGTTCCCGGCCATACCTGGCGACGGTGGCCCCGGTAGCGAACAGCAGGGCAGCCGTGGCTGTGGATTTGGTGGCGGTGACCCCAGCAAGCCAGCGGTACTTCTGGGCGCGATCAGCCTGACCACCGGTCCTCTCGCTGCTACTTCGAAAGGCCAGTGTGACGTCAAGGAGATGCCCGCACCGTTCGTCAAGGTCACAGACTCCTGGATTCAGGCCCCGGGATGGTCGGCTTTCGTTTCCACTAACCAGGGCATCCATTACGCGAAGCTGTGCACGGGCAGTCACCTGTATAACTCGACGATTCTCAACGTCGCAGGATCCACTCAAGACGACGCTCTAAACCTTATTCGTGTGGCCATCGACTGAATTAACGCGCAGCAGCACGGGGTCTACCCATGGACGGCATGAGCCAAACCGCCAACACCATCGCATCATCAGGACACGCCGGGGGACATCATGAACCATTCGCTTGCCAGACTCTGCGTCATCGCGGCCATCCTCTTATCCGTTGCCGGATGTTCTACCCCGCAGCCACAAGCGGCACCGGCCAGCGCAATAGCTTCCGGTGCAAGTCCGTCATCAAC
>JBKJVX010000164.1:0-12162 GCA_046717065.1 Arthrobacter sp. | reverse complement strand
GCGCGCTGGATCATCACCCGGCACAAAGAATTCTCGGGAGCCAACTAAATGACCTCCACGCTTACTCCCGTCCGCAGCAAGCGCTCGGCGCTGACCAAGGGCCAGCTGCCAAAGTACGCCCCGTATGCCGTCCTCGCCGCCGCGCTGATTGCCGGCGCCGCCGTCCTGGCCCTGATCGGCTTCAATCCGTTCGGCTGGGGCATCGTCTCAGCGATCCTGTTCGCCATCGGCCTGGTGTCCTGGAGCGCCGCCGTCGAGGGTTCCCGCAAGGCGAAGGACAAGCTCGCCACCTGCCTTGTGGTGGGATCCTTCCTGGTTGCACTGCTCCCGCTCTTCTCGGTGATCTGGACCGTGCTGGTCAACGGTGTCCCCGGGCTCATCAGCCCGGGATTCCTTACCAGCTCCATGAACGGTGTAACCGGCGTTTACGACAACAGGGCGGTGGAAGACGGCGCACCCGTCCTGGGCGGGATCTACCACGCACTTTTGGGCACTGTGCAGATCACCCTGCTGGCCACCGTCATCTCGGTTCCGGTGGGCCTGCTGACCGCCATTTACCTGGTGGAGTATGGCAACGACGGCCGGCTCGCACGCGCCATCACCTTCTTCGTCGACGTGATGACCGGCATCCCGTCCATCGTGGCCGGCCTCTTCTCCGCGGCTTTCTTCTTCGCCGTGGTCGGGCCCGGTACCAAGACCGGCGCCGTTGCCGCCGTCGCGCTTTCCGTGCTGATGATCCCCGTGGTGGTGCGGTCCAGTGAGGAGATGCTCAAGATCGTTCCCAACGAACTCCGCGAAGCGGCGTACGCGCTGGGCGTTCGCAAGTGGCGGACCATCATCAAGGTTGTCATCCCGACGGCGATCTCCGGCATCGCGTCCGGCGTGACCCTGGCGATCGCCAGGGTCATCGGTGAGACTGCGCCCATCCTGGTCACCGCCGGCTTCGCCACCAGCATTAACTCCAACGTGTTCAGCGGCTGGATGGCCTCGCTGCCCACGTTCATCTACACCCAGATCCTGAACCCCACGTCGCCGGCCAACCCGGACCCGTCCTCGCAGCGGGCGTGGGGCGCCGCCCTGGTGCTGATCATCCTGGTGATGGTCCTAAACCTGGGCGCCCGGCTGATCGCCAAGAGCTTCGCCCCGAGGACCGGCCGCTGAGGCCCAGCTCCTTCCGGGCCGTTGGGCCGGACCATAGACTTCAATCCATACCCAGTTAGTGAAGGAACACCATGTCTAAGCGCATCGACGTCAAGGACCTGAACGTGTACTACGGCGATTTCCTTGCCGTGGAGGACGTCAGCATCAACATCGAGGCCAAGTCCGTCACCGCGTTCATTGGTCCGTCCGGCTGCGGAAAGTCCACCTTCCTGCGGACCCTGAACCGTATGCACGAGGTGCTTCCCGGCGCCCGCGTGGAGGGCGAGGTCCTGCTCGACGGCGACAACCTGTACGGCCCCGGCGTCGACCCGGTTACGGTCCGCTCGCAGATCGGCATGGTCTTCCAGCGGCCAAACCCGTTCCCCACGATGTCCATCCGGGACAACGTGCTGGCCGGCGTGAAGCTGAACAACAAAAAGATCTCCAAGGGCGAGGCCGACGTCCTGGTGGAACGCTCGCTGAAGGGCGCAAACCTGTGGAACGAGGTCAAGGACCGGCTGGAAAAGCCCGGTTCAGGGCTCTCCGGCGGCCAGCAGCAGCGCCTCTGCATTGCGCGGGCCATCGCCGTGGAACCGCAGGTGATTCTGATGGACGAGCCATGCTCTGCCCTGGACCCCATCTCCACCCTGGCCATTGAGGACCTCATCAACGAGCTCAAGGACCAGTACACCGTGGTGATCGTGACCCACAACATGCAGCAGGCGGCCCGCGTTTCAAACCGTACGGCTTTCTTCAACATTGCGGGCACCGGCAAGCCGGGCAAACTGATCGAGATCGGTGATACCCACACCATCTTCAGCAATCCCACACAGAAGGCAACTGAGGACTACGTTTCCGGCCGCTTCGGATAAATAACGGCGCCGAGCGGGCACTGGCCGCGGGTGCGGCTACTCCGGCACTTCCAGCTGGAAACCGCACCGGCAGCGCAGGACCCTGGTGGGAAGTGAGACGGAGCTGAGGCCGCCACCGCCGGCGCTGCTGCGGTAGCAAAGGCGCTCGATTTCGAACTCGGCTTCCTCCATGGGGAAGCCGCAGTGGATGTATTCATCACCGAACATGATGACTTTCGCCATCCAGCGCACCTGGTGCAGGGCCGCGGCCACGTCTGCCGCGTACGCAAGGTGTTCGTGGAACCGCCGGCAGTCATTGCATGTGTAGGAAACAGTGACCAAGTCGCCGTTGGCCCCACCCATGGCCATGATGGCGTGGATGGTCAGGTGATGTTCCGTTCCACAGACTTCGCATTCCATATGCCGTGGCTGGGGCAGGGAGTGCCGGGGATTCGAGTTAGCCACGATGCCTGCTCTTTTCCACACAAGGTGCATCCAGGCCGCCGATATGCTGCAGCGGCGTTCGTCCGCGGCCCTGCACCCGGCGGCGGATATCAGCCCCCGGCAACAGCGCGTTGGAGGCGTACTTCCGAATTTACGTCACATGGATCGGCCTGTACAGGCCGGCAGGGGCGGACAGACTTCCGGAAGAGTGGAAGCCCCGGCCACCGCGGCGCAATCGCGGCCGCCGGACAACCGGAACCGCTTATCCAGCCACCGGGGAAAGTGCCAACGCCAGGACAAATGCCAAGGCAGCCGTGGCCGCAGGAGTCAGGATCCAGAGGCCCACGATGCGGATCACGAGCTTTCGGTTGGTGACCGAAAAATGCTGGTTCTCGCCTGCGCCCAGCACGGCTGAGGTAACGGTGTGTGTGGTGGAGAGGGACCACTGCAGCCCAATTGCGCCCACAAACAGCATGACGGCGCTGAAGATCTGTGCCACGGAGCCGCGCAGCGGATCAACACGGGTGATCTTGTAGCCGATGGTGTGTGAGATCCGCCAGCCCCCGTACATCGTTCCGGCGGTAATCATGACCGCAGAAAGCAGCGCCACCCACACGGGGACGGTCCCGCCGTCGGAATATCCTGCTGCCAGCAGGGCGAGGAGAAGCACCGCGTTAATCCGCTGGCCGTCCTGCAGGCCGTGGCCGAATGCCACGGCGCCGGCAGCAATGGACTGGCTTCGGCGGAACCGCTGGTTCACCACACTGGGCTGCGTGTAGCGGGCAGCCCACGTGACCGGGTAAACCAGCAGGAAGGACCCGCTGTAGGCAACCAGCGGCGACAGCACCAGTGGCAGGACAACCTGGAACAGCAGGGAGCGGTCCACCCCACCCACACCCGTGCCGCCCACTGCAAGGCTGGCGAGCCCGGCACCGGCAAGGCCGCCCACCAAAGCGTGCGTGGAAGATGCCGGAATGCCCCGCCACCACAGCAGGATGCCCCAGGCAACGGCGCTGCCCAAACCGGCGAGCAGTATGTTGAGGCCGTCCGTACCCCGGGGAAGGTTGATCCAGGTTTGGCTGACGGCTACGGCGAGGAGCGAGCTAAGCAAGGCGCCGAGGAAGTTGAAGAACGCGGCCAGCAGAACAGCCACGCTGGGCGTCAGAGCCCGGGTGCGCACGGCAAGGGCAACGGAGGTGGAGACGTCGCGGAAGCCGTTGACGAAGGCGAACACGGCCGTCAGGACAACCACCGCGCCGAAGATGACTGCTGTCACTTCAGGATTCCTTGACGATGATGCTGCCCACCTGGGTGGCGATGCGCCGCATGTCCTTGGTGACCTCCACCAGCTGGTTGGCAACATCACGGTTGCGTGAGTACTGCGCCCACTTCATGTCCCTGATCATGTCCGCTACCCAAACCCGGTGCGTCCGTTCAGCACGTTTGGCAAGCCGCAGGATTTCGATCCAGTAGTCCTCGAGGTCATCGAGGTTGTCGAGCCGGCGCATGGCGTCCACCGTGAGCTCGGCCTGCCGGCTGATGACCTCCAGCTGGTCCGCAGCCCGTTTGGGCAGCCTTTCCAGCCGGTAAAGCGCCACCAGCTCCGCCGCGGCATCCAGCTTCTCGATGGCCTCATTGAGGTAGCGGGACAAGGCGTACATGTCTTCGCGGGGGAGCGGGTTCACGAAGCTGGTGCGCATGTGGGTCAGGAGGGCGAAGTGCAGTTCGGCGGACCTGGCTTCGTGGTTGTGCATGTCCTCCACGAGCTTGTGGTGCTCGTCGGCGGGGACGCCAAGGATCTCCGCCAGGGTGGCACTGGCCAGCACGATTTGCTGCGCCATCTGGGATAAGAGGTTCAGCCCGGCGGGCTCCTGGGGAAAAAGGCGCAGCTTCACGTAGTTACCGGTCTCCGGGATAAGTACAGGGCGGAAGTTGCCTGCCGTGTGACTTGACCCCGGCGCGCAACTGACGCTAACTCTACCGGCCCGGAACTGCACCCCTGAAACGGGAAAACAGAAAAGCGGGCAACAGCAATTGGGCAGAAAAATGGTGCCGAACCGGATACGCCTCTCGGCGGTAGGCCGCTCTAGGCGGCTGAATGTTGAAGCCCGGGGGTTTCGCGGCTCGGCACCAGTTTCAGTGTTCTACGTTGGTTGGCCCAAGTCAACATTGACAGATCCGGGGTCTTGGGTCAGTCGAGTTCGCCCAGGCGCCACGCGTTGGCGGCGTGCTCAAGGTCCTCGGCGGTTTTAACCAACTGGTGGGAATTGCGGGTCAGTTTGCTGGCGTGCGCCTCGTTGCCGTGTTCGGCACCGTCGGCGAGAGTCGCCTGGCCGAGCGCCACAACCCGGCAGAACGCGGCGGAACGCTCCAGCGCGACGTCGAACTCGCCGTCGAACGCGCCGGAAAGGATGGCATCAGCCATCGTTTTCATCTCGTCCGCGCCGGGAGGCTCAGCGGCTCCGGCCACCACGTTGGAGACCTGTGCAGTGTCCTTGCCCGCGCGGAAGTACACCGAAATGCGCTCCGGGTCCTGGACCGTAGCCGCCCGCAGGGCGTACAACCGCCACAGCGCGCCGGGAAGGGAACGGGCGGGGCTCTCGGCCCACATCTCCGCGATGGCTTCCAGGCCCTGCTCGTCCGCAAGCTTGACCAGCCGGTCTGTCACTACGGGATCATCACTGTCCCGGCCGTGGCGGACCAGCGCCTGGGCAGCGAGGTGGGCGGCTTCGGACACGCGGGCGGGATCGGCGCCGCCGGCGAAGGGTTCGAAGTCCACGGGCGCGAAAGGCTTCGGCTTGTGGTGCCGGTTGGCGCCGCCGTAAGGGCTGGGACCTGTTTGCTCGCTCATGCCCCCCACGCTACTCCTGTGCCCTGCGGGAAATCGAGCATCCGGACAATGCCAGTGGGCGCAACAGAATGTCCGACGGCGGGACTTGGCGTGCGTGCGAATGGTGCCGTGACGATGGGTTAGAGTATTAACGTCCAGAAATGGACTGGGCCGGGTTGGCCGGTACAGTGTGCCGAAGCAACCCGGCAGGGGCCTTTAGCTCAGTTGGTAGAGCATCGGACTTTTAATCCGTGGGTCGTGGGTTCGAGCCCCACAGGGCCCACCGTTTAAGCAGGCCAGAGGCATATTGCCTCTGGCCTGCTTGGGTTTGCAGGGCATAACCCAACGTTTCATCGGATAATTAATATCCTTTCTGTTCCCGGAGCGGTCAGCGCTTTTTCCGGACATGGGCACCCGAGCCTTCACCAGCGACCCTGGATTGGGGGTTTTATGGGTAGGACCACCCCCTTCCGCTCACGGCCGTGAAGACGTAAGTTGTCCCAATGAACCGCCTCGAACAACCCGCCACGCGCGTGTCCGCGCGTTCGCCGCGATGTTTTCCGTGGTCGCTCTCCGCATGACTGCAGCGATGCCTGCCTTTGCAGCACCGCCTATGCCAGGTGACACGGGCCTGAAAGCACTCTGCTGCCCTGGGCGATTGATATGCCTGCGGCTTCGGGGCTGACCCGCCCTACGCGGCCCTCCTGGCTGCCCGGCCGCGCGCAGTGCTGACCGGGCAACGTCACCCCTAACATCCCGGATTTATACCGCAAGAAAGGAGCTCAAAAGGGCGAACCTGGCCACCCTGACGGTGGGTGGGAGTGATCCCGGCACAGCAGCAGTTGCGAAATTCTCACACCAAACAGGTGCTGACTAACCGGGCGGCATTACCGAGGCCGTGCACGGTGTGGTCGAGGAGAATTGGAACTCCTGTCCGCGGACGTGCACGGGTTCCCCTGACCGGCGAGACCGTCTGCGACGGAAATACCGAAACGCTGGTCTGGTTCTTGACCTAAGTCTCTAATCGTCCGAGGGCATTCCAGTCGTCCCGGCGCAAGCGCCGAGCAACAGAGAACATGCATGGGCATCGGAGATGCCGCTCGTGCCGTGTCCATCAGCAGGGACGTGGAGGCTGGCTGTCATGGATACAGCCACGGGACGTCAGAGCCTCGGCGTAACGGCCTGTCTGCCCCTTGATATGGATGCCTTGAGAATTTGGGACCCTCGCTGGGCAGGGTCCGCCACTAAAAAATTTTCGAACGGAGTCAGTTATGCAGATTACACCGATGTATGTCCAGCGACTCGCGCGCACCGTATTAGCCTTACTCCTCGTGGCCGGCACAGCACTCGCCGCTCCGCCGGCCTTGGCCGCCCCTGACCCCCTCACCTGTGACGGTTATCCCGAAAAGAGGCACTTTGTTGATGCCCAGTCCTGGTGGTTGCCCACCGAGGGTGCGAGTCCGGCCGGTACGAACCATGGCCATATCCACGTTGGTGCTTGTATTCCCGAACGCGAAACCGTGACAGGACCATTTACGCTTGATATCCGGATGGTGTTACATGATCCTGGCCGCCAAAAGGTCAATAGCGGCAGTACCTCTACGCCGTACGTCTCGGTGGTCATGAAAGATAAGTCCATCGAGAAGGTGCAGTCCAAGATCTTCCAAACCGGTTGGACGTGTCCCACCCCGGGTACCTGCACCCGCTGGGGCCAGGTTAGCGTCAACCCATCCGTATTCTCGACGGATGGGCTCAAAGAAACGCGCCTGCGCTTCTTCTCTGACGTCGATGACGCTGCTGCAGGCGGCAAGACAGCTGCAGCCAGTATGATCGCCAACCTCAACTTCCAGTATTACGTTGATCTGTCGCCTACCCGCCCCATTAGCGACGTCTCCCGCGATCCTTACTTGCGCGGTAAGGGGTGGTACTCAGCCCCCGGCCGCAATTTGGCTGTGGGCGGCTATTGTGAAGCCGACCTCGTGACCGTTCCAGCTCCGGATACTCCCGTCAGCGGCATATGGTCACCCGCCGTCAAGATGGTTTGGCACGGCAATGCGCGCGACCCGCACGTCACGGCCCATGAAGTCCGCATCGACCCCGATTTCCATAACAATGATCCCGGCATAGTCGTTCGCCGGGCCGCCGGGGAGTACGACGGCCCGATCAGTATCGACACGACGCAGCTGACAAATGGCAAGCATCAGCTGTTCCTGCGCGCCGATTGCGACGACCAGTACGGCCGTAACTCCACCACCTCGGGCGTTCTGATCGTGCCGTTTGAGGTCGGCAACGGCATCGGATAGGTCTTGCCACCTATCTGTGGGTGGTGGGTTCGAGCCTTACCGGGCCTACCCTTTCAGCGAAGAACGGGACATTCCCCGGCGGCCTCCTCCAGACCGCCGGGGAATGTCCTGGTGGTGGCAACCGGCACAATGGGGACATGACAAAAAGCAGCTCCGGGCGGCTGCCGCGCCTTGAGGACGTGGCCGGACTTGCCGGCGTCTCCCACCAGACCGTTTCCAGGGTGGTCAACGGCCATCCCAACGTCAGCAAAACGACCCGCGAAAAGGTTGAGGCGGCCATCGCGGAGCTGGGATACCGGCGCAACACCGCGGCGCGAAGCCTGGTGACGAGGCGCTCGCAGACCATCGGTGTGCTGGGCAGTGAGCTTTCCCAGTACGGCCCGGCCAACACCCTGCTGGGCGTGGAGCAGGCAGCGCGGGACGCGGGCTACTTCGTCAGTATCGCCGCGTTGCGTTCCGTGGGCAGGGACGCCATTTTCGATGCGCTGAGGCACTTTCTGGACCAGGCGGTGGACGGGATCGCCGTCCTGGTGCCGCACACCGAAACCCTGCGGATCCTGGAGGAGTTTGAACCAGGTGTGCCCGTGATGGCTGTCGGTTCGCTGGGCAACGAGGCCGTTAGCGGAGCGATGGTTGACCAGAAACGTGGGGCTGAGCTCGCCGTCGGGCATCTCATCGAGCTGGGGCACAGCAGGATCGGCCACATTGCCGGGCCGGCGGACTGGATCGACGGCGCCTTGCGCACCGAGGGATGGCGCGCAGCGCTGCAGCACGCAGGCCTCCAGGACGACCTGTTGTTGGAAGGCGACTGGAGCGCGGGGAGCGGCTACGCGATCGGGCGGCAGCTGGCAGCGGAACGAAGGGCAACCGCCGTGTTTGTGGGTAATGACCAGATGGCCCTCGGCGTGCTGCGTGCCTTCAACGAGGCGGGGGTCCGGGTGCCCGACGACGTCTCCGTGGTGGGGTTCGACGACCAGCCGGAGTCCAGCTACTTCACCCCGCCGCTCACCACGGTGCGGCAGGACTTCGCAGAGCTTGGCAGGCGCTGCATGGACACCATGCTGAAGGAGATTGAGGCGGGCGCCGCCGTCAGCTCCACAGTTGTAACTCCGGAGCTTGTGCGTCGGCAAAGTGCGGCAGCGCCGAGGCGATAACGCCTTTGCAGGGCCGCACGGCGCCTACCTCGCCGATGGTTCCGAGTACGGCGGGGACTACGTCCTGAGCCGGCTCAGGAGAGCGCATCGGGGCGGGGCTGTTTGGGGGGTACTAAGCGGCGCGGGAACTCTGACGCTCAGTGGAGCTGCGCCGGGACAAGCCGGCAAGCCGGGGCCAGTAATTGATGGCCGCGTATGCTGCCAGCGCCGCGGCCATGTGCAAATGGAGCATCAAGTGGAGTGAATGGGCGGCCGGCGCAGCCGCTTCGCCGGCCGGCGGCACGTCCTGGGTAATCCCACCGTGGCCGTGCACAGACAGTCCACTTCCGGAGCCGCCGGAAAAAACCGTGAAGCCGAGATGAAGCAGTTGCTGGGCCACTCCGCAAACGAGCAGCAATACCCAGCCCGGCATCGGGAAGCGCCCCAGGATGGCGGCGGCCATACCAAGCAGCGCGGCGAGCGCCAGGAGGATGAGGAGGCCTGGCGCGGGACCTCCGGCCGCCAGGTGGGCCGCCAGCCCGAGAGCAGTGGAGATGGGCCCAGCAAGCCACGCGCCGGAGCCGGCGGAGACCTTTGCTTTCGCGTCGTCCATGGAGCTCCTTTCGGCTGGTCACGGTTCATCCTGTCCTTACCCTATTGGGCCGCGTCCCAGACCTTGCGATTGCCGTCCTGCCTCCGGGCAAAAACGAAGGACCCCACACCAGCATTGACATCACGGTTGTTAGCGCTCACAATCAGAGGGTCGCGGTGCTGCGGCAGCTATTGGAGGAACTTTCTATGGACGTCAAAGTGGACACGGACAGCTACGTCATCGGTGTGGACTATGGAACGCTCTCGGGCAGGGCCGTGGTGGTCCGGGTCCGGGACGGCAAAGAGCTCGGCAGCGGTGTGTTTGAGTACCCGCACGCGGTAGTCACCGATGCCCTTCCGGCAGACGTCGCGGACCTTTCCGGTGAAACAGGTGCACGGCTTCCCGGCGAATGGGCGCTGCAGGTGCCGAACGACTACCGCGACGTCCTGCGCATCGCGGTTCCCGCCGCCGTTGCTGAGGCAGGGATCGACCCCGCCGCCGTCGTCGGAATTGCCACGGACTTCACCGCCTGCACCATGGTGCCGGTCAAGGCGGACGGCACCCCGCTGAACGAGCTCCCGGGCTTCGGAAACCGGCCCCATGCCTATGTGAAGCTATGGCGCCACCACGCGGCGCAGGGCCAGGCTGACAGGATTAACCGGCTCGCGGCGGAACGGGGCGAGGAGTGGCTGGCGCGTTATGGCGGGCTGATCTCGTCGGAATGGGAGTTCGCGAAGGGTTTGCAGCTCCTGGAGGAGGACCCGGAGGCCTATGCGGCGATGGACCACTGGGTTGAAGCTGCTGACTGGATCGTCTGGCAGCTGTGCGGCCAATATGTCCGGAACGCCTGCACGGCCGGTTATAAGGGCATTTACCAGGACGGCCGTTACCCGTCCGAGGACTTCCTTGCAGCCCTGAATCCCCAGTTCAAGGACTTCGTCAGCAGCAAGCTCGAGCACGCCATTGGCCGCCTGGGCGAGGCCGCCGGCTACCTCACCGCTGAGGCTGCTGCCTGGACCGGGCTGCCCGAAGGCATCGCCGTTGCGGTGGGCAACGTGGACGCCCACGTCACCGCTCCTGCGGCGAGGGCAGTGGACCCGGGCCAGTTGGTGGCCATCATGGGTACCTCCACCTGCCACGTCATGAGCGGCACCGAACTGCGCGAAGTGCCCGGCATGTGCGGTGTGGTGGACGGCGGCATCGTGGACGGGCTGTGGGGCTACGAGGCCGGCCAGTCCGGCGTCGGAGACATCTTCGCCTGGTTCACCAAGTACGGCGTGCCGCCGGAGTACCATCAGGCAGCCGAAGCCTCCGGTTTGGGCATTCATGAATACCTCACCGAACTGGCCTCCCGCCAGGCGATCGGCGCGCATGGCCTCATCGCCCTCGACTGGCACTCGGGCAACCGCTCCGTGCTGGTGGATCACGAGCTCTCCGGCATCGTGGTGGGGCAGACCCTGGCCACGCGCCCTGAGGACACCTACCGTGCACTGCTGGAAGCCACCGCCTTTGGCACCCGGACCATTGTGGACGCGTTCCGCGACTCCGGCGTTCCGGTGAAGGAGTTCATCGTTGCCGGCGGCCTGCTCAAGAACCCGCTCCTGATGCAGATCTACGCGGACGCCACCAATCTGCAGCTCTCCACCATCGGCTCCACCCAAGGCCCCGCCCTCGGCTCCGCCATCCACGCCGCCGTCGCTGCCGGAAAGTACGCGAATATTCGTGAAGCGGCCGCCGCTATGGGCTCCCAACCGGGCGAGGTGTACACGCCCATTCCGGAGAACGTGGCCGCCTACGAGGAACTTTTCCAGGAGTACAAAGCCCTGCATGATTACTTCGGCCGCGGCAGCAATGATGTGATGCACCGGCTTAAGGCCATCCAGCGCAGGGCGGCCGGTTCGCTTCCGGCTCCCGCTACGGTTGCTTCCGAGGCTGCCATGGAGGTATCCGCATGAGCATTCTGGACACAATCTCCCGCGTCCGGGAGGAAGTGTGTGCCCTGCACGCCGAGCTGACGCGCTACGAACTGGTGGTGTGGACGGCGGGCAACGTCTCGGCCCGGGTCCCTGGCCAGGAGCTGATGGTCATCAAGCCCTCGGGTGTGTCCTATCAGGACCTCACTCCCGAGCAGATGGTGGTGACGGATCTCTACGGGGTGCCCGTGGAGGGGGACACAACAGGTACGTGGGGCAATCCGCCGCTGTCGCCGTCGTCGGACACTGCAGCTCACGCCTATGTTTACCGGCATATGCCGGAGGTGGGCGGGGTAGTGCACACGCACTCCACTTATGCCACCGCGTGGGCGGCCCGCGGGGAGGCCATTCCCTGTGTGCTCACCATGATGAGCGACGAATTCGGCGGATCCATCCCAGTAGGGCCGTTCGCACTGATCGGCGACGATTCGATCGGCCACGGGATCGTGGAGACGCTGAAGAACTCCAATTCTCCGGCCGTGCTCATGCAGAACCATGGGCCGTTCACCATCGGCAAGGACGCGAAATCCGCTGTTAAGGCGGCCGTGATGTGCGAGGAAGTGGCCCGCACGGTGCACATCGCACGCCAGCTGGGCGAGCCCCTCCCCATCGACCAAGGCCACATCGACTCGCTCTACGCCCGCTACCAGAACGTTTACGGGCAGTAACCGACGGCCCTTTTACGGATCACCAAAAATTTACTCCCAAAGGAGAACCATGAGCACCGCTGCAAACACTTCCCTTGACGGTTACGAGGTTTGGTTCCTCTCCGGCAGCCAGCACCTCTACGGCGAGGACGTCCTCAAGCAGGTCGCCGCCCAGTCGCAGGAGATTGCCGCCGCGCTGAACGCCTCCTCCGACGTCCCCGTCAAGGTGGTCTGGAAGCCGGTCCTCAC
>JBKJVX010000163.1:0-10086 GCA_046717065.1 Arthrobacter sp. | reverse complement strand
CACCGACCCCCGCTACCAGAGCCACACCTCCCACATTCGCGAAGACCCCAACTGGCGGGTTGCCCCGCCGGCACCGGGTTTGGCGGACCGCCGCGTGGAGATCACGGGCCCGGTGGACCAGAAGATGACCATCAATGCCCTGAACTCCGGTGCGAAGGTCTGGCTGGCGGACATGGAGGACTCCTCCACCCCCACTTGGCGCAATGTGATCAAGGGCCAGCTGAACCTGACCGACGCGATGGAACGCCGGATCGATTTCACGAGTCCTGAGGGCAAGGAGTACAAGCTCCGCCCCGCGGGGGAACTGCCCACCATCGTGGTGCGCCCCCGCGGCTGGCACCTGCCCGAGAAGCACATGCTCATCGACGGCCAGCCCATCGCCGGCGGCATCGTGGACTTCGGCCTGTTCTTCTTCCACAACGCCCGCCGCCTCCTGGCCCAGGGCAAGGGCCCGTACTTCTACCTGCCCAAGATCGAGAACCACCTCGAAGCCCGGCTCTGGAACGACATCTTCATCCTCGCCCAGGACCTGCTCGGCATCCCGCAGGGCACCATCCGCGCCACCGTGCTGATCGAAACCATCACCGCAGCCTTTGAGATGGAGGAAATCCTCTACGAACTGCGCGACCACGCCGCCGGCCTGAACGCCGGCCGCTGGGACTACATCTTCTCCCTCATCAAGAACTTCCGCACCCGCGGCCCCCGGTTCGTCCTCCCGGACCGCGGCCAGGTGACCATGACCCAGCCGTTCATGCTCGCCTACACCGAACAGCTCGTCCGCGCCTGCCACAGGCGCGGCGCCATGGCCATCGGCGGAATGGCGGCAGCTGTCCCCAACCGCAAGGACGAAGCTGCCAACACCAACGCCTTCGAGAAGGTGCGCGCGGACAAGACCCGCGAGGCCAATGACGGCTTTGACGGCTCCTGGGTGGCCCACCCGGACCTCGTGCCGGTCTGCCGCGAAGTGTTCGACAGCGTCCTGGGTGACAAGCCCAACCAGCTGGAGAAGCTCCGCGAAGACGTCACCCCTGATGACCGGGCTCTGATCAACGTGGCTGCGACCGAGGGCACCATCACCGAACAGGGCATCCGGAACAACATCGAAGTAGGGATCCGCTACATCGAATCCTGGCTCCGCGGCAACGGCGCCGTCGCGATCCACAACCTCATGGAAGACGCCGCCACCGCCGAAATCTCACGCTCCCAGCTGTGGCAGTGGATCTACGCCCGGGCCATCACCGACCACGGCGACATCATCACCCACCACTGGGTCGAGGAACTTCTCGACGAAGAGTTCGCAAGGCTCGAACGCTTCGACGGCGACCGCTTCGAGGACGCCCGCGACATCTTCGAAGAAGTCACCCTCGCCCAGGACTTCCCGTCCTTCCTCACCCTCCCCGCCTACGCCCGCTACCTCACCGAAGCCCGCGAGCGTGCATCGGTAGAGGAGCTCGCTGCAGCATAACCGAACTTCCGTCCGCCGGGCCGGCACGCCCTCCGCAACAGGCACCTCCGAAATCCGGAGGGCCGGCCCGGCGACGGAGCGCCCCCTGAGCAGCTCCGGTGCCGGGTGAACTCACCAGCCACGACACCCGGACGCTCTCTCACCTAACGCAACAAATCCGGGGACGCTCTCTCACTTTCCAGAAGAAAGTGATAGAGCGTCGGTCGTTAAGCTGCATTAAGTGAGAGAGCGTCCCGGGGCACGAGTGGGGACGGCAGGGGAAAGCACGACGGCGGGGGAAAGCACGGGGACGACGGCGGGGGGAAGCACGACGATTGCGGGCTGCTGCTATGCCTTACCGCCCCTTGGGCACCCGCCGCACGGAGAGGGTGGCAGCAAGGAAGAACGTCAGCACCGACGCCAGAATAAGGAGCAGGGCCGGTGTCCAGGATGCTGAGACGTCGTGCACGTATCCCACCAGTGGTGGAGCGACGGCACCGAAGCAGTAACCCAGCCCCTGGACGGTGGCGGACATCCGGCCGGCGGCAACCTGGTCGCGGGCCAGCTTGATGATGGCGATGAAGATCAGCGTAATCCCGCCGCCCTGGGCAACCCCGCCAAAGACGGACCACAGCCACCAAAGCTCCGGGGCCAGCAGGAGCCCGGCCGGCACGGTCGTCCACAACAGGCCCAAGGTGACGGCCACCGTCGTCGTACTGAAGTATTTGGCGGCGAACGGCACGCCGAGGCCGCCCACAATGGCAAACACCTGGAAGAGCGAGGATCCTGCTCCGGCCGCAGCAGCGGACATGCCGAGTTCGTCATTGAGGTAGCTGGGCAGCCACGCAGTGACGGCGTAGTAGGAGAAGGCCTGGCCTGCGAACGCAGCCGTCAGCCCCGCCGTGGTCCATGCCCATCCGGCACCAGTTCCGTCCCTGGGGCCGTCCGGGACATCAGCGGGGGAAGGAACGAAGGCATTGCGAAGTCCGACGGCGAGCGCCCAGCACACCATGGCCGCTACGGCGAAGATTCCCACCGACGCGAGCGCCAATTGCCACCCCGCCAGTTCGGCCAGCGGCGCCGTGACCATCGAGGTCAGAAAGGAGCCAACGTTCAGCGCGGCTGTGTAGACGCCCATGGCCGTTCCCTGCCGCAAGGGCGGGAAGTCGCGGCGGATGATGAGGGGCACGGCGATGTTGCCGATGGTGATGGCAAGGCCAATCACCACTGTCCCCGCCAGCACCAGTGCCGGGCCGCCTGCCGAACGGATGATGACCCCGGCCAGCACGCCCAAGATGGTGAGGGTCACGGCGAACTCGGCGCCATACCCGCGGGCCACCAGCGAGGCCAGGGGTGCTGCGAGCGCAAAGCACAGCACCGGGATGCTGGTCAGCAGCCCCAGCACCACCGGGGAAAAGCCCAGGTCGGCCTGCATAACATCCACCACCGGGGCCACGGCCACAAAGGGGCCGCGAAGGTTCAGCGCCAGCAGCCCGATGCAGGCCAGCAGGATCCAGGTGTTCGGAATCCTGGCGAGGAAGCGTGCCCTCACCGGCAGGGCTTGGGGGTTTGATCTCGTTTCATTACCCCATTGCTATCACGGGCACCAACACGGCAGTTCCCCGTGGCGGCGTGCCGGTCCTGCCTTACGATGAACATCACAGCCGCAGACTCCGGGACGAAGGACACACCATGCAGCACCGGCTTGCCATCCTTGACGACTACCAGGACGTGGCGCACGGCTTCGCGGACTGGTCCTCCCTCAAGGCCGACGGCGTGGCGGTCACCTCCTACCGGGAACCGTTCGCGTCGCAGGACGCGCTGGTGTCCGCCCTGGCAGGCGTCACCATCATCATTGCGATGCGGGAGCGGACGGCCTTCCCACGGGAGGTGCTTGAAAAGCTCCCCGCCCTCCAGCTTCTGGTGACCACCGGCATGGCAAACGCGTCCATCGACGTCGAGGCGGCAGCAGAGCTCGGAATGACCGTGTGCGGTACGCCCGGATCGCCCACCGCCGCCCCGGAACTGACGTGGGCACTGCTCCTGGCCATCGCACGCAACATCCCAGCCGAGGACGCTTCGCTCCGCTCCGGCGGCTGGCAGAGCACGGTGGGGTTCGAACTCGCGGGCAAGACCTTGGGCGTGGTGGGCCTGGGCAAAATTGGCCGCAGGATTGCCGCCTACGGCCAGGCTTTCGGCATGGAGGTCCTTGCGTGGAGCCAGAACCTGGCAGACGAGGACGCGGCGGAGGCCGGGGCGCGGAAAGTGTCCAAGGCGGACCTCTTTCGAAATTCCGACGTCGCCACGCTCCACCTGCGCCTGTCTCCCCGTTCCGAGGGCGTAGTGGGCGAACCGGAGCTGCGGCTGCTGGGGCCCGACGGCGTCCTGGTGAACACCGCAAGAGGTCCTTTGGTTGACCAGGACGCCCTGGTGCGGGCCCTGTCCGAAGGCTGGATCGCCGGCGCCGCGCTGGATGTCTTTGACCACGAACCCCTGCCCGCAGGCCACCCGCTCCTCACTGCCCCCAACACGGTGCTGTCCCCGCACCTGGGCTACGTTACGCGGGAAAGCTACCGGCAGTTTTACGGCGGGGCGCTGGAGGATGTGAAGGCCTGGCTGGCGGGCTCACCCGTGCGCGTGATTTCCGCCTGAGCCAAATTTCCCCTGTCCTCCGGTAGGGCTGAGAGGGTTGCAGGCTACCCGGTTGCCTGAAGGGTTGCCTCGATCGCTGCCGGGGCCAACACGTGCTGCGTCACCATCTGGCTTGCTCCCAGGATGGCGGCCCGGTCACCGGCCAGGGACAATGCGATCCGGAGCTGGGCTGTGGCCAGCGGCAGCGAGCGCCGGTAAACCACCTCCCGTACGCCCGCCATCAGGTGTTCCCCGGCCTGGCCCAGGCTTCCACCGATCACCACGACAGACGGATTGAGCAGATTGACCACGGTGGCCAGGACGTCGCCTACGTCCCTGCCCGCCTGGCGCAGCACCTGGATGGCCTGCAGGTTTCCCTGCGCCACCAGCCGCAGTACGTCACTGCCCTTCGCGGCCTGCACTCCCTGCCGGTTCAGCTCCGCCGCCAACGCCGGACCGGATGCCAAAGCCTCGAGGCAGCCGTAGTTGCCGCAGCGGCAGAGCACGTCGTCGCCGCGGGGGACCCGCACGTGGCCCAGGTCGCCGGCGGTACCGTTGGCACCGCGCTGCAGGGTGCCGCTGCTGATGATCCCGGAGCCGATTCCGGTGGCCACCTTGATGAACAGGAAATTGTCGTCCCCGGGCCAGTGCGCGGTCCGCTCCCCCAGCGCCATGATGTTCACGTCGTTGTCCACCAGCACCGGGACCGGCAGGGAGCGTTGGACGTAAGTGACGACGTCGAACCCGTCCCAGCCCGGCATGATGGGCGGCTTGACGGGCTGGCCGGTGGAGTGCTCCACCGGCCCCGGCAGGCCGATCCCGACACCTGCCAGGTCAGCCGCATCCCGCCCGGCCGCGGCCAGGAGCGACAATCCCTCCTTCACCGCCCGGGCCAGGACGGCCTCCGGGCCGTCAGCGACATCCTGCACCAGCCGCTGTTCGGCAAGGACGTTGCTGTTGAGGTCCGTGACGGCGACGATCATGTGGGTGGCCCCTACATCCACCGCCAGGACCACGCGCACTGCGGGGTTAAAAGCAAAGCGCGACGGCGGCCTTCCGCCGCTCGAGTTCGCCTCACCGGCAGGGCCCACCAGTCCTGATCCGATGAGTGCGTCAATGCGCGCTGCCACGGTGGAGCGTGCCAGACCGGTGGTCAGCGCCAGTTCGGCCCGTGTCCGCGCTTTACCGTCGCGGAGGAGCTGGAACAGGTCGCCAGCCCCGCCCTGGGCTGTGGCAGCCTCAGACGCTGCGGTGCTGCCTGCTGTCTTGGTCATAGGAAATAGATAGCACGGCCACTTCTGCATGTCACGCGGTCAACTTTTGCTTGACGCAAAGCAGAAGTAGCCCTAGCTTTGCAGAAGACCAATGGGCTGTGGCCGAGACCACTCCCTGCAGCCCGGAACCGAGTACAAACTCAGGAGACCACATGTCCTATTCCCTCCAGCTTTATACTGTGCGGAACGCTATCCAGGAGGATCTTTCCGGCACCATCAAAAAGGTGGCGCAGCTCGGCTTCACCCAGGTTGAGCCCTACAACTTTGTGGCCACTGCCAACGAGCTTGGCGCGGCTTTGCGGGAAAACGGCCTCGCCGCGCCTTCCGGCCATGCACCGCTGCTGAGCCAGGACCAGGATGAGATCTTCGCTGCAGCCAAGGAACTGGGCATCACAACAGTGATCGATCCGTTCATTCCCGCAGACCGCTGGCAGACCGCGGAGGACGTCCAGGCGACGGCCGCCCAGCTGAACCAAGCAGCCAAAAAGGGTGCCGAATACGGCGTTAGGGTGGGCTACCACAACCACCAGTGGGAGCTGGAGTCCATCCTCGAAGGCCGGACCGCACTGGAGTACTTCGCGGACCTGCTGGACCCCGAAGTAATTTTGGAGGTGGACACGTACTGGGTGGCCGTCGGCGGCCAGGACCCCGTGGACATCCTCACCAAGCTCGGGAACCGGGTGAAGTTCATCCACATCAAGGACGGGCCATTGACCACCGACACCAAGGCCCAACTGCCGGCGGGCAAGGGCAAGGTGGCCGTCCTGGATGTCATAGCAGCAGCAAAGTCGCTCGAAGCGGGAGTGGTGGAGTTTGATGACTACGACGGCGACATCTTCGACGGCATCGCCCAGAGCCTGAAGTTCCTGCAGGAGTCCGGCACCGCCACGGCAGGAGCAGAAGCATGAGCGCCGCATCGCCCCTGAACACTGCAACCGGGCGCGGTCCGGTAGGCGTTGCCGTGATCGGCGCCGGGAACATCAGCAAGCAGTACCTGGACAACCTCACCGTTTTCCCGGACCTCAAGGTGCACGTCATCGCGGACCTGTTCGAGGAAGCGGCGGAAGCCCGCGCCAAGGAATACAGCATCCCCGAATGGGGCGGAGTCGAAAAGGCGCTGAACCACCCGGACGTCGAAATCATCGTCAACCTGACCATCCCCGCCGCCCACGTGGAAGTTGCCACCGCCGCCGTCAACGCCGGCAAACACGTCTGGACCGAGAAGCCCTTCTCCCTGGACCGCGAATCCGGCGTGGGCCTGCTCAAAACCGCTGACGCCGCAGGAATCCGCCTCGGCTGCGCTCCGGACACGTTCCTCGGCGCCGGCCTGCAGACCGCACTGCGGCTGATCGGGCGCGGCGATATCGGAACCCCCCTCACCGCCATGACCACCTTCCAGACCCCGGGCCCGGAATCATGGCATCCCAACCCGGCATTCCTTTTCCAGCACGGCGCCGGGCCCCTGTTCGACATGGGTCCTTACTACCTCACCACCCTGATCCAGGCCTTCGGCTCCATCCGCAAAGTGGCCGCCGTCGGGTCCAAGGCCAAAGAAGTCCGCGTGATCGGTTCGGGGCCCAAAGCCGGCGATGAGTTCACCGTGGAGGTCCCCACCCACGTGTCCGCCATGGCTCAGTTCGAAAGCGGCGCTTCCTCGCACAGCGTGTTCTCGTTCGAGTCTCCGCGCGTACGGATGGGCTTCGTGGAGATCACCGGCACCGAGGCCACCATCTCACTGCCGGACCCCAACTATTTCGACGGCAACATCAAGCTGTGGCGCGCAGGCGACGAGGACTGGACCACCATCCCCGCCACCGGCCCAGCGAACGGCCGCGGCATGGGTGTGCTGGACATGGCGAGGTCGATCCGCGCCGGTGTCCCGCACCGCGCCACAGGTGAACTGGCCTACCATGTCCTGGATGCCATGGTCTCCATCAATGAATCCGTGGAATCCGGGACGTTCGTGGACGTGGCCAGCTCGGCGTCCCCGTCGCCCGCGCTCCCCGAAGACTGGGCCCCGGAAACGCCGACCCTTGGGGCCTCCGCATGAGCCAGGAACCAAGCAACAAGGGCCCGCTGGGCGTAGCGATGATCGGTTACGCCTTCATGGGCAAAGCACATTCCAACGCCTGGCGGAACGTGGCAAGCTACTTCGACGTCCCCGCCTTCGAACAGAAAATCCTCGTGGGCAGGGACGCCGCCGCAGTCTCGGAAGCCGCCGCTAAGTATGGGTGGAGCGAAACGGCCACCGATTGGCGCTCCGTGCTGGACCGGGACGACATCCATGTCGTGGACATCTGCGCCCCGGGCTGGATGCACGCCGAGATTGCCATCGCTGCCCTTGAAGCCGGCAAGCACGTGCTGCTGGAAAAGCCGCTGGCCAACACCCTGGCCGAGGCTGAGGCCATCACCGCCGCAGCCCAGGCAGCCAGGGCCAGGGGTGTGCAGTCAATGGTGGGGTTCAATTACCGCCGCGTTCCCGCCCTGGGCCTTGCGAAGGAGCTGATCGCGGAAGGCAGGCTCGGCACCGTCCGCCAGGTCCGCGCGGCCTACCTGCAGGACTGGCTCGCCGACGAGTCCGCGCCCATGACCTGGCGGCTGACGAAGGACACCGCAGGCTCCGGGGCGCTGGGGGACATCGCCTCCCACGCCATCGACCAGGTCCTCTTCCTGCTCGATGACCAAGTCACTGAGGTCTCGGGCCGCCTGCAGACCTTCGTACGCCGCCGGCCCGGCGCCCAGGGGCTTGAAGACGTAACGGTCGACGACGCCGCCTGGGCAACGCTGACCCTCGCCTCCGGGGTGGTCGCCTCCGTGGAGGCCTCCCGGGTTGCCACCGGCCGGAAGAACTCCCTGCAACTGGAGGTCTACGGCGACAAGGGTGCCATCATGTTCGACCTGGAGAACCTGAACGAACTCCGGTTCCTTGACGCCACGGCGCCCGCCCGCGAGCAGGGCTTCCGCCGGATCCTGGTGAGCGAACCCGAACACCCCTACCTGGCGGCGTGGTGGCCGCAGGGCCACATCATCGGCTGGGAGCACACCTTCACCCACGAAGTCCGCGACTTCCTGCTCGCCATCGACAGCGGGACCTACCCTTCGCCGTCGTTCGAGGACGGGCTGGAAGTCCAGCGCATCCTGAACGCCGTGGAGGAGTCCGCCGCCGCAAAAAGCTCGACCATCCAGCTGAACCCCGCCGCCCGGCCTGCCGCAAACACACATGAAGGAGCCTGACATGCCCCGCCCCTACACCCTGTTCACCGGCCAGTGGGCTGACCTCCCCTTCGAGGAAGTCGCACGCCTGGCGTCCGGCTGGGGTTACGACGGCCTGGAGATCGCGGTCTCCGGCGACCACCTGGACGCTTGGCGCTGGGACGAACCCGGCTACGTCGAATCCAAGCTCGCCGTGCTGGAAAAGTACAACCTGAAGGTCTGGGCCATCTCCAACCACCTCAAGGGCCAGGCCGTCTGCGACGACCCCATCGACTTCCGGCACGAAGCCATCGTCGGATCCAAGGTCTGGGGCGACGGCGACCCCGAAGGCGTCCGCCAGCGTGCCGCCGAGGAAATGATGCACACCGCCCGGCTCGCCAAGGCCCTCGGCGTGGACACCGTGGTCGGGTTCACCGGCTCCTCCATCTGGCAGTACGTGGCCATGTTCCCGCCCGTCCCCGAAAAGGTCATCGACGCCGGCTACCAGGACTTCGCCGACCGCTGGAACCCCATCCTGGACGTCTTCGACGAATGCGGCGTCCGCTTCGCCCACGAAGTCCACCCCTCCGAAATCGCCTACGACTACTGGACCACCGTCCGCACTCTCGAAGCGATCGGCCACCGGAAAGCGTTCGGCCTGAACTGGGACCCCTCCCATTTCATGTGGCAGGGCATCGACCCCGTCTCGTTCATCTGGGACTTCAAGGACCGGATCTACCACGTGGACTGCAAGGACACGAAGCTCCGCCCCACCGGCCGGAACACCGTTATGGGCTCCCACCTGCCGTGGGGCGACCCGCGCCGGGGCTGGGACTTCGTCTCCGCCGGCCGCGGCGACGTCCCCTGGGAATCATCCTTCCGCGCCCTCACCGCGATCGGCTACAAGGGGCCCATTTCGGTCGAATGGGAAGACGCCGGCATGGACCGGCTCCACGGCGCCCCTGAAGCCCTCTCAGCGCTGAAGAAGTTCGATTTCCCCGCCTCCCAGACCAGCTTCGACGCCGCCTTCAACAACAAAGATTGACCCGTCCGGTATGGCCCGCCGTGCAACCTGCATACCGCCCGAAGATTGGCCGCGCGACGCAGCGACGGATCCGGACCTTGGCGCCTCTATGCCGCCACTGGCATCTAGAGGCCTCCGGAGGCACCACCGCCCTCGTCTCCTCTGCGCTACCCCTTGTCCTCTCTATTACTCACTGCCAAGGACCACATCATGACAACGGTCGAATCCCCCGACTCCGTCACCCTCGACATCAGCACCAGATCAGCTCTGGATGAAACCTTGAATGCCGTGGTGCAACTCCTCATGCCAAAGGCTATGGCCCGCCGGCACGGCATTCTCGTCAGGCGAAGCAGCCCGAGCAAATTCATAGTCAGTCTGAGTCCCGACGTCCCCTGCGGCACAACACGGGAAAAACTGGACTGGCAATGAAGACAGAACTCGTGTCCTTAGCCGGAAATTCAAGGCTGTGACCTTCCGTGATGCCATCTTCGAGGACATCACCGACTACGCCGCCGCAATAC
>JBKJVX010000162.1:0-3869 GCA_046717065.1 Arthrobacter sp. | reverse complement strand
TATTTTTTTAATGGCCCTGTGGCACTTGGGGGTTAAAAACGGTTAAAAAACGTAAACGGGCCCGCGGGGGGGGCCCCCCCGCGGTCGTCCGCTTGCCTTTTCAACACGGAGTCACGTCCGGCCCCATACCCGGCGATTGTTGGGCCGGAAGTGACCCCGCACCGTTTCCCTCGTTGTGAGGGGTGTTAGGGAATCACCGTCCCACGAGTCCCATGTGCAGGTCGTTGTAGCGGTTCCCCTGCACCCCGATCCGGCTGGCGACGGCGTTAAGGTCGGCAACCTCGTCTGCGGAGAGCGGGACGGCTGTTGCCGCTGCGTTCTCCTCGAGGCGCTCGCGCCGCCGGGTCCCGGGGATCGGCACGATCCAAGGCTGCTGCCCCAGGAGCCAGGCCAGTGCGATTTGTCCTGGTGTGGCGTTCTTGGCGGCAGCCAGTTCGGCGACGTGCTCCACCAAGGCCTGGTTGGCGGCGCGGTTCTCGGCTGTGAAGCGTGGAATGGTGCCGCGGACGTCACCTTCCGCGAACTGGGTGGAGGTATCGACGGTTCCGGTGAGGAAGCCCTTGCCGAGTGGGCTGAAGGGCACGAACCCGATGCCCAGTTCCGCCAGGGTGGGCAGCACTTCCGGCTCGGGGTCGCGCGTCCAGAGCGAGTACTCGCTTTGCACCGCCGTTACCGGAAAGACGGCGTGGGCGGCGCGGATGGTCGCGGCCGAGGCCTCGGACAGCCCGAAGTGGCGGACCTTGCCGGCCTGGACGAGCTCGCCGACGGCGCCGGCCACCTCTTCGATTGGCACATTGGGGTCCACTCGGTGCTGGTAGAAGAGGTCGAGTGTGTCGACGCGCAGGCGGCGGAGTGACTCGTCCGCAACGCGTTTGATCCGCTCAGGTGAACTGTCCAGCCCCACGGACTTGCCGCCCTCGATCCGCCACCCGAATTTTGTTGCTATGACCACCTCGTTGCGGACCGGAGCGAGTGCCTCACCGACGAGTTCCTCGTTGACGAAGGGGCCGTACACCTCGGCCGTATCGAAGAAGTTGATTCCTATCTCCACGGCGTCGCGCAGTACGCCGACCATGGCCTGGCGGTCCCCGGGGTTGGGACCATAGCTCTGCGACATGCCCATGCAGCCAAGCCCAATAGCCGAAACCTGCAGACCCTGCCCAAGTGTTCGTGAATGCATGATGACTCCTTTGCTCATGACGGTCCCGCCGGTGCTGGCGCGCCGGCCTTCCTCCAGTCAACGACTTTTCCGCGTGCTTGTGGGAGTTTCTGCTGAAACGGGTACTGGCAGGACCTCCCTGAGCTGGCTTCCCGCCGTCGCCTTCCCGCCGTCGCCTTCCCGCCGTCGCCAGCCTGTCCCGTGGGACGATAGTGTCCGGCGGACCGATGGTGGGCCCGCTCGTGGCGATAAATGCCGGGGGCATCATGGCAGGTTGGTTCGAACTGGAGTGCGCCGGGAGGACTGGCCGGCCGAGCTGTGGAAGCCGCGCCGACTTCCGGACGGCTGGATGGCACCGGGAAGGCGACCCCGCCGGAACCGGACTGGGCCTGGCCACGTGCGCCAGGATCGCTGCCGCTCACGGCGGACGACTGGAGATTTCTTCCAGCCCCACTGGGGGGGCGACCGTCAGCATCTACCTCGGGGCGCCGTAACGCCGGAATAAACTCCACTGGTTTGCCGTGCTGCCACCGCCGGCATTGGTCCCTTCCAGTTCACCCGTCGGCAACCCACCGGCCCCGAACCGTTCTCCCTCAACCAGCAGTCTTTTCACGCCCCCTTTTGCCCGGCGCACCCCAGCCGGGCGGACATCCCCGAGGTAACAGGAGTACTCCGTGTTCGTGAAAAGCACCCTTGCCGCCGTAGCCATCCTCGCCTCCCTGGCGGGGACAGCCGCCGCTCCGGCCCAGGCCGAGGCAACCAAGCCGGCGACCGTCGTCGGCCAGCCGCTGGCCCAGGCGCATGCGCACAACGACTATGAGCATGACCGCCCCCTGTTCGACGCCCTGGAGTACGGCTTCACCAGCGTGGAAGCAGACGTGTGGCTGGTGGACGGCGAGTTGCTGGTGGCGCACGACCTGGAGGACGTCCAGCCCGGAGTTACGCTGGAAAGCCTCTACCTTGACCCGCTGCAGGACCTGGTCCGCAGCCAGCAGGGCCATAGCGTTTACCCGAAGTGGGACGGAAGCCTGCAGCTCCTGATCGACATCAAGAGCGAAGGCGAAGCCACGTACGCCGCCATCGAGCAGGAACTGGCCGAGCACCGCGACATTATGAGCCGCTACATCAACGGCACCACCAAGACCGGCCCGGTAACCGCCGTCATCAGCGGCAACCGTCCGCTCGCCACAATGCAGGCACAGGAGAAGCGCTTCAGCTTCTACGACGGCCGCTCCGCCGACCTCACCTCCGGCAAGCCCGCAGGCCTGATGCCGCTGGTCAGCGACAACTGGACCAGGCTGTTCACCTGGCAGGGCGTCGGTCCGATGCCCGAGGCCGAGCGAGCCAAACTGCACGCCTACGTTGCCCAGGCCCACGCCAACGGCTACCGCGTCCGCTTTTGGGCCACCCCGGACATGCCCGGCGCCGCGCGCGAAGCTGTGTGGAACGAGCTCTTCGACGCCGGTGTGGACCACATCAACACGGATGACCTCGCCGGCCTGCAGCAGTTCCTCACCACCCGCGCGTCCTAAGCCCTTCCCACCAGAATCAGGACCCTCCCCATGCCTTCCAAAACCATAAAAACGACGACGGCGGCCGCCGTCCTGGCGCTCGGCCTCCTTGCGTCCCAACCCGCCACCGCCGCTGAGGATGCCTCCGACAGGCAGGCGTTCACCTTCGGAGTCATCGGCGACATCCCGTACGGCGACGCCGAAATCGCCAAGTTTCATGCCCGCATCCAGGACATCAACGCCGACAAGGAACTGAAGTTCGTCACTCACGTGGGCGACATCAAGAATGGCTCCTCGGTCTGCTCGGACGAGTACTTCGCCAACATCCGTACGCAGTTCGACACCTTCGAGCATCCGCTGGTTTTCACGCCGGGTGACAACGAGTGGGTTGACTGCCACCGCACCAACAACGGCGCGTACAACCCGCTGGAGCGGCTGGACAAGCTGCGGGAAGTCTTCTTTAACGAGCCCGGCAAGACTCTTGGCGCCACCATGCCGGTGAAGAGCCAGGAGAACCTTGGGTTGCCCGAAAACGTGCGCTTCAACCAGAACCGCGTGGCCTTCTCCGTGTTGAACATCCAGGGCAGCAACAACTCGCTGCAGCCGTGGAGCGGTCGGGGTGAAACTACCGCCACCCCCGAGCAGTTGGCCGAAGTTAAGCACCGGACTGACGCAGTCCTGAAACAGATCCGCGACACCTTCGCGGCCGCCGAACGCCGCAACGACCGCGCCGTGGTGCTCATGACGCAGGCCGACATGTTCGATCCTTCGCTGCTCAACGCGGCCACCGCCAACCCGGAAATCCTCTCCGGGTTCCGCGCAATCGTGCAGGCCTTGATCGAGGAAACTAACAGCTTCGATGCTCCCGTGTACCTGATCAACGGCGACAGCCACGTCTTCGCCGAGAACCAGCCACTGGCCGCGGGTTCACCCTGGCTGGACATTTACGGCCAGCCCGCCGCGGACGACCTGCAGCGCATCACCGTGGACGGTTCCGCCAACGCCACCAACTACGTTCGGTTCACGGTGGCCGGCAACAACTCAGACGCTGGCGTCCTGAGCTGGGAGAAGGTCCCCTTCAGCCAGTAGGCACCAAACGGAAGCGGACGACCGCGGGGGCCTCCCCGCGTCGTCCCTTGGCGTTTAAACCCATGAACCCCTAGACCGTGTGATATTCGTCGCGTAGCTTGTTGAACAAA
>JBKJVX010000161.1:0-5569 GCA_046717065.1 Arthrobacter sp. | reverse complement strand
GGCACTGATTCAGTCGAGGACATCAAGGCGGCCCTGGAAAAAGCCGAACTGGACGTGCGCGGCATCCAGCTCCGCTGGCCTGCACCCCAGTTTGCCAATGGAGGATTCACTAATCCTGACCCCGCGCTACGGGAGGCAGCAGTAGGGATGGTCAAGGAAGCCATCGCCCTTTGCCGAGAGTTCGACACGGACCACGTTTTGCTGTGGCCCGCGCATGACGGGTATGAATACCCTCTGCAGATGGACTACATGAAGTCATGGGCCTGGATGGTGGAAAGCCTGCAGACGGTTGCTGACGTCGACCAGGACATCCGCATCTCCATCGAGTACAAGCCGGCGGAACCGCGCGGACGCACCATTCTGAACACCACCGGCGCGGTCATGAACCTCATCAAGGACTGCGACCGCCCGAACCTGGGCGTCACTCTGGACTTCGGGCACCTCCTGATGGCCCGCGAGAACCCGTCCCAGTCGGCGGCCATGTGCCTGCGTGACCAGAAACTGTTCGGTCTGCAGCTTAACGATTCCCACGGCGTGGCTGACGACGGCCTTGTAGTGGCGTCGATCCACTTCGCGGAGACACTGGAACTGGTGTACTACCTGCTGCGTGAGGGATACCAGGGAACCTACTACTTCGACACCGATCCGGTACGCGAGAACCCTGTTGCCGAATGCGAGATGAACATCGAGAGGATGGGGACGATCATCGAGAAGGCCCGCGAACTGGTCCGGGACTACCCCGATCTTCCCAGCGGCGATGCTCTGCACTCATCCTCCGTGCTGTGGTCGAAAGCAGTGGGTGTCTAGGTGCGGCCAACCGGTGTCTGCGTCGTCGGGTCGGTAAACGCGGACCTGATTGCGTATCGGGGCGCAGAAGTGAGCGCTGCAGGCTACGTGACGGGTGACAGTTTTGAGATGGCCGCGGGCGGGAAGAGCTTGAACGCCGCGATGAGCATCGCCGCAGTGGATCCGACGGTCACCCTCGTGGCCCGAGTCGGGTCCGACGATCTGGGGAATTTCATCATCGGCGCTCTGCATGAACGCGGGATAACCACCGAGGGCATCATCCGGGATGAGCGGACCCACACCGGCGTAGGGCATGTCAGGATCGATTCCCGGGGTGAATACGACACCGTCGTTATCCCCGGGGCCAATGGAAACTTTTCACCGGCAGACATTGACGGCTACCTCGAAGCGCACGAACCGCCGGCCTTCGTCGTCCTGAACCTCGAAGTGCCACTTCCCACCGTCAAGCGGGCAGCCACCCGCTTCCGGGAACTCGGTTCTACAGTGGTGCTGAACCTTTCGCCGGTGTGTGCTGAGGCAAGGTCGCTCCTGCGGCTCGCGGACGTCGTCGTTTTGAATCTCCGCGAGGCCTGCCACGTACTGGATGTCCCGCTCAACACAGACGTCCTGCTGCTTTTGACCGCTCTGCGGGAAGCTGGCGCCAAGACTCCTGTGCTGACACTCGGCGGCGGCGGGGTTGCGGCCCTGCACGGCAATGATTTCGTGCAGGCGGGCGTCGAACCGACAGCGGTTGTCAACTCAGTCGGTGCAGGCGACAGCTTCCTGGGGACGATGGTTCTGGCGATGGCTAACGGCCATCCGTTTCCGGTGTGCCTCAGGGCGGCCAACGAGGCGGGCAGGATCGTTTGCGGCAAGCCTGAGTCCTTCCTTACTCCTGAGGACGTCCGTCATATCCAGGACGTCATGAGAGCTTCTATAGCCAACACCTCCGTTGGCCCCTAGGTAACCACCAAGGCCGGACCAGCTACAAAGCAAAAACCGTTGAGGTATCCCAAGCAACCCGTACCGCAACAAGATCTAGCAAGAGTGCCGCATAATGCGGGCCTTCCGATGATGAAAGGAACCATCACAATGAATAGAATTCCTCGCGCTGCTACACAGCTGTTCGCCGCCACGGCGGCAGTCGCTATGCTCGCAGCCTGCAGTGCCACCCCTGACGGTCCAGCAGGCCAGGCCCCTGAATCGGGCGGCGACCTGGTCAGCCTCGTTGACGCTCCGGCGAAGACCCCGATCAAGGACGTCAAGTCCAGCCTTGGCGAGCCACCAGCTCCAGCCGCCGACACGAAGCTTTGCTACATCACCCGGACCCTGTCCAACGAGTTCTGGGGATTTGAGCGGGACGGCTTCGAAGCAGAGGCAAAGAGGCTCGGCGTCAACTACCAAACGTTTGATGTGACCGACGAATCTTCCATCACTGAACAGCTGGACAAGGCAAAGAGCGCCGCGAACCAGGGCTGCAGCGCCCTGCTTGCCTCACCGATTTCCGCGACGGGCCTGGACACGGTCTTTACGGATGCCTTGGCGCAGAATGTGCCGGTGGTCGTCCTGAACGATGCCAAGGGAAACATACCCGGAAGTGTCTACGTCGGTCCCGACGCACTGACGATCGGCGAAACGGCTGCAGATTACATCGCATCCAAGCTTCCCGAGGGCGGCAAGGTCGCCATGATCGAAGGCGACCCGGGATCGTCCAACGCCCTTAACCGTGGCGAAGGGTTCAAGAATGGCCTGGCCAAGCATGCGAACCTGGAACTGGTTGCGTCCCAGACGGCAAAGTGGGATCAGACCAGGGCGCAGGAAATTGCCACTGCCATGCTCACGGCCAACCCCGACATCAAGGCGTTCTATTCACAGAACGACGGCATGGCGTTCGGAGTCGCAGCTGCCATCGCCGCCAAGAACCTCACCGGCAAGGTTGTGCTGGTGGGAACGGACGGCATCCCGCAGGCCAAGAAGGAAATCGAGGCCGGCAACATGACCGCCACGGTCAGCGAGCAGCCCGTGACCGAAGGCGCCAGCGGCGTGGATGCAGCCCTTTGGCTGATGGCCGGCAAGAAGGTTCCCGGATGGATAGACGTTCCGGCCTTCATCATCGATTCTGAGAACGTCGGCGAATACCCGACCGGAATGCCGTAAGGCAGAAACGACACCCATCATGGTTACACCGCTGCTGGAACTGCAGAACATCGCGAAGTCATTCCCCGGAGTCCGCGCTCTCAATGACGTCAGCTTCACGTTGGAACGCGGAGAGATTTGCACACTGGCCGGCGAAAACGGGGCGGGCAAAAGCACCCTACTCGCCATTCTCGGCGGTTCCCTCACGCCGGACCACGGATCCGTCATCATCGAGGGCAACGTACGGCAGCACTTCTCACCCCGCCAGGCACTGGCTGACGGGGTGAGGATTGCCCACCAGGAACCGGCCATCGTTCCGCAACTCTCCGTAGAGCAAAATCTCGTTCTGGGGCGCACATCCCGCCAGCGCCGGGACGCCGGTAAAGACATCGACCAGGCCCTGGCGGACGTCGCCCAGATGGGGTTCCCGCTCAAGGCCAAAGCCTCCGTAAGGGGGCTCAGCCCGGCCCAACGGCACGCCTTGACCATTGCCAGGGCCTTGGCGTTCGGTGCCAAGATCGTAGCCCTCGACGAACCCACCACCAGCATGCTGGAACACAACGTCGAAGGCGTCCTGAACCGGGTGCGGGAAATAGCCCACACCCGCGGGGTCGGCATCATCTACGTCTCACACAAGATGCCCGAGGTTATGAGCGTCTCCGACAAGGTGGTAGTTCTGCGTGACGGCACCGTCAATTACACGCAGCCGATCGCCCAGACCTCGGAACAGGACATAGTACGGAACATGGTTGGCCGGGAGCTGCTGTCATTCAAACGGCAGCACCCTGTTCGGCCAGGGGCTCCCGTCCTGTTTTCCGCCTCAGATGTCAGCCACCCCACCGGGGGCGGTCCGCTTTCCCTGGACGTCCGGGCCGGGGAAGTGCTGGGGATCGCCGGCCTGGTCGGATCGGGCCGTACCGAATTCCTGCGGGCCATCATCCGGGCGGACAAGGGCAGCACCGGCACGGTGAGTGTGGACGGGAAAAAGCGCAGGATCCGCTCCCCCCGGGACAGCAGAAACGCCGGCATAGCGTTCATCCCCGAAGAACGCAAGCACCAGGGCCTGGTCCTGCAGGTTCCTGCCTATTTTAACGTCGCCCTCACCGCGGACAGGCAGTTCAATGGCTTTGGCCCCATCATCAGCGTGCGGAAGCAAATCGCCGCCGCCGAGGAGGCCGCCGCGCGGATGTCGCTCCGGCCGGCCAATGTACGCCTGAACGCCCGCCAGTTCTCCGGCGGCAACCAACAGAAAATCGTCATCGCCAAGTGGACGTGGCGCAACACCAAGGTCTTTCTCTTCGATGAACCCACAAAGGGTGTAGATGTCGGCGGCAAAGTCGAAATCTATGAACTCATCGACGCGCTGGCCAAAGCCGGAAGCGCAGTAATCGTGGTCTCCTCAGACCTTCCGGAGATCATTTCCCTCAGCGACCGGGTCAAAGTCATGCGGCAGGGTCAATTCGTTTCCGAGCACACCGGCGATGACATCAATGAACACAGCCTCGTGGCCAACGCCATGGGCATCGCAGAAAGAACAACGACATGAGCCAGCCCACCCTGCCAAAGAAAGACCAGGCCGAAGACAGCGGAAAGGACGCGACGAACCGAAGGCCCTTCGCAACAGCCATCAAAAAGTCACGCACCCGGCCGGCACTGAACCTCCAGGCACTGGGAATCTACATCGCCGCAGTTGTCATCTTCCTCATTTTCGGGTTGCTGAACCCCAACTTCCTCACTTCCGGCAACCTCCGCGACATCGCCATCTCAGCGAGCGTCAATGCCATCATCGGGCTTGGGATCACGTTCGTCATCATCACCGGCGGTATCGACCTCGCCGTCGGCTCGATCGCGAGTTTCGTCGGGATCGTGACGGCCTCCCTCATGGTTAATGCGGGTACCTCGCCCTTCCTCGCCCTGCTCGCAGGCATTGCCCTGGGCCTGGCCTGCGGAGCCGTCAACGGGCTGCTCATCACCAAACTTAAGCTGCCGCCGTTCATCGCCACGCTCGGAACCATGAGTATCTATCAGGGCTTCGCCTACGTGGTAACAAACGGGCGCCCGGTCTACAACGTGCCCAAAGACTTCGTCTTTATGCTCAACAGCTATGTCGGTGGCATCCCCGTGGCGGTCATCCTCGTGGCGGTTCTCGCCATCCTGTGCTGGCTGCTGCTCCGCCGGACAGTCTTTGGGCAGAACGTCATCGCAACGGGCGGCAGCGAAGAAACAGCCTGGCTCTCAGGTGTCCGCGTCGACAGGGTCAAAATCGCGGTCTACGCCCTCTCCGGCGTCCTCGCCGGAGTCGGCGGACTGGTCATCGTCGCACGCATCAACGCGGCCCAAACCGACGCCGGCAGCCCGTACCTGCTCACGGCGATCGCCTCGGCCGTGATCGGCGGAGCCAACCTCATGGGCGGCGAAGGAAGGATTGCCGGTACCTTGGTCGGAGCCCTGATCCTCGGGGCGCTCACCAACGGCCTGGTGCTTCTCAACGTCCCCAGCTTCTACGAACAGATCGTCACCGGGCTCGTCGTCGTCATTGCCGTTGCCCTTGACCAGGGCAGCAAGGGATGGCCGCTGCTGAAGAAGAAAAAGTCAGAACCGCAAAAGGAAGCCACAGCCTGACCCAGCCGCGGCTGTGACCGGCCGC
>JBKJVX010000160.1:0-22009 GCA_046717065.1 Arthrobacter sp. | reverse complement strand
CGATGCTGGGCTTCAATTCCTCAAAGGGGACCTCAACATTGAGCTTGACCCGCGTGGGGGTGAGGTTCTCGACAGCGCTCTTCACGGTCTAAGTACTCCTGGGTTTGTGGGATGGGTTTCTGCAAACGCAATGTTCCTGCCCAGACCGAGTGGTCCGGGCCGCAGAGTCGGGGTGACAGGATTTGAACCTGCGACTTCCTGCTCCCAAAGCAGGCGCTCTAGCCAAGCTGAGCTACACCCCGTAAGTGCACAGGCAAGTCTACGGTCATACGCGCCAAGTTTGCACATTTGACACGTACCCCATGAATTAGGTTTAGTTATATCCGGCTTCAACAGCCAGCCCGAAGTTGCCAGACTGCCAGCGCCTCAAGGCCTTACAGCTGGACCTTCTTTCGGGGACGTAGCTTAATGGTAAAGCCTCAGTCTTCCAAACTGATTACGCGGGTTCGATTCCCGTCGTCCCCTCCAAAGTTCAAAAGGCCCCTCACTGACTGAGGGGCTTTTTTGTTTGTGGCGGGCACTCGTTCGGAACGTCGTGTCTTTGGTGTTGCTAGGACTGCTGGCAGTACGGGCACCAGTAGAGCTTGCGCGCCACCAGTTCGGCCATCAGCACCGTGGTACCGCACACCCGGCACGGCAGGCCGTTGCGTTTATAGACGAAGTGGGCATTCTCCCTGGCCGGGAAGGTGTCGCTCTTGAGCGCAGTTGCGTCGGCCGCAGCCTTGGCCGTCTTGCCGTTTCCGGACCAGTACCTGGGCGTGGTGGTGATGATCCTGCCGTCCGAGACGCCGTCGCCCATCACGGAGACGACGTCGCGCCACAGCTTGCGTGCCTCGTTGTCCGGAACGTCGCTGCCCGGCAGCCACGGATCCAGCCGCCGCCGGAAAAGGACTTCCGCACGGTATACATTTCCCACTCCGGCAATGATCTTCTGGTCCATCAGCAGCGCAGCCACCGGGGTTTTGCGGCTTTGGAGATTCGCGGCGAACCGGCCGGCGTCTCCCCTGCGATTGACCAATGGATCCGGGCCCAGCCGGGCCAGCACAGCGTCTGCCTCGGCAACGGTGATGGTTTCGCAGGTCGTCGCCCCGCGCAGGTCCGCCCAACCATTGCTGCCCACGATCCGGACACGCACAGCCCCCACCGGCTCCGGCGGGCCGGTATACACAGCGGAGTCATCGCCGTCGCCACCGAAGGTTTCCTGCTCCCCCACCCGGCGGGGAGCGCCGATGCTGGAGGACCCTGCGAAAGTGCTGTCTCCGCCAAAGGTCCAGGCCCCGTAAAGGCCCAGGTGGACGTGCAGCACCAGCGAGTGGTCGAAGTGCAGGAACAGGTGTTTTCCGTGGGCCTCGGCAGCAACAAGGGTGCGCCCGTCCAGCAGCGCGGCTCCCCCGGCGAACCGGCCCTGCGGGCTGGACACAGCGAGCCGCTGGCCGCCGAAAACGTCCCCGAACTGCCGCGCCAGCCGCCGGAGGGTATGCCCTTCCGGCACTACTCGATGACCTCGCCGGTAGCTTCATAGGCGGCGATTTTGCCAATCCTGCGGACGTGGCGCTCATCGTTGCTGAAGGGCTCCGCCAGGAACGCTTCGATCAGCTCCGTTGCTTCCTCCACGGTGTGCTGGCGGCCGCCCACAGCCACCACATTGGCGTCGTTGTGCTCGCGGGCGAGGGTGGCGGTGGAGTGGTTCCATGCCAGCGCTGCCCTGACACCCTTTACTTTGTTGGCTGCAATCTGTTCCCCGTTTCCCGATCCGCCCAGCACGATGCCCAACGCGTGGACACCGGCCTGCTGGTCAGCGACCACGGCCAGGGCTGCATTGATGCAGAACGACGGGTAGTCGTCCTGGGCGTCGTAGACCTTCGGACCGTGGTCCACCACCTCATAGCCTTTGGCCGTCAGGTGGGTTACCAGGTGGGCGCTGAGTTCCATACCGGCGTGGTCGGTGGCAATGTGTACCCGCGGGAAGGCAGGGGAAGAAGTCACGAGCAGAATCCGTTCGGTGTGGGCGCTGGCGGCCTGCACGAAGGGTGCAGGCCGGGGTGAACAACAGGGACAAGAATACTAGGACTCCGGCCGGCCGGCCGCGGAGGGACCGCTGCCGCCCCGGGCCCGGGCCGCCACGCGCGTGAGGACCTCGGCCAGCCGCGCCGCCGAGGCCGGGCTCCCGCCGCTCACCGCAAGGCTTTGCCCATCGGTCTTTTTCACCACGACGGCGGGGCCGCTGCTGACCAGCATGGCGGCGGTTCCGCTGTGGTGCCGGTAGCCCCAGCCGCCGTAGTCGGCGGCCCGGACATCGGCTGCGTTCGCCGCCGAGATGGCGCCTGCCGGTACATCCATAACAGGCACGACGCCGGCCAGCAGGACTTTGAGCCCGCGCCGGTCCGCCTTGATCCGGGCACAGAGGAAAGCCGCGCCGACGACAGCCAGGACCACCAGCAGGACTCCGAGCCAGGGCACGGCGATGGCAATCAACGCGGCAGGAAACAGCGAGGCTATGCCGATCATGACAAAGACAGAGCTGCGGGCATGGACCCAGAGCCGGATAGTGTCCCGCGACAGGTCAGGGTCCAGCTCCCTGGCGATGGCAAGCTGGAGGGCCTTGTCGTCGTCTGGGGACCATTGCTGGTCCGCCTTGTAGACGAAGGCGATAATGACGCCGAGGGACACGGCAGCCCCGCTTCCCAGCGCAAGGACAGTGAGGTCCACCCTTGACTCGCGGGCGTCTGCCAGGCCGGTCTGGCCAACGAGCCCGGCAGCCAGGGCGGTGGCAACGAAGAGGCACAGGAACAATCCGGCGCCCATCATGATCCGGCGCATGGGAACCGGCCTGCTGACCGGCAGCGCCTGGGAGAGGACCAGCCAGCCGGCGGCCACAATCATCAGGGCGCCCCCCGTGACGTAGGCGGCAAAGGGCGCGAAGGCGGCGCCGCCGTCGTCATTCCATCGAATGGCGAGCGGCTCAGGAAGGTCCGGCCGAAGCAACAAAGCACAGGCCACGAAAGCGGCTCCAACCACCACCGGGAACCCCGCCACGAAGCGCAGGGCCCTGGTGTCCACCGACTCCACGAACTTCCCCATGTTTTAACGCTACTCCCGCCGCCGGCCAATGGCTTCCCACCAGTCTCCATACCCACTGTGAGCGGCGCTGCTTGTTCGGGGGTGTAGGAATGCAAGAATGATCAGTGCCGCCGCTGGGCATCGCCAGCCGGCTGACGCACTTATTCTGGAGGCCCCACTTTGCCAGGTATGAATCTGACGCGCGCTGAAGCCAGCGGGCGTGCCGAACTGATTTCCGTTGAGTCCTACGATGTCAGCCTGGACCTGACCCGCGGGGGGAAGGTTTTTGGCAGCACCACCACGGTGAAGTTCAGCGCCAAGCCGGGATCCTCCACTTTCATTGACGCCGTCACCGCCGCCGTTCACAGTGTGATGCTCAACGGCCGCAGCCTTGATCCGGTCGCCGTTTCGGACGGAGTCAGGATCCAGCTGCCGGACCTCGCGGAGAACAACGAGCTCACCATCGTCGCGGATGCTTCGTACATGAATACCGGCGAAGGCCTGCACCGGTTCGTGGACCCGGTGGACAACGAGGTCTATCTCTACACGCAGTTCGAGGTTCCCGATTCGCGCAGGATGTTTGCGGTGTTTGAGCAGCCGGACCTGAAGGCAGCCTTCACCTTCACGGTCACCGCCCCCTCGCACTGGGATGTCATCTCCAATTCCCCCACCCCGGTGCCTGTGGAAACCACACCGGGCGGCGACGGCGGTGCCCGCTCCGTTTGGTCCTTCTCCCCCACTCCGCGGCTGTCCTCCTATGTCACCGCCCTGATCGCCGGGCCGTACCAGTCCGTGCGCAGCGAGGTGGCGAGCTCTGACGGCCGGGTCATCCCGCTCGGAGTCTTCGCCCGGAAGTCGCTGATGCAGTACCTCGACGCGGAGAACATTGTCGAGCTGACCCGGCAGGGCTTTGAATTCTTCGAGGCGCAGTTCGGCTGCCCCTACCCCTTCGAGAAGTACGACCAGCTCTTCGTTCCGGAGTTCAATGCTGGCGCCATGGAGAACGCCGGGGCCGTGACCATCCTTGAGGGCTACATCTTCCGCAGCAAGGTCACCGGGGCCCAGATCGAACGCCGGGCCATCACCGTCCTGCACGAGCTCGCACATATGTGGTTCGGCGACCTTGTGACCATGCGCTGGTGGAACGATTTGTGGCTCAACGAGTCCTTCGCCGAGTACATGTCGCACCTAGCGGCCGTGGAGGCCACCTCCTTCACGAGCGCGTGGACCACCTTCGCGTCGGTGGAAAAGTCATGGGCGTACCGCCAGGACCAGCTGCCCACCACCCATCCGATCTTCGCTGAGATCAACGACCTCCAGGACGTTGAGGTGAACTTTGACGGCATCACCTATGCGAAAGGCGCCTCTGTCCTGCGCCAGCTGGTGGCGTGGGTGGGACCGGAGCAGTTTATGGCCGGCGTCCGGGAGTATTTCGCCAAGCACTCCTGGCAGAACACCGAGCTGAGCGACCTCCTGGTGGAGCTGGAGAAAGCCAGCGGCCGCGACCTGGACGAATGGGGGCAGCAATGGCTGGAGACGGCCGGCGTGAACACCCTCAAGCCTGAGCTGGCAGTGGACAGCGACGGCCGGCTGACTTCCTTTGCGGTTCTGCAGTCCGCCGTCGAGGAGTGGCCCACCATCCGTCCGCACCGGCTCGCGGTGGGCTTCTACAACCTGGACGACGCCGGGAAGCTAGAGCGGGTGCACCGCGAGGAACTGGACGTTGACGGCGAGCGCACCGAAGTTCCGGAACTGGTTGGCATGGCGCAGCCGGACCTGATCCTCGTGAACGACGACGACCTCGCCTACGCCAAGGTCCGGCTCGACGAGAAGTCGCTTGCCACCGCCACCGCCCACCTGAAGGACTTCAGCCAAAGCCTGCCGCGGACCCTGGTGTGGAACTCCGCCTGGGATGCTGCCCGGGACGGCGAAACGCCAGCGCGGCGCTACGTCGAACTGATCCTTGCCAATGTGGCCGCGGAGACCGATTCGTCGGTGATCCTGGTCCAGCTCCGCCAACTGGCCACCACCCTGAACTTCTACGTCGCCGAGGAGCACCGCGAGGCCACGGCCGTAACTGCAACGGACCGGCTGTGGGAGCTGGCGTCTGAGGTGCCCGGCGGCTCGGACGCCCAGCTGCAGTTCGTGAAATCCTTCGCCCTTCTGGCGCGCAGTGGAAGCCAGCTGGACACAGTGGCGGGCCTCCTCGACGGGTCGCTGGTTCTGGATGGGCTGACTGTTGACCAGGACCTGCGCTGGGAGCTGGTGACATCACTGGTGGTGGGCGGCCGGCTGGCGCAGGATGGCATCGATGCCGAGCTGCAGCGGGACAACACCTCCAGCGGCCAGAACGCAGCTGCCCAGGCAAAGGCGGCCATCCCCACGCCCGAGGCGAAGGCCGCAGCCTGGGACTCGATTGTGGTCAAAGGCGAGCTCTCCAACGCCCTTCAAGGATCGGCGGTAACCGGCTTCATGCGGGTCCTGGACCGGTCCCTGTTGGAGCCGTACGCGGAGAAGTATTTCGAGGCGGTGCCGGGGATCGTGGAAACCCGCACCCACGCACTGGCCCAGCAGATCGTCGTCGGGCTCTACCCGGCGTTGCTGACCACTCAGGCCACCGTTGACCGTACAGACGGCTTCCTGGCCGCGCTCCCGCCGCAGAGCGCCGCCCTTCGGCGGATGATGCTGGAAAACCGCGACGGCGTTGCCCGGGCATTGCGCGCACGCGCCGCTGACGTCCTTCCGGGTGAGGCAGGGCCGGCATTGTGACGCTGAGGGAGCACCGCTATGCACTGACCGTCCAGTGGACCGGCAACCTGGGCGGGGGAACGTCGTCGTACCGGGGCTACTCCCGGGACCACGACGTCCTGATTCCGGGGTTGCCGGTGCTCAAGGGATCAGCCGACCCCACGTTCCACGGCGACAGGGAACGTTATAACCCGGAGCAGCTGCTCCTGGCTGCCCTTGCCCAGTGCCACATGCTGTCCTTCCTGCATGTGGCGGTGAAGCACGGCGTCGTGGTGACGGACTACCGCGACGAGGCAACCGGGCTGATGACGCTGAACCGGGACGGCAGCGGCCAGTTCGAGAGTGTGACGCTGCGCCCGCAGGTGACAATGGCGGACGGGCGCCACCTGGAGCTGGCCGGGCAGCTGCACCATGAGGCCAACCAGTTGTGCTTTATTGCCCGCAGCGTGAACTTCCCGGTGGAGCATGCCCCCGTCACCGTGGCCGGCCAGCGCTGACCAGGGCTGTCTTCGCCTGCCGAGAACAGGCAGTTCACACCCCGGCCCGCAGGATGCCGACAAGCCGCGCTTCGGTTTCAGGTGCCAGGCCGGCTTTCCGGGGCCGGTCCAGCCCGCGCCGGCGTTCGTCAGCCAGCGTGGCTACCAGCGTCTCCTGCCACGGCCGGATCCGCAGGCCGGCGTCCACCGCGGCCTTGTTGCTCCTGGCCATAAACCCCTCGTGCCCGGGCGGGAGCCACAGCGGCAGCGAATCGGGCCCCGACCAGTAGCTGACACCCTGGTCCGCCAGCCAGTCCCCGGCTGCGGGGACCACTTCTCCTTGATGGCCCGCCGCCTGCCTGGACGCGCTGATGTACTCACCAAAGGGGACCTGGTCCCCCAGCGCGTTCAGTGCCCCGGTGATCCCCTGCTCCGCGGCAAGCAGGATCCAGGCGGCAAGGTCCCGTACGTCGATGACCTGTGTTGCGTAGCCGGCGATACCCGGAACGATGGCAGGGCTGTTGTCCCTGGCAAACCGGGCGGGCCAATAACCGTAGCGGTCCGAGCCGTCGCCTGGTCCCCCGATCAGGCCTGCACGGCACAAGTGGGCCTTCCTGCCTGCCGCTGTGAGGGTTGCCGCCTCGATGGCGGCTTTGGACTCACCGTAATTTTCCGGCGCCGAAGGAGTCCCTGCCGCCAACGCCGGGAGGAGGGCGGCGTCCTCGGCGGCGCCGGGAACCGCAGCATCGGCGTAGACGGAGCAGCTGGAGACGAATGTCCAGTGGGCTGCCCGGCCTGCGAGGGCGTCCAGCGCTGTTGACGCCGGCACGGGATCGCGGGCGACGTCGATGACCTCGTCCCACTCCCCTTCAACACCGTCGTAGGCTTCAGCACCCAGCGAGCGGTCGGCTTTCAGCCACTCCGCTCCCTCTGGCGGATCAGCAGCCGAGCCGCGGGCGAGGCAGGTTGCCTTATGCCCCCTAACGACTGCCTGGCGGACGATTTCTGCGGACAGGAAGGCGGTTCCCCCGAGGACAAGAATGCGCATGCGGCTACGCTACGGCGCTAGGGTTGAAGGAGAACAGAGCCTTCCGCGCCGGGCGTAACCGGCGCTCCGGCCCCCGCATCCCGGCACCGCCGGGGAACCCCAGGAGTACTTCCCCCCTATGGTCAGTATGTTGTCAATCATTCCTTCCGCCACAACCGAACTGGACGGCATCAGCATCACGGGCATCGTGATCAGCCTCGGCGTGGGCGTTGCCGTTTGGCTGATTGCCACTTTTGTGATCTCCCGCATCACCACCCGGGTGGCGGCTGGCAGCAATTTTTTCAAGAGGCCCACCTTCAAATGGGCGGCGCCCGCGCTGCGGGCACTGGACCACGAACGGCGGGTACAGCGCGCTGAAACCATCGGGTCGCTGTTGAACAGCATCGTCGGTGTGCTGGTGGTGGTCATCACCAGCATGTACGTCCTGCAGAACCTGGACATCAACATCGCACCCCTCCTCACCAGCGTGGGCATCCTGGGTGTGGCCATCGGTTTTGGTGCCCAGCAGCTGATCCGTGACTTCCTGGCCGGGATTTTTATTACCATTGAAGACCAGTACGGAATCGGCGATGTGATCGAAACCAGCGAGGTTGTTGGGGTGGTGGAGTCCATGGGCCTGCGCATCACGCGCGTACGGTCCGACGACGGCGCCATCTGGTACCTCCGCAACGGCGAGATCCTCCGCGTCGGCAACCGTTCGCAGGGCAACTACGTGCCGCTGCATGAGTCGCCGGACGGCACCACGGACCAGGGCACCGATCACGCCGAACCGAAAAAGACGGACCAGAAGGCCGGAGAATAGCAATGACCATCCCCATCGAACCGCAGCGGCCCCGCCAGCTGATGCAGAACGATCCGTTCAGCCAGCCCGGCTACACCGACAACTTTTATGACGCTGTGGGCGGCCATGAAACCTTCGTCAAGCTGATCGACGTCTTTTACGACGGCGTGGCGACGGATCCGCTGCTGCGGCCGATGTACCCCGAAGAGGACCTGGTGCCCGCCAAGCGCAGATTCCTGATGTTCCTGGAGCAGTATTGGGGCGGGCCCACCACGTATGGGGAAGAGCGCGGCCATCCCCGGCTGCGCATGCGCCACATGCCTTTCAAGGTGACGCCGGAGGCCAAGGACCGCTGGCTGTTCCATATGCGCACAGCTGTGGACGCACTGGAACTCCCGCCCCTGTACGAGGGGACTCTCTGGGACTATATGGAGCGCGCAGCCTTGTCCATGGTGAACAGCCCGGCCGGGCAGTGACCCAATTGCCTGCGGCAGCGGCGGTGGTTGCCGCCCTCAACCAGGTCGCTGCGGCCTACCGTTAGAGCAGTCCGCTTCCCGTCCGGGCGAGGACGTGCCCGCGCGGCCCCGTGAGCCGGAACCAGCGGCCGGCGCGGTAGAGCTTCTGGTCGCCGTCGGCGAGGAAGCCCAGGGCGAGTGCTGCGAAGGCGGCGCCTGCCGGTAGTCCGGATTCATCAAGTTCCCTGCCCCAGACGGCTGCCCGGGCGTTGTTGACGATCAGCGCGCCGGGCCTATCCGGCACGATTCCGGCCACTTCAGCGATGCCCGCCTCTGCGGCACGCCGCAACTCTGCATCGCTGCGTGAACCCAGCAGCTCCCACCCGCTCCTGGGCGCGCCGACGCCGGTCCAGGACTCGGTGACGGTGGACGGCGGAACCGGCAGTTCGACGTCGTCCTCCCCCGCACGCGCAAGCCGGTCAAGAACTGCCGCAAGGGGGACGGTGACGTCAGTCCCGGACGGCTCCGCCAGCGCCATGGTGCGCAGTCCGAGGATGGTGGGGGTCGATTCGCCGAGCACCCGTGGCCGCAGCACGCAGACGTACGCGGCGAGAACGGAACCCGCGGCCTGAAGGCGGATGGCGCCGTCGTCAATGGATTTGGCGCGTGTGGCGAAGGTCTTCAGGTCGGCGAGATCCCGGGGATCGGCGAAACGGAAGGATGAGGTGAGTAGATCAGACACACCAAGAACACTACCGGCTGCACCTTTGTTGAGCAGTGCCGGGGCGCCGTCTAGAGTCGAACCATGACTGAAGCCGACGCCGGACTCCTGGCGCTCCCCAGCGGAGACCCCACCTCATCGCTTATCTCCCTTCTTGACCTTGGTGAGCTGGAGGGGGCACGGACGGACGAGGACATCTTCCTGGGCCCGTCGCAGCAGCAGCCCCATCACCGGGTCTTTGGCGGCCAGGTGCTGGCGCAGTCACTTATTGCCTCCATCAGGACGGTGGATCCGAACCGCTTTGTCCATTCCATGCACGGCTACTTCCTTCGCCCCGGCGACGCGAACAAGCCCATCACCTTCGGTGTGCAGCGCCTCCGTGATGGCCGGTCCTTCTCGGCACGGCGGGTCCATGCCTACCAGGAAGGCGTGCCCATCCTGTCAATGATCGCCTCCTTCCAGGGCGAGGACGAAGGCGTCGAGCACGAGTCCGTGATGCCCAGCGGGATCCCCGACCCCGAGTCCCTGCCCAGCACAGCGGACCTGCTGGGAAAGTTCGACCATCCGGTGGCGCGGCACTGGGCGTATGAACGGCCTTTCGACATCCGGCACGTTGATCCTCCGCTGTACGTATCAGCGAACGGTGAGCGGTCAGCACGCAATGCCGTGTGGATGAAAACGTTCGGCCCCATGCCGGAGAACCCCAACCTGCACCGTGCGGCCCTGGCCTACGCCAGCGACTACACCCTGCTGGAATCGATCCTGCGACGCCATGGGCTGAGCTGGATCACTCCCGGGATGAACGTTGCGAGCCTGGACCACGCAATGTGGTGGCACCGCCCGGCCCGGGTGGATGAATGGCTGCTGTACGTCCAGGAATCACCGAGCGCACAGGGAGCCCGAGGACTGGCGACGGGCAAGATCTTCAACCAGGCTGGCCAGCACGTAGCGTCCGTGGCCCAGGAAGGGATGGTCCGGGTGCCTGCCGACCTGAAGAACAAGGTGGTGGGCGCCTTCCAGTCCAAGGTCATGGAGCACCAGATCCGCAAGGCTTCCCGGGACTAGCCTTCAGCGCTTTGATCCGGACAATGCAAACAGGCCGGCACCCCTGAGGGTGCCGGCCTGTTTATTGCCTGTCGCGCCAGCGCCTGTGCCGGCGCGGGTTGGCTCAGTCGCGGATTGGCTCAGTTGGGGATTGGCTCAGTCGCGGGTGAGGCGGCGGTGCGTGACCCGGTGCGGCTTGGCCGCGTCCGGACCCAGCCGCTCCACCTTGTTCTCCTCATAGGATTCAAAGTTGCCCTCGAACCAGTACCACTTGGACGGGTTTTCCTCGTCGCCTTCGTAGGCCAGGATGTGCGTGGCCACCCGGTCCAGGAACCAGCGGTCGTGCGAGACCACCACTGCGCAGCCCGGGAATTCCAGCAGCGCGTTTTCCAGGCTGCTGAGGGTTTCAACATCGAGGTCGTTGGTGGGCTCGTCGAGGAGCAGCAGGTTGCCGCCCTGCTTGAGGGTCAAGGCAAGGTTCAGGCGGTTGCGCTCACCACCAGAGAGCACACCGGCCTTCTTCTGCTGGTCCGGGCCCTTGAACCCGAAAGCGGCAACGTACGCGCGGGACGGCATTTCCACGTGGCCAACCTGGATGAAGTCCAGGCCGTCCGAGACGACCTCCCACAGGGTCTTGTTGGGGTCAATGCCACCGCGGCTCTGGTCCGCGTAGGAGATCTTGACAGAGTCACCGATCTTCAGGTCGCCGCCGTCGAGCGGCTCCAGTCCGACGATGGTCTTGAAGAGCGTGGTCTTGCCGACGCCGTTGGGGCCGATGACGCCTACGATGCCGTTGCGGGGCAGGCTGAAGGACAGTCCGTCGATCAGGGTCCGGTCTTCGAAGCCCTTCTGCAGGTTTTTCGCCTCCAGCACCAGGCCACCCAGGCGCGGTCCCGGCGGGATCTGGATTTCTTCGAAGTCAAGCTTGCGGGTCCTGTCGGCCTCTGCCGCCATCTCCTCGTAGCGGGCGAGACGGGCCTTGGACTTGGTCTGGCGGCCCTTGGCGTTGGAACGGACCCATTCCAGTTCCTCGCTGAGGCGCTTGGCCTGCTTGGCATCCTTTTTTCCCTGGATTTCCAGGCGGGCCCGCTTCTTCTCCAGGTACGTGGAGTAGTTGCCCTCGTAGGGGTACAGGTGGCCGCGGTCCACTTCGGCGATCCACTCGGCCACGTGGTCCAGGAAGTAACGGTCGTGGGTGACGGCCATGACTGCGCCTGCGTACGTGGACAGGTGCTGTTCGAGCCACAGCACGCTCTCTGCGTCCAGGTGGTTGGTGGGCTCGTCCAGGAGCAGCAGGTCCGGCTTCTGCAGGAGCAGCTTGCACAGGGCCACGCGGCGCCGCTCACCACCGGAAAGGTTAGTGACGTCGGCGTCCGCAGGCGGGCAGCGGAGCGCGTCCATGGCCTGCTCCAGCTGGGAGTCCAGGTCCCAGGCGTCTGCGGCGTCGATGGCTTCCTGCAGGTGTCCCATCTCTTCGAGGAGGGTGTCGTAGTCAGCGTCGGGGCTGGCCATTTCCTCGGAGATTTCGTTGAAGCGCTGGATCTTGCCGTAGATCTCCCCGACGCCTTCCTGGACGTTGCCCAGGACGGTTTTTTCTTCGTTCAGGGGTGGTTCCTGAAGGAGGATGCCAACGCTGTAGCCTGGGCTGAGCCGGGCCTCACCGTTGGAGGGGGTGTCCAGCCCGGCCATGATCTTGAGGATGGTGGACTTACCGGCACCGTTCGGGCCCACAACACCGATCTTGGCGCCGGGAAAGAAGGACATGCTTACGTCATCAAGAATGAGTTTTTCGCCAACGGCTTTGCGCGCCTTGGTCATTGTGTAGATAAATTCCGCCATGGCTCCAAATCTAGTGGGTTGGCGGGCATAACTCACATTCGGGGACGAGGGTCAGGAGCCTACGAAGCACCTGCCGCTGGCGAGTGCCGGCAGGACCGTCACTGTGACGGCACCGTCGCGGACCTGGCCGATGACACAGTCGCTGCCTTGGAGCACGGAGGCTTCGATGGCGTCGGCTTCCAGGCCGGTGGGGGTCCGGCTCTGCGAGACCTGCAATGCCGCCGGGTCCACTCCCGCTCCGGTCAGGGCTTCGGTCACCTGCGCGGTAGCGGGTTTTGGAGAACCCGCCGCCAGCCGGCCCAAGGCGTCCGTGACGGTCTTCTTGACCGTTTCGGTGGCGGCCGCCGGGCTATCAGTCAGTTGCCCTCCGGATGTACCCGCCAGCGGCTCGGCCGGGGGTTCGGAGGACCCGGGGCCGGTGGACGAGGCCGCAGTGGGCGACGCCGCAGTTGCCGGTTCAGCCGCACCAGGCTGGGCACCCGTCACGCCGCCCACGCACGCCGACAAGCCGGCTACCAGTGCGGCGCCAGTGATAGCCGCCAGCACGCGGTGTGCGGCAAGGTGCCGTGAAGCGGAAGGAGCGGCCGTGGATGCCCCGGCCGTACTGTTCTGCCGGTGGTCAGGGCTGGTCCGCATGCTGTCATTCTGCCATGTGGTACGGCGGCCGCTCACAACCTGGGCGGGCAGGGCGCGGCCGGGGGTGCCGCGGTCCTGCCCGCCCAGGGATCCAAGGGGGACGTTGATACAGGGAATTCCTAGACTCCGGATTCGGCGAGTTCCCCCGTTTCCAGGTCCAGGGCAAGAAGGTCGCCATTGCTGTCCTCGACGAAGGCTGCAGCAGGATCACCGCCGTCGTCCAGGTCTTCTTCGCTGTCCTCCGGCTCCTCGAACGCTCCGTCCACGCCGGAACTGGGTTCGGCGCCCATGGGAGCCTCCTGCTCCACGAGCGACAGGATTGGTTTGGTGGAGGACCGGATGAAGTTGGCGGTACCCCACGTGAGGTCGTGGCCCACGGCGTCAGCATCTATGACGTGTGAGTAGTAGACCCGGCCGTCCTTTTCCCAACTGCGGATCTTCAACTTGCCCACCACTATGACCGGCTGGCCTTTCCTTATGCTGCAACCCATGCTGCCCGCAAGGTGGCGGTAGCCCTGGACCGTGAACCAGTTCGTGTGGCCATCACCCCAGGTGCCCGAGTGCTTGTCGAAGCGGCGGGAATTGGACCCGATGCGGAAAGAAGCTGTGGCCACTCCCCCTGGCGTGGTGGAGCTTTTGATCTCGGTGGCAACGAAGCCCCGGATCGTTATGGTGTCGCTCATCTTTACGTCCTTGTCTTCATGTGGTGTTGCCCTAGCAGGCAAGACCAGCATCCCGCCCGTGCCGGTCCACCGGCGAGCCTTCGCCTTGCATATGTGCACAACCGGCCCTCCGCGGCTGCCTGTGGAGGATCAGTCAACGTTGCGCACCTGTGACAGCACCGGCACTTCCGGCGATGTAAACTTTTTGAGGCGCAAGATTTCAGCTCCGAAACCATTGCCTCAGTAGCTCAGGGGATAGAGCAGCGGCCTTCTAATCCGCCGGTCGGGGGTTCGATTCCCTCCTGGGGCACTTTAAGGAAGTGGTCCTGACCAGCCAAAACGCTGATCGGGACCGCTTCTGTTTTTGCCTTGGATCTAGCCAATCCACCGCTTACCCACCGCTTTGCAAACCACGTTCCATAGCCGCGGCCTTTTCTACAGCCGGAATTAAGAGCTCCCACAGGAGGTCTTTGCGACCCCATCGAGCATCAAAGATCTGCATCTGCCACCGTTCTGACAGGAGTGACGCGAACGTCATGTTGGTGTCGGGGAAGTATTCATCCGCGGCATCGTAGGAGGTGCCGGCAATACCTACCCAAGTGAACTCTTCGCCGTCGTCGACGGTCACGCAAATTTGCCCGCCGCTGCTTCCTCCCGGCGGTATGACTATCGCAACGAGTTCCGATCCGAGGAGTTTCGCGGAGACGACGGCGGCCATTGTCTCACTGCAGTACCCAGACACGAACGCCCTCTGGCCGCAGCCATCTTCAATTGGGACGCCAGGCTGAGACTGATCAGTGAAGAATCCCAATCTGTTTATCCGGGCAAGAACTGCGATCAGGGGACTTGATTCGGAGTCTGGGCTTGCTCCCATATAGCGAGGCTGAAAAGACCTTTTCCCTTCCAGCCACTGGGCCGTCAATTCTCCTCCTTCCTCCCACGTGGAGCATGCCTTCCACGCGTCTACGTCAGGGCCGCTCTCCGGCCGCCAGCCGTCGTCGTCATTATGAACTGTTGCTACTTCCGTCATCTTGGTTCTCCAAAGGTCTGCAAGAGGGCCGTTTGATCGGGCGCCTCGTGTGTCTTCTGAACATAATGCCTACTGGTGATCTGCTCGCTTGAGTGGCCCAGTTGCGCGGACGATGACGCCATGCCCTCAGCCTTGGCCAGGAGCGTACCCACAGATTTCCGGAAGGTATGCGGCGTGACCCACTGAAAGCCGATGTCATCCCGTGCGGAGCGCCACTGCCTACGGAAGTTTCCCGGATCCCTCAGCGTGCCGGTGGACGACGGAAACACCACGTCCCAGGGGTTGGCCACAAGCTGCTGCACCTGGCGTCGGAGAAGCATATCCACCGCGAAAGACGGCAGGAAATAGCGCTGCCGGGAGTTTGTGGACTTGGGATGCTCCTGGATCGTCATCCCCTCCCCCTCCACGTAGATGACCGTGCCCGTGACTGTGAGCGTGGGCCGGGCGGCCTTGAGGTCGATGTCTTTCCACCGGACGGCGAGGGCTTCGCCAATTCTGGCGCCCGTTGCGGGCGGGACATCCACGACGTCCAGGAGGTCGTCGGGGCGCTTGCGGCCGCGGGGTTGGGATGACTCTTGCCACTGCCGGAGGCCGGCGCGGAGAGCTGCGGCTCCTCCACTGTGGGCCCGGACTTCCTTGCGGCTTACTGGCACCTTGGCGCCGTCGCGGAGGGGGTTCGCAGAGACGGCCCCGTGGCGGGCGGCGAGGCCCAGCATGGCCGACAAGGCCCGCAGGGAGAGCCCGGCGTGATGGGACCACAAGGCCCCGCAGGCGAAGACGGTAAAGACGGCAGGGCTGGCAAGGATGGCGCGAATGGTAAGGCACCGTCCTCATTCACGTTCACGGACAAGTTCGGCGCGACATACACCTGCACGCCAAACCCGCCCGGATCCTCCACCTACACATGCGCATCAGACGGAGCCGTGAAGCCATGAGTTATTGCAAACCGTTTGAGCGCAGGCTTTATGACTTGGGAATCGTGTGGCGGTCGCAGAACTTCGGAGATAACGCGACGATCTACGGCCCGCACTCCGGCAATGATGATGCGGCGCCGATCGGAACGCCCGTTCATGCTGCGGGTGACGGCTACATCGAGTGGGCGGGCGAGTTTGACGACACCTACCTGGACAACCTGCTGTGGCTGCTGAAGATGGGCGGCAACATCGCTGTCCTGAACTGTGGTGCTAATGCGCCGTCGTTTGTGTACGGGCACATGCACAGTTTCACGGTCAAGCGCGGCGACTGGGTCCGCAAGGGCCAAGTCATCGGGTACTCCGGGAACACGGGCACCGCGACAACCGGGGCTCACCTTCTCACCGAAGCGATCCCGCCCGGCTATGCACTCAACAGCCCCATGCTGGGCCGCGTCAACCCAGACACCTACCTGACCGAATGGCCCGAAGACCTCAACACCGGCTCGCTGTCTTACGCGAGCGAAACCATCACACCCCCGGAGGATGACGTGAGCGCAGAAGATGTATTCACCAAGAAGCTGACCCTGAAGAACGGCGCGGAAAGCACGTTCGAGAACCAGGTCCTGAACATCAGCGATGACCTGTCCAAGGTCCTGAAGCGGCTGGAAGAAGACCGCGACTACGCGCAGGAGGTCAACGGCAAGATCGACGCGCTGTTCAACCTGCTCACGAGCCTGCCTGCGGAGATCATGGATAAGCCCATCACCACCACGGACGGCAAGGAAACCACGCTTGCCACGGAACTTAAGTGGCTGCCCGCTAACTTCGCCGCAGCACAGGACGTGAAGTGATGTGGTCTAAGCAGTTTTGGAAGGCGACGGCTGAGCGTGCGGTGGCTTCGGTTGCCGGCGGCGCGCTGTCCGTGATCAGCACTGACGTGTTCGGTGTTGTGGAGGCGGACTGGCAGGGTATCGCGTCGGTTGCTCTCTGCGCTGGCGTCGTGGCGGTCCTGAAGGCCCTGGCTGTGGGGTACAAGGACGGTAACCCGTCCGCTATTAACTCCGAGGTAACCTGAGGCCGTCACGAAGCTTAGGCTGCTGTTGCGGCTACTCTAAGGCTCCCCATCTCTTCGGAGGTGGGGAGCTTTCGATGGTTAAGTGTCGGAGCTACCCGAAGTCACCGTGGGCGGGACGGGCATCCTCCCCGCGCACGGCGTGAGACGGAGCCCCGGTCCGCGCCACATCCGAAGCCGCAGCCACTGACACCAGATAATCAGATAATCAGATAATCAGATAATGAATCCCCGCACTTGCCTTACTGATTCCGATGATCAACATCACCCAGCCCACAGCAACCAGCAGGCCCCCACGGTCATGCCCGTGGAACCGCCACCGTCACTGTATGCCGTGGCGGTGAGTGTGTTCACGACGGCACCGGCGTAGATCATCCCCTATGCCCTGAGCGATGAGTCCGCCGATGAGCCAGTTCCGCGACTTGCCTGGTTTCACTTGGTTCCCCCTATTTCTGGTTTGTAAAGACTTTTCATTGTGGTGTGACTGCGCCGGTTGTGGGAAGGAAGAAGTTTGCCCCGGTCTCCGGCACTCCTATGTCACTGCGGCGCTGGACGCTGGCATGCCACTGCGGAATGTGCAGGTATACAGCACTTCGACTGCTTGGGTTCCGGCCAGTGACGTGCGTCGGCCGGGTGAAGGTGAGTGGCACGGCAGGTACGTCCCGTCCTAGAGTCCGCACCCGGCCGGCTGCACTCCGTTAGTCGTTCGGTCGGTCAGCCCGCGCATCATGATCGTCCCCGTCAGACTTTTCTGCGGCATAGCCGTCGTGAACCTTTTTCGGGATCTTGCCGTCAACGTCAGCAGGTACTGGAGAATTTTTTCTTCATCAGTCGACATGGCCCAAGCCTAAGCTGCATAACCAAGCACGGGGGCAACGCGGACTAAGTGATCAGGCTCGGAAACCAAGCGCCCCGCAAGGGGACGCAGCAAAAACCTTCCACAAAGACTCATCCCCAGTGCCTTCGTACTCCTCATTGTTCGTCAACAACATGTCGCACAGCACGGGAGAACTTTCGAAGCTCGTTCGAATGTAATCATTCCAAGCTCCATAACTGGCTTCGAAAAGTCCATTGTCCACCTGATAACGGATGTGCTCGAAGTGATCCAGAATACGGAATGCAATCGCCTCTGCCCGCGCCTTCTTCTGGACGGCCTCCGTGTACTCATCTTTCTGCTCTTGCGTTGCGTTTGGAGGCAACACTGGCGGCTCTGGGACCCGCACCTTGTCCGAAAAGAACGGGTCCAATTCCGGGTGTTCCACGAAGAGATCGTCGATCTCCTGCTGTTGCTCGTACACCGCCGCCGCTGTGCTGCTGGCCAGACCATCATTCACAGACGCCAACTGAGAGTAACCGACCCACAAAGTGACACTCGCGCCCAACCCGATCATGAGCATCTCTACAACCCAGGGAAATGTTATTTGCTTCCGCCACCGTCTCCCACACTCTTGCCATTTTCCCGCCCGACGCTTCAGACGCTGCCAGCGCCTTTTGCCGATAAGTGGCTTCCGGGCAGCGGAAGTCATGGCACGCGCACGAACCTGCCCAGCCCTCGCGGCCAGGGCTGGGTCAGAGACCCCGGCGTCTAGAAAGTCCAAGCCCAGGAGGCGGCGAAAAACGTCACGGCTAAACCTCATGGCAACAGAGTTGAAAACAGAGCGATAAGGACCGCTGTCAGTACTGCAAACTTGCTTGGCAGGTGAAGTCTTCCGCTCATGCGGCCCCCCAAAATTAGGATCCAAAGTGTGAACGTGAGCATATATACGCCGGGCAGCCCAAAGAAGACATGTGCCAAACGAGCACTTATGTGACACCGGTCTAGCTACCCTCAGGAGTTGCAGTAGAGAATAATCAGGAAGCCCCCTCCTTGCGGCTGATAAGTTTTTCTGATGGCAACTAGACAAATAACGGTTTTCGAAGACGATCTCGACGGAAGTCACGCGGACGAGACAGTCACCTTTTCCATTGACGGCACAACGTTCGAAATAGATCTGAACACCGAACACGCCGAGGAGTTGCGCGGGGCTTTTCAGATGTACGTCGAGGCTGGACGCAAGCTTAGAAATTCGGCCCGGTCCACCAGTCGGCAGGCGACCAACACCCGTGAAACTACTACGGCACAAGTTCGGGCCTGGGCACAACGGCAGGGACTCTCCGTCAACGCACGGGGACGCATCCAAGCAGACATCATCGCTAGCTACCACGCGGCGCAGGAGGCTGTTGCCTAACTTAACCGGCCGCAGTCTTGAGCTCCAGTTAGACTCCCCCACCATGTGGCTAAGACAGAACATGACGGTACGGTGCCAGTAGTCCTCGGGCAGCAGAAAGCCCGCCAGCAGTGAAGGCTGGCGGGCTTTCGTATTCAAAGAAGTAAACGTTACTTCTTCTCTTCTACCGTCACTGTCCAAGAAGCAAAGTTGGCTGCCTTCACATCAAGGTAGTAGTTTCCTGCGCCCTTGTGGATCGCAGTTTCGCCTGCTTCATCCTTCTGCAGCATCTTCACGGGTATGCCGCCGTCCTTTGTGATGTCTACGCCTTCCTTTTCCAAATAGATGGCTCCGATGCCCATTGACTGACCATTCGTTTCTTGTGCTCCAGTGAAGGAGAAAACAAGTTTTGTGTCTTTACCGGATAGGGCAAAGGTTTGGCTTGCGAGGTCAGATGAGCCAGTGAGCTCGGCTACTTTGGTCCAGGTCGCGGCAGGAGCCGGCGCCGCGGCTGCGGGGGCTGCCGGAGCAGCAGCGGAATCATTGGCTGCGGAGACAGCGGGCGCGGATACCGGAGCGGATCCACCACGGGCCACATTGAAGATGATGCTCAAGAGGATAAGCGCGGCCGTGACGATCAGTGCGACCTTCTTGTGCTTGTCATAGCCCTCAAGAGGAAGCCCCTGCTTGTCACGCATCTTGTTGGTGAGGATCAGGATGAGGTCGATCAAAGCCCAGATACCGAACCCACCGAGGGTAACCAGTTTCAGGATGCCCGTTCCGACCTTGCCCAGGTAGAAACGGTCCACACCGAGAACGCCAAGAAGAAGGGACAGCAACCAAGTAGTCAGGAATGACTTGCTGCTTACCGGCTGCTGACCATAGCCGTTAGCTGGAGGATACGGTGCGAGATTAGGGTGCTGACTCATTGAAGATCCTTTCAAACGCCCCAGATTCGGGGCGCGGCAAACTGATGCGCGGAGTGATGCGGGTGGTTTGCTCTTGAGGCAGGCGAAATAGAGACCAATGCGGAGTCGCAGTGACGGCAGAAAAGCCGAGAAATTCCCCCAATTTGTTCCCCCAAAAGCTTCGGGCGTTGAAGCCCGTATTCGGATACTGGCACTGTGGGAGGAATCTTGCAAGTGTGAGGAGAGATTGTTGCGGCCACATCCCCATCGTGACCGGCATGTCAGTGCCTGCAGCTACTCTCCTCCCAAAACGTCGACTTTGACCTCAGGCTTCGAGAGTTGACGGCCAGGCACATTGGTCGGCGGAGACGGAAGTAGCTCTGCCATGTAGTTATGCTCAGGAGGATGGAAACCTTTCGATCACCCGTACCGCAATGCATGGCGTACCGCGAAGGGCCGAACGGCTTCACCGACTGCACAAATCTAGGTCCGTTCGTTGTGGAGCGCGTCGCTGACTCCAACCTGACTGTTTGCTCTGAGCACTTGGGATCTGTACTTCTGCACGCGAAGAACGTCTTGTGGCCGCCGGCAATCACTTGGGAGGGTCCAGGCGCCCGACCAGCAAACACTTACACTGCGGACCAGGAAGAGGAACGGCACGAAGCGGTCAAGAAAATGCTCTTCGGCCAAGACTCATAGCATCACTCGGGTGGCTACCGCCTCTACCAGATAAGTCTCAACCCTGATAGGGGCGGCCAGGACATGGCAAAGACGCTGCCAACCGAACGTCAGATTGAGGTTTTGCAGTGGATTGCGGACGGCTGTCCAGATGGCGTGATGACCGACCCAAAGTCCAAAGTCAGCGCCTATGCCTTAGATAGTCGCAACCTCGTCCGTATAAGGCGCCGAAAGAATCCGTGGATCGCTGAGATAACCGATCCCGGCAAGCAGCTACTGGCCGACGGCGGAGCTGTGGCGATGACATCAGCCGAAAGCGCGTTGTCAGCCCCGAGCGCCCTGCCACCCTCGCCGGCACGTCTGCCGAGGGAGCCGAAGGCTCCAGTCAAAAGTGCGACGCAGCAGATGATGGACCGTCTGTTAATGGAGCACACTATTGAATTCACGAGTGCGGAGATGAGAAGTTACAAGCGACTCGTCTCGGTCGCCAGGCAAAAGAAGCTTTTCCCCGATGACATGGAGATTGTTCTTTCCAGCACCTGGAGCACGCCCTGCAGCGTTTAATTGAAGCGGCGTCCAGAGTGGCAACTAGTGCACCTTGACGCAGTAGATGTACCAGCAGTCACTCGCAGGCCCCACGATGTCGTGTCCAAGCTGAAGCAGGAGCGAGTAGACAGACTGGGGATGGACAGCGCCCGCTGGCACTGGACGTTACGGCTTATTCAGGGCCTCGCTTTGGAAGTTGAACGGCGTGGCTATGTAGTGGCAGCACCGCCGGCGGTAAAGTCGGACAATTATGGCTACGTCAGCCGCGAAAAGCGCGCAATCGGACATCTTCGAGTCTGCATCGGTGAAGACGAAGTCGATATGCACTTCAATCAGGCTAGGGAGCTAGTGCCTCGTCTGCTCACCGCGTCAGAACTTCGTCGCAAAGAGGAGGGCTATCAGGTTTCGAACGAGGAGTACGTCAAGACTGATTTCCTTACCGTCCGGCTAACGGGCCTTGATCCGGCATTCTGGAAGCCGGAGTGGACCGAAACCGATACCACTCGAGCAGACTCCTTCCTGCCCCAAATCATCCAAGAGATTGAACTTCGGGCGGCCCGTGCTGTTGAGCGACGGCACGAGAACCAGCGCCGCGAAAATGAAAAGCGCCGCAAGTGGGAACAGGTCCGGGGCCGGGCGATTGAACGCCTCAACGAGGAAAGCCGAGCCAAGGTGCTACTTGACCAAGCCGAGCGCTTCCAGCGGGTTCAACAACTAGGCGAGTACATCGCTGCACTGAAGAGTCACATCCAACCCTTGAATCCAGTGGATGCCGCGGCCGCCGCCGGCTGGGTGCAATGGGCAGAAGCTCACGCGGGCGCTATCAATCCGATGCTCGGGGACCTCCGCATGCCGGACGACCCTAAGCCGGACGCCGCCGCTCTCAAGCCCTACATGAACGCTGGAGCCCCTATGGCCCGGAAAGGGAAATATGGGGGTAGAGCCGGCCGGAGCAACCAGGTTTATTTTGACCCACCGCTTACCCACCGAAAACAAACGATTATCAACCAACAAGAACGACTCTAGACAGAGAGTGGACAGGTATCCGCGCCCTACATTCTAGGGCTAACGCCATCGGATGAGTCCTAACGAAAACCACCATCCGCTAATCCGCCGGTCGGGGGTTCGAGTCCCTCCTGGGGCACACAGAAGCGGGGGGGGGCCGCGGGGGGGGCCGGGCGGGG
>JBKJVX010000159.1:0-10214 GCA_046717065.1 Arthrobacter sp. | reverse complement strand
TTACTTCAGGCCGAGCTGCTTGGTGGGAACCTTGAACGTTTCCTTGGCGGTCAGCGCGGAAATGGCTGCCACTGTGCAGATGACGGCAGTGAAGATGCTGATCTGTACCCAGCCGCCGGCCTTGATGCCGCCCATGGCTGCCACGATGGCGGGAGCGAAGCCTGCCATCAGGAAGCCGAGCTGCGTGCCGATGGCCAGGCCGGAGAAACGGACCTTGGTGCTGAACATCTCGGCGTAGAAGGACGGCCAGACGGCGTTGGAGGCTGCGTAGCCGCAGGAGAAGAAGCCGATGGCTGCCAGGAACATCAGTGGCACGCTGCCGGACTCCAGGCTGAGCAGGAAGACGGGTGTCAGGGCGGCGCTGGACAGGGCACCGTAGATGAAGACGGGCTTGCGGCCGATCTTGTCCGCCAGCATGCCGAACAGCGGCTGGGTGCCCAGCGCCACGAGGTTGGCGCCCACCACGAGCCACAGGGTGGTGGTGCCGTCCACGCCTGCCACGGTTTTGGCGTAACTGATGGCGAGGGTGCCGAAGACCGTGGAGACAGCGGCGATGAAGGCGCAGCAGATGACCCGGAGGACGTCGCGCCAGTGGCCCTTGAGCAGGTCGGCGACGGGGAGTTTGGAGATCTGTGCGGTCTTCTGGGCTTCCTCGAAGGCTGGCGGCTCGTGCAGTGTACGGCGGATAAAGAACGCCACCACGACCACCACGGCGCTCAGCCAGAAGGGGATCCGCCAGCCGATGCCGTACTTGATCTCGTCCGGAAGTGCGAGCACCGGAATGAAGACGAGGGCGGCGAGGATCTGGCCGCCCTGGGTGCCGGTGAGGGTCCAGGAGGTGAAGAAGGAGCGGCGGTTGTCCGGGGCGTGTTCAAGCGTCATGGAGGATGCGCCGGCCTGCTCGCCCGCGGCCGAAAGGCCCTGGCAGAGGCGGGCCAGCACCAGCAGGGCGGGAGCCCACCAGCCAACCGTGTTGAAGTCCGGGAGGCAGCCGATCAGGAAAGTGGAGGCACCCATCAGGAGGAGGGTGAACATCAGGACCTTCCGCCGGCCTACCCGGTCACCGAAGTGGCCCAGGATGACGGCGCCCACGGGGCGGGCCACGTAGGCGAAACCGAAGGTGGCGAAGGACATGATGGCCGCGTTGGCGTCAGCATCCGGGAAGAAGACCGTGGGGAAGATCAGGGCGGCGGCGGAACCGAAGATGAAGAAGTCGTAGTATTCGACGGCGCTGCCCAGGAAGCTGGCGAGGGCTGCCTTCTTCGGCGTCCCGGCCGGGGCATCAATGCCTGGCTCGGCGGACGGAAGTATCTGGCTCATGGAGTTCCTTTGATGTGACGACTTTGTCGCGGATGGATCAGGGGCTCGCAGCCGGCGCTGCCTGGGGTGGTGGCTTGGCGCGGCACGGCTGGAGGTGCGGGAAAACCCGGACAGTAGCCACATGGTGGGAGCTACTTGTGCGATACAGCAATAGTGACTGTGAGGGCAGTCACTTGTCAAGAAAATAATCATTCACTGGCAATAGCTCTCACAATGTGGCAACATCGAGGTATGAGTGTGAACCAAGACACAGCGCCCAATGATGTTGCCGCTGAAGAAAACTCCCTGAAGGCCGGGCGGTCCGACCGAACTGACATGGTGGGCAAGGCCCTGGGTCTCCTGGTCCTTCTTGGGGATGAGCCGCGCGGCGCCAGTGCGGCGGAGATCTCCCGGCGGGCCCAGCTGCCCTTCAGTACCACCTACCGCCTCCTGGGCTCCCTCACCAGGGACGGCTTTGTGGACTACGAGGCCGAGGGCCGCCGGTACCACCTGGGCCTGCGGATTTTCCAGCTGGGCCAACGGGTTTCCAACCACCACGGCTTCGCCGGGACGGCCATGCCGGTCCTCCGCCGCGTCACCGAGCAGACGGGGGAGGCCACTATTCTTAGCGTCCGCGATGGGCACCACCACCTCACCGTGAACAAGGTGGATGGTCCCCAGATGTTCCGCGTGACCAGCGACCCCGGGCACCTCGGCTCGCTCTCCACCACCGCCGTGGGCAAGGCGTTGGTGGCGTTCGCCGAAGATTCCGAGCGCGAAAAGCTCCTGGCCGAACTGCCGCTCGAGCCGCTCACGCCAAAGTCCATCACCGACAGGGACGCCTTCCGTGCGGAGATCGAGCTGATCCGGCGCCGCGGGTTCGCGGTGATGGATGAAGAGAACGAGACCGGGATGCGTGCCGTCGCGGTCCCGCTTTTCAACGACCAGGGCCACGCGTTTGCCTCCCTGGCCACCGCGGTTCCCGTCTTCCGCCTGAGCCTTGAGGACCTGGAAGCGCACGTCCCCCTGTTGCAGGAAGCGGCCGCAGAACTTGCGGCCAGGCTTCCGCAGCGGTAGCGGAAGCGACCCTACCTGAGGCACTCAACGCTTCAGGTAGTTCGCATAACGAACAGTAGTGCGGAAAGAGAACAAATGATGTACCGTAATTTCCATCACCCCGGCAGCGCACTCTCCGCAAGGAAGCTGCCCGGTGCCGTATCAAAGGAGCTGCACGGATGAGTAATCGAACTGAGTCCTACCTGGTGGGACTGGTCGGCGATGGCGTGATGCCGTCACTCACCCCGCCCATGCACGAACGCGAAGGGGATGTGCAGGGCCTGCGCTACCTTTACCGCCCCATCGACCTGCTGGAACTGGGCCTTCCGGGCGAATCCGTGGGGCAGCTGCTGCAGAGCGCGCGCAGCCTCGGCTTCAACGGCCTGAACATCACCCACCCCTGCAAGCAGCTGGTCCTGCAGCACCTGGATGAGGTGTCCCCGGACGCCTTGCGGCTTGGCGCGGTCAACACCGTGGTGATCCAGGATGGCCGGTTCGTCGGCCACAACACAGACTTTTCCGGTTTCGCCGCCGCCCTCGCTTCCGGTCTTCCCGGTGCCCGCTTGGACCGCGTGGTTCAGCTCGGGGCAGGCGGGGCGGGCTCCGCCGTCGCCTATGCCCTGCTTACCGCCGGGGTCCGCCACCTGGACCTCGTGGACATGGACGCTGCCCGCGGCGCAGCCCGGGCGGACGAGCTGGCCGGCTTCTTCCCGGACAGCACCGTCACGGCGCGTACGACGGCGGAGCTGCCGCAGCTTATGCCGCTGGCCGACGGCCTGGTGCACTGCACTCCGGTGGGCATGGCCGCCCACCCCGGCGTCCCGCTGGATCTTGGCCTGCTGGAATCCCGGCACTGGGTGGCGGATATCGTCTACCGCCCCATCGACACCGAACTCGTCCGCGGGGCCCGTGCCAAGGGCTGCGAAGTCCTTGACGGCGGCCGCATGGCGGTGGGCCAGGCAGCTGACGCCTTCCGGATCTTCACCGGCCTCGAACCCGACCCGGACCGCATGCGGTCGCACTTCCTGGAGCTCGTCGCAGCCGAGGAGGTGGCTGCCTGATGCGCACCGGAATCGCCACTGTCTGCCTGTCCGGGACCCTGAAGGAAAAGATGCAGGCCTGCGCCATTGCCGGGTTCGACGGCATCGAGATCTTCGAGCAGGACCTGGTCACCTCGCCCCTGGGTCCCGAGGACGTGCGCACCATGGCCGCCGACCTTGGCCTGGGACTGGACCTTTACCAGCCGTTCCGGGACTTCGACGGCGTGACGCCGGACCTGCTGAAGGCGAACCTCCGGCGGGCGGAGGCTAAGTTCAAGCTGATGTCCCGGCTGGGCATGGACACTATCCTGGTCTGCTCCAACGTTGCCACCGCCACCATCGACGATGACGCTCTCCGCGCCTCGCAGCTCGCCGAGCTCGCGGAGCTGGCCGGGGACCACGGCGTCAAGGTCGCATACGAGGCCCTGGCCTGGGGCAAGTACGTCAACGACTACGAGCACGCGTACCGCCTGGTGGAGATGGTGGACCACCCTGACTTCGGAACTTGCCTGGACTCGTTCCATATCCTGTCCAGGGACTGGGACACCGCGCCCATCGAGAAGCTCAACCCGGAGAAGATCTTCTTTGTCCAGGTTGCCGACGCCCCCAAACTCTCCATGGACGTGCTCTCCTGGAGCCGCCACTACCGCGTGTTCCCGGGAGAGGGCCAGTTCGAGCTCGCCAAATTCATGGGCCACGTGGTCCGTGCCGGCTACACCGGGCCGGTCTCCCTCGAGGTCTTCAACGACGTCTTCCGCCAGTCCGACGTCGAACGCACCGCCGTGGACGCCATGCGCTCACTCATCTGGCTGGAGGAACAGAGCGCCAAGTGGCTTGCGGGCAATCCAGCGGAAACCGAAGGGGGCAGCAGTGCCGCCTCCCGCCGTCGTTATCCCATGGAACTGGCCACGCTGCCCAAGGTGAGCGAACCGGCCGGGTTCAACTTCGCAGAGGTGAAAGCCGACGACACCGCCCGGCTGGAGAAACTCCTTGCCCAACTCGGCTTCGCCTTCGAAGGCCGGCACCGCACCAAAAACGTCCAACTCTGGACCATGGGCCAGGCCCGGGTGATCATCAACGAACAGGCAGCGTCACACACCGAACCGGCTATCGCCGCCCTGGGGTTCGACGTCGATTCGCCCGTGATCGCCTCCGCCCGGGCCCAGCAGCTCAAGGCGCCCGTGGTGGCCCGCAAGGTCCAGGCCGACGAGGAGGTCTTCCAGGGCATCTCCGCCCCGGACTCGACGGAGATCTTCCTGTGCCAGGGCAGCCCTGACGGGACCGCTGCCTGGACTGCTGAATTCGGGCAGTCCGGCGAAGGGCTGGAACACCCGCGGCAGGCAGGAAACGCGGTCATTGACCACGTGAACCTGGCCCAGCCCTGGCAGCACTTCGATGAAGCCGTCCTCTTCTACACCAGCGCACTCGCCCTGGAACCGCAGCCCTTCGCGGAGGTGCCCAGCCCCAGCGGACTGGTGCGCTCGCAGGTCATGCAGACCTCCGACGGCGCGGTGCGGCTGGTCCTGAACCTGGCGCCCAACCAGCAGGCGCCGGCGCAGCAGGCGCACAAGACGTACCAGGAACACATCGCATTCGCCGTGGACAACCTCGTGTCCGCTGCCCGGTCCGCCCGGGACCGCGGCCTGGAGTTCCTGCAGATTCCGGCCAACTACTACGAGGACCTGGACGCCCGCTTCGACCTTGACCCGGGTTTCCTGGCCACCCTTCAGGAGCTGAACCTCCTGTATGACCGGGACGACGACGGGGAATTCCTCCATTTCTACACGGCCACGGTGGGCAGTGTGTTCTTCGAGATGGTGGAACGCCGCGGCAGCTACGACGGCTACGGGGCGCCGAACGCTCCCGTACGCCACGCCGTCCAATACGACTCGCTCCATCGCCCCTAAACCACATCCACATCAGAAACCACCAACGAAAGGAGCCAGCCGTGCCGCAGGACATCAACGCCCAGCTTGAAGCCGACGAGCTCGTACCGGCCGCCGAACCCTACGCAGCGCACATGCCCCTCAACCGCGCCGTCGAGACCCAGGCTGACCTCAGCGCAGAGATCAATGGCCTGGCCGACGCCTATGCGCGTGCCCTCAAGGACGGCGCTCCGGCCGAGACCCAGCCGCGGCTGGACTACCCGCCGTACCGCAGCAGCATCCTGCGGCACCCCACCAAGAGCCTGCACCACGCGGACCCGGAGACCATCGAGCTGTACTCCCCGGCGTTCGGCCACCAGGACGTGCACGCCCTGGAATCCGACCTGACGATCCAGCACAACGGCGAGCCGCAAGGTGAGCGGATCATCGTGGCGGGCAAGGTGCTGGACGGCAACGGCCGCCCGGTGGCAGGCCAGCTGGTGGAGATCTGGCAGGCCAACGCCTCCGGCCGCTACATCCACAAGCGCGACCAGCACCCCGCACCGATCGACCCCAACTTCACGGGCATCGGCCGCTGCATCACCGGCCCCGACGGCTCCTACCGTTTCACCACCATCAAGCCTGGCGCCTACCCGTGGAAGAACCACCTCAACGCCTGGCGGCCGGCCCACATCCATTTTTCGCTGTTCGGCACCGAATTCACCCAGCGGATCATCACCCAGATGTACTTTCCCGGCGACCAGCTCTTCCCGCTGGATCCGATTTACCAGACCATCGTGGACCAGGACGCCCGCGACCGGCTGGTGGCCAACTACGACCATAACCTCACCGAGCCGGAGTGGGCGCTGGGCTACAACTGGGACATCGTCCTGACGGGCCCCAAACGGACCTGGACCGAAAACGAAGCGCTGGGCGCAGAGGGCGACGAGGAGTAAAGACATGAGCAACCAGACCACGCAGCTTGTCCCCACCCCCGGCCAGACCGTGGGCCCGTTCTACGGCTACGCGCTGCCCTTCGAGAAGGACAACGAACTCCTGGCCCCCGGCTCGCCCGGTTCCATCCGGCTCCAGGGCACTGTGTACGACGGCGCAGGCGAGACAGTTCCGGACGCGATCCTGGAAATTTGGCAGCCCGACGCCGAGGGCAACATCGTCCAGAAGACCGGGTCCCTGGTCCGTGACGGTTACACCTTCACCGGCTGGGGCCGCGGCGCCGTAGGCTACTCCGGCGTGTACACGTTCACCACCGTCAACCCCGGCCCCACCAAGCAGCTCCCCGGAAAACCAGCGGCGGCGCCCTTTATTTCCGTGGCCGTCTTCGCCCGCGGCCTGACCAACCGGCTCTTCACCCGCATTTACCTCCCGGAGAACGAGGAGGCGCTGGCCAACGACCCGCTGCTCAGCTCGCTGGAACCGGAGCGCCGCAAGACGCTGATCGCCCGGCGCGATCCCGACGACGGACTCACCTTTGACATCCGCCTTCAGGGTGAGGGCGAGACAGTCTTCCTGGACTTCCAGTGACTGAATCCGTCCCGGGCAACTTCGGAAGCGGTGCCGACGGCGACGTCGGCCTGCTTAGCCCCGTCTCGGCGTCGCCTTTGGTGGCGGCGCTGACGGGGGACCGGGCAGTGCTCGCGGCGATCCTCGCCGTCGAGTCCGGCTGGGCTGCCGTGCTGGAGAAGGCGGGCCTGGCGCCCGCCGGTTCCGCCGCCGTCGTCGCCTCTGCTGCCGAGGCCAGCCGCTACGATCCCGCCGACATCGCCCGCCGGGCACAGGGCGGCGGCAACCCTGTGATCCCGCTGCTGGCCGACCTCCGCAAGCACGTCTCGGCTCTGGACGCCTCGAGTGTGGGGGCCGGGAAGGCCGTCCACACCTCGCTGACCAGCCAGGACGTGCTGGATACGGCGCTGATGCTGGTAGCCCGGAACACCATCGAGGCGCTGCTGGCTGACCTGAAAGGCACGACGGCGGCGCTCGCCACCGTGGCGGAGCGCCACGCGGACACGCTGTGCGTGGGCAGGAGCCTGACCCAGCATTCCCTGCCGTTCACGTTCGGGCTCCGGGCGGCGCAGTGGTTCCACGGCCTCGCTGCCGCGGCACGGCAGTTGGAAGGGCTGGCGCTTCCGGTCCAGTTCGGCGGTGCTGCCGGTACCCTGGCGGCCGGAACCGTCCTCACCTCCGGTTCGCCGGCAACCCCCTTCAGCCTTGCCGACGCCCTGGCCGCCCAGCTGGGCCTCGCCCCCGCGCCCGCTCCCTGGCACACCGACCGCTTGGCTATCACGTCGTTGGGCCATGCCCTGGCAGCCGTGCTGGATGCGTTCGGGAAGATCGCCGCGGATGTCCTGTTCCTGAGCCGGCCCGAGGTGGGCGAGCTGGCCGAACCGCGGGCCGCGGGCCGCGGCGTTTCCTCCGCCATGCCGCAGAAGCAGAACCCGGTGCTGTCCGTGCTGGTACGCAGCGCAGCCCTACAGGCACCCCAGCTGGTGGCCCAACTGCACCTGGCCGCCGCGAACTTCAACGACGAGCGCCCGGACGGCGCCTGGCACACTGAGTGGCCCGCACTCCGGCAGCTGTTGGCCCTGGCACTTGGCGCCGCAGGGCACGTTCGCGAGCTCGCCGAGGGGCTGCAGGTTTTCCCGGACGCCATGCGCCGCAACCTGGACCTCGCCGGTCCGCTGCTCCTGGCCGAAGGTGTGGCCGCCGCTGTGGCGCCCCTGCTTGAGGACAAGCACGGCCGCAACGGCAAGGAGCAACTGCAGGCCGTCGTGGACCAGACCCTGCAGGCACCACCCGCGGAGCAGGCCGCCACGTACCGCAAGCTGCTCCGTGAAGCTGTCCCGCCCGGGGCGCTTTCCGACCTCCGGCTCGGGGAACTCCTCAACCCGGCCAGCTACCTGGGCGAGGCCGCTGAAATCGCCCGGCGCATCCTTGCCGCCTACCCGGAATTTTCCCCTCCAGCATCTGCAGAGACCGACGCGAACGGAGCCCACCGTGGCTAAACCTGCCTTGAAAGCCGCCCTGCTGTCGCCCCAGCGGGCCCTGGGCGAGCACCCCCTGCTGGTGGTGGGCCCGTCCCTGGGCACCTCCACCATCCTTTGGAACAGGACTGCCTCCCTGCTGGGCAACGACTTCGACGTCGTGGCATGGGACCTGCCCGGCCACGGGGTCTCACCTGCTGCGACGGACGCGTTCGATGTCGCGGCGTTGGCTGATGCCGTGGTGGACCTGATCGACTCCATCGCCCCCGGCGAGTCCTTCCACTACGCCGGCGTCTCCCTCGGCGGAGCCGCCGGCCTGCAGTTGGGCATCAAACACGGCGAACGGCTCAAGAGCCTGTCCGTGCAGTGCAGTGGCGCCAAACTGGGCACGCCGGAGGGATGGCTGGAACGTGCCGAAACCGTCCGCAGCCAAGGCACCTCGGTGATGATCCAGGGCTCGGCCCAGCGCTGGTTCGCCCCCGGCTTTATGGACCGCGAGCCCGAGCTGAGCAGCAGGCTCCTCCACGCCCTGCGCGACGCCGACCGCTCCAGCTACGCGTTCTGCTGCGAAGCGCTGGCGGCCTTCGACGTGCGCGGGGAACTCGGCTCCATCCGCGTCCCCACCCAGGTCATCGCAGGGGCCCTGGACGGTGTGGCCCCGCCGTCGTTCGCCGAGGAACTGGCAGCGGGCATCACCGCCGGCGGCGGCACCGCCACCGCCGTCACGCTCGAGGGCGTGGCCCACCTTGCTCCCGCCGAGGCGCCGGCGCATGTCGCCGAGCTGATGCGCGGCCTTCTCTCCTGGGCTGAGTCACGGGGAGTAAGCGCATGAGGGGCCTTCAGTCAGGTGGTGAGCGGCACGGCGTGGTCCAGTCCGAGGCCACCAGCCAGGAGATTTACGACGGCGGCATGAAGGTCCGCCGCGAAGTCCTGGGCGACGCGCACGTGGACCGGGCCAACGCCAACAAGGACGACTTCACGGAAGACTTCCAGGACATGATCACGCGGATCGCGTGGGGTGGAATCTGGACACGCCCGGGCCTGACCCGGCCGATGCGCTCCGCCGTCACCATTACGGCGATGGTGGCGCACGGGCACTGGCAAGAACTGGCCATGCACATTCGCGCGGCCCTAACGAACGGCCTGAGCAGGGACGAGATCAAGGAAATCCTGCTGCAGACCGCCATTTACTGCGGAGTCCCCTCCGCCAACACCGCCTTCAAGACAGCACAGCAGGTGTTCCATGAAATGGACAACACCGCCCCTGACAGCACTGCCCCGGACACGACCCCCACCGACTAGCCCCGTCCCACGCAACCAGGTAGCGCGGAGTGTCGTTTTGAGCCCCCAAAACGACTCTTAGCGCTACTTAGTTGGGATCACCAGACAGAATTCGAGGAAATGATGAATCAGGCTTTTGTGTACGACGCCGTGCGCACCCCGTTCGGCAAGTTCGGCTCCGGCCTCGCCACCGTCCGCCCGGACGACCTTGCCGCGCATGTGATCATGGAGTCCGTGAAGCGGGCTCCTGCCCTGGATCCCGAGCGGATCGATGAGGTGGTGTTTGGCAATGCCAACGGCGCGGGCGAGGAGAACCGCAACATTGCCCGGATGGGCACGCTGCTGGCCGGGCTTCCGGTGTCGATTCCCGGGACCACGGTCAACCGCCTGTGCGGCTCGTCCTTGGATGCGGCGATCATCGCGTCCCGCCAGATCAACGCCGGCGACGCCGAGCTGGTGCTGGTGGGCGGGGCGGAGTCGATGTCCCGTGCGCCGTGGGTGCTGCCCAAAACGGAGAAGCCCTACCCTGCCGGGGACATGACCCTGGCCTCGACCACCCTGGGGTGGCGGCTGGTGAACAAGGCAATGCCGAAGGAATGGACCATCTCCCTCGGTGAGGCCACCGAGCGTCTGCGCGAGAAGTACGGTGTGACCCGTGAGCAGCAGGACCAGTT
>JBKJVX010000158.1:0-3379 GCA_046717065.1 Arthrobacter sp. | reverse complement strand
GCCACCGCGTTAGTCGAAGAACCCAGCCACGCCTAAACCGGGAACAGGGGAGGGGGTTAGCTTCTTCACCAACGCAGGCTGCTGCGACTCGGGCTGCTGCGACGAGCACTGCTGCAAACCCCCATCCCCGGGCGCCTGCCGGCCCCGCACCGGGCGGCTGGCGCCCCCGAACAAGAACTGCACCACCACTACGGATGAAAGAGGACACCATGGAGTCAGCGAAGAACCTCCCGGTCGCCGTGATCGGCGCCGGCCCTGTGGGCCTGGCCGCCGCGGCCCACCTGCTCGAACGGGGCCTGGAACCGGTGATCTTTGAAGCCGGCACCTCGCCCGGGGCGGCCATTGAACAGTGGCGTCACATCCGTCTTTTCTCACCGTGGCGGTTCAACACCGACGCCGCTGCCGTCCGGCTCCTGGAAGCTTCCGGTTGGGAAGCTCCGCGCCCCACGGCCCTGCCCTACGGCGGGGAGCTGATCGATAATTACCTCACCCCGCTGGCCGCGCTGCCCCCGATCTCCTCGCGCCTGCAGACCGGCGCCCGGGTCACCGCGGTGACCCGGCAGGGAATGGATAAGACCCACATCAAGGGCCGCGACACCACACCCTTCACCGTCCGGGTCGAACACGCAGACGGCGAAACCCGCGACCACACCGTCGCCGCAGTCATCGACGCCACCGGCACCTGGTCCACCCGCAACCCGCTGGGCACCTCGGGCCTGCCCGCCATCGGCGAAGACACCGCGGCGGACCGGATCTCCGCGCCGCTGCCCGACGTCACCGGCCGCGACCGCGCTTCGTTTGCCGGCCGCCGCGTCCTCGTCGTTGGTGCCGGCCACTCGGCCGCCAACACCCTGATCAACCTCGCCGACCTGGCCAAGGAAGAGCCGGACACGCAGATCCTGTGGGCCGTCAGGGGCGACTCGGCCGCGAAAGTCTACGGCGGCGGGGACCTGGACGGGCTGCCCGCGCGCGGCCAGCTCGGCGGCAGGGTCCGCCGGCTCGTGGAAGCCGGAAAGATCCGACTGCACACCGGCTTGGGCATCAGCACCCTGAAGAGCATCGATTCCGGAGTGACCGTCGAAGCCGTGGACGGCCGCACCCTCGAGGCCGACGTCGTGGTGCCCTGCACCGGCTTCCGCCCGGACCTGGACATCCTGCGCGAACTCCGCCTCAACCTGGACCCCGCCGTCGAAGCGCCGATGGAGCTCGGCCCACTGATCGACCCCGAATTCCACTCCTGTGGCACCGTCCCGCCGCACGGCGCCAAACTCCTGGCCCACCCGGACAAAGACTTCTACACCGTCGGGATGAAGTCCTACGGCCGAGCCCCCACCTTCCTGTTGGCCACCGGCTACGAACAGGTCCGCTCCGTCGCCGCCGCCCTCGCCGGTGACCAGGAATCAGCCGACACCGTCCACCTCGAACTCCCCGAAACCGGGGTCTGCTCCACCGACGCCGGCACCAGCTGCGACGTCCCCGCATCGGCGCCGGCGGCAGAGGATGCCGTGGCTGCAGAATCCGGCTGCTGCGCCGCACCAGAACCTGCGCTGGTGGGCTTCCCCACCGGCCTTACCCACGGCCGTTCCGGCGCCAACAACTCCTAAACCAGTCAACGAACCCCTATTGGAGAGCTGTCATGACTGAACACCGCGACACCAGCCTTGGCCTGCAGGACAACACCGAGCTCCTGCACCGCATCAGTGAACGGCTCGCCGAGCGGTTCGCCGGGATCTTCGCCGCCGAAACCGTCGAACGCTACGTCTTCGAGTCCTACACGGCACTGGCCCGGACGGCGAAGATCAGCGCGTACCTGCCCGCCACCACCGAACATTTCGCCAACGACCGGCTGGCAGCCCTGGCCAGGTCTAAGGGAGCTGTCGGGTCAGAGGTCCCCGAGGTCCTGTTCGTCTGCGTGCAGAACGCCGGACGCTCCCAGATGGCCGCGGCGCTGCTCACCGTCGAGGCCAAAGGCAGGGTACATGTCCGGTCCGCCGGGTCCCTGCCCGCGGCCGAACTGGACACCGGCGTCGTGACCGTGATGGCCGAAATGGGCCTGAACCTGACCAGGAACTACCCCAAGCCCCTCACCGATGACGTCGTCCGCGCCTCCGATGTGGTCATCACCATGGGGTGCGGGGATTCCTGCCCGATCTACCCTGGCAAACGCTACGAGGACTGGGACCTGCGCGACCCCGCCGACCAGCCCATCGACACCGTCCGGGACATCCGCGACCAGATCCACGAACGGGTCAAAACCCTCGTCACCTCACTTACCGCCGTCTCACCCGAAAAGGAAACAACCTCCTCATGACCCAGGAAAAAACTCTGTCCGTTTTGTTTGTCTGCAGCAAGAACGGCGGCAAATCCCAGCTCGCCGCCGGGCTCATGCGTGACCTCGCCGGAGACAAAATTGCTGTCTATTCCGCCGGCACCAAACCGGCCAAGGACCTTAACCCGCAGGCTGTGGAGTCCCTGACCGAACTGGGCATCGACGTCACCGGCGAATACCCTAAACCGGTAAGCAACGAGGTTCTGGACACCGTTGACGCCGTCATCGTCCTGGGCACCGAAGCCAAGCTCGAACCGGTCGAGGGCAACCGCTTCGAGGTCTGGGAAACGGACGAGCCCTCCGAGCGCGGAATCGAGGGCATGGAACGGATGCGCCTGGTCCGGGACGACATCAAAGCCCGGGTCCGGGCGCTCTACACGGAGCTCACCGGGAACTAGCCATGACCGCCCCGGCGCCGTACGGACACTCGCCGCTGAGGGGGCACCCCGCGGCGGACTGGCCGCGCTGTGCGTCACCCAAACCACGAGCTGGGGCGTGCTCTACTACGCGCTGCTGGCAGCAGTCCGGCCCATCAGCGACGACACAGCTGGGACCCGGCCTTCATCACCGGGGCCTTCTCCGCCGGGCTGGTGGTGTCTCGAAACCTCCCCGCCTCAAAACACTAGGGTTTGGAGACGGCCCAGTGGCTCGCTATGTGGCGGGCCCAGCAGTGTCCGGAGTGTCAGGTCCCTCGGCCGGGTCCTGGGAGTGCACCCGGATCTCTGAGATGTCGGCATCCGGGTCGCCCTCGGCGGGTGCCTCTGTATGGACCCGCTCATCCTGCAGGGGATTCTCGCTCATGGTTGCTCCTGACCGCGCCGGGGACTTCGCTACAGATCATTCAGCGCTCCCCGGTCCGGGCTGTCAAGCACCTTCCACCGGCTCTGGCCGTGGGTGGTCTTCTGTGCTGGACTGGTGCTGCAGTGGGCACCAAACCGCCGCTGACGCGCGGCATCTTTTCCAGAACGAACACGGCCGCCGGTTCGGACCGGCTTTTGGAAGGAACACTCATGGCACCTTTTAGGATCGGATACTTCGTGGGGAGCCTCG
>JBKJVX010000157.1:0-8713 GCA_046717065.1 Arthrobacter sp. | reverse complement strand
GCACAACGACGGCCCCACCACCAGCAACAACGGCCAGGGCCTTTGCGAAGCCTGCAACCACACCAAGGAAGCACCAGGCTGGTCAGCCAAACCCATCCCGGGGCCCCGGCACTCAGTAGAACTCCGCACCCCCACCGGGCACCGATACCGATCAACAGCTCCCCCGCTGCCCGGAACCGCATCACCGATGGCCGCGAAGCACTCAGTTCAGGTGCTCGGCCGCGTTGCGCCGCACAAACTTCCGTCCCAGCGGGGGCGGGTCCTTGTCCCGTCGGGAAACCTGCCCCAATAGAAGAAAGCACCTGGTCCCAAGGCTGGAACGGCATCCTGGTGTAGCGCGGACACCTCCTTAAACAGCTCCGTCCCAGGAGGAACCAATGGTTCCTGCCGGGACGGAGCTGCCACCCGCCGTCGGACGTTATGGGCGGAGGAGGCGTCCTCCCAAGGTGTCCAGAGCCGTGTTCGTTGGCGGTGTGAAAACTAGGTGTGAAGACTAGCTGCTGATGGCGGACTTCATCTCGTCGTGTGCCTTCTTGCCAGCTTCTTCCGTGGATAGCCGCTCGAAGAGAACCTCAGAGGTGTAGCGCTTGATGATTTCCTGGATGGAGCCGGCGCCCTTCGGCGGAGGTGCCGGAGCCTCGCCCAGCTCATCCTTGATCTGGTCGATGAACTTGACCACCTTGACGTCGGCCGGGGTCAGCTTGGGTTCGATGGCTGCCCGGACGTCGGAGTTCGGGTAGACACCACGGTCGGCCAGAAGTGCTTCGCCGGCCTTGACGTTGTTGGCCAGGAAGTCGATGAACTTGGCAGTTTCCTCAGGGTGCTTGGTGCGTGAGGAGGCCGACCAGAACTGTGAAGCCTTGTACCAGAGTCCGGCGTCATCGGCCTTTCCGGTCTTGGTGGGGAATCGCAGGATCTTCAGGTCACCGCCGGATGCCTTTTCCAGGGCGGGAGCCTGGTTGGACCACCAGAAGGCCATGCCGTTCTTGCCGGTGGCGAGTCCGCTCTGGTCCAGCGGCGCGGCCTCAGCTTCTACTACCTCGGAAGCGGACGGAACTGCCTTCTTCTCGCTGAGCTGCTTCAGGAACGCCCACCAGTCGGCGATGTCGCTCGGTTCAAAGCCCAACTTGCCGTCTGAGGTGTACAGGGACTTGCCGTTCTGGCGGAGCCAGACGCCCAGTGAAGCCTCGTCGGTTCCGTAGGCTGCCGCACCGTAGGTGCCCTGGGGAGACTTGGCGGTGATTTCGGTGGCAATCCGTTCGAAGTCCTGCCAGGTCCAGGTGGAGTCGTCGGGCAGCGGCACTCCAGCGGCTTCGAAGACTTTGGGGTTGGCCAGGATGGTTGCGGCGTTAATGCCGGCCGCAATGCCGGTCAGGCCGTCCTCGCTCTTGCCGGCGTTGAGTGCCGCTTCGTCAAGCTTGGAGGTATCAATCTCGTATTTGGAGAGGTCAAGAAGGGCGCCGCGGCTGGAGTACTCAGTAATGTACTTTTCGTCCATCTGGATGATGTCCGGTGCATCGTTGGCCGCGACCTGGGTGGCCAGCTTGTCCCAGTAGCCGCTCCAGTCACCAAATTCGGGCTTGATTTTGATGTTGGGGTTTTCAGCCTCGAACTGCTTGATGGCTTCCTGCGTCAGCTGGGCCCGCTTGTCGCCACCCCACCAGGAGAAACGCAGTTCGACGGGACCATCAGCGCTTTCCGAAGCAGCTCCTCCGCCGCAGGCACTCAGGGCCATAACGACGGCGGCAGCGGCTGCTACCAGGCCTGTCTTGCGTAGCGGGCGGCGTGAGCCGGTGGAGGGTGTCTCTGCCGATTGCTTGGCAGCAGACGCAGGGCGGGAAAATAGCGGCACTGGATACTCCGATCTTCTTTGATCATGGTGCTGGTTGATCAGGTGCTGGGGATGGGCTGGGGATGGAACCAGGAGCAGGAGGGGAAAACGGGAAACCGCTTTCTGTGCCTAATGCTACAAGTGCTCAACTTGTATTACAAGATATTTCTTATGACTGTTTTATAACGGCCGAAACGGCCCGCGGACGGGCCGTTTCGCAAAGCGCCGTAGTACCGTCGGCAGCAACTGCCGCGCTGCTGATGTGGCAGGGACTACTTGATACCGGTGGTGGCGATGCCCTTGATGAGGAACCGCTGGCCAAAAAGGAACACCAGGAAGACCGGCAGCAGGGACACGATGGACATCGCGAACAGCGATCCCCAGCTCGTGGCCGACTGCGAATCCACGAAGGCCCGCAGTGCCACCGGAACTGTGAACATATCGGGGTCCGTGAGGTAGATCAGGGCGCCGAAGAAGTCGTTCCAGGTCCAGATGAAGGTGAAGATGGTGGTGGTGGCCAGTGCCGGCACCATCAGCGGCAGGATGACCCGCAGGAAGATGCGCGGGTGGCCGGCGCCGTCGATCCTGGCGGCCTCGTCCAGTTCGCGGGGAATGCCGCGGATGAACTGCACCATCAGGAAAACGAAGAACGCTTCCGTTGCCAGCAGCTTGGGCACGATCAGCGGCCAGAACGTATTCACCCAGCCGATCTGCGAGAACAGGATGTACTGCGGGACGATCACCACGTGGAACGGAAGCATGATGGTCAGCAGCATGATGCCGAACAATAGCTTCTTGGCGGTGAACTGCAGCCGGGCGAAGGCGTACGCGGCCATCGAGCACGAGATCAGGTTGCCCAGGATGGATCCGATCACCACAATCGCGGAGTTGATCATGTAGTGCCCGAAGGGGTGGGTCAGGGCGGACCAACCGGACGTGTAGTTGCTCATCTCCAGGCTGTTCAGCCACAGGCCGGGCTCGCGGAAGATCAGCTCGTTGGGCCGCAGCGAGGACACCACCATCCACAGCAGCGGGTAAATCATGAGCCCGCCGGCAAGGATAAGAATGGCATGTTTCATCAGCGCTTTGCTGCGCTGCGCCTTGCTGAAGGCCAGGGTGCCCCGGGACTCCCTGACTTTGGGCTTGCGGCGGTTCGTAGGCTTGCCCGCGCCGGCGGTCTCCGGGGTGGGCAGCGTCTCAAGCTTAGTCGTCATAGAAAACCCAATACTTAGAAGCGATGAAGTTGATGGCGGTGAAGATGCCGATGATCACCAGGAGGAGCCAGGCCATGGCGGACGCGTAGCCCATGTCGAACTGGCCGAATCCCTTTTGGTAGAGGTACAGGGTGAAGAACATGGTGGAGTCCGAGGGCCCGCCGTTACCACCGGAGACGATGAACGCCTGGGTGAACGACTGGAACGAGCCGATGATCTGGAGCACCAGGTTGAAGAAGATGATGGGGCTCAGCATCGGCATGGTGATCCGCCAGAACTGCTGGAGGGTGGTGGCGCCGTCAACCTTTGCAGCCTCGTAGTACATGATCGGAATCTGCCGCAGGCCTGCCAGGAAGATGATCATGGGGGCGCCGAAGGTCCACACGTGCAGCAGGATGATGGAACCAAGGGCCGTGCTGGGATCCGAGATCCAGCCCGGTCCCTGGATGCCGAACATCGCAAGGACCTGGTTGACCAGGCCGGTAGTGCCGAAGATCTGCTTCCAGAGGATGGCAACGGCCACCGATCCGCCCAGCAGGGACGGCAGGTAAAACACCGAGCGGTAGAACGGCAGCCCGCGCAGGCCCTTGTCCAGGACAAGGGCGATCAGCAGCGCCACGGCCAGCTGGAGCGGGACACCGATGAACACGTAGGTGAAGGTCACGCCGAGGGAGTTGTGCAGCCGGGCGTCCGTGAGCATCCGGGTGAAGTTCTCCAAACCGACCCATTCCGGAGGCTGGAGGAGGTTGTAGTCCGTGAAGGACAGGTAAAGGGACATCAGCATCGGGCCGATGGTGATGGCGATAAGGCCTACCAGCCACGGCAGCAGGAAGATATAGGCGGCCTTGTTGTCGCGGCTGTTCGCCTTCTTCTCTTCCGGGGTCGCTTTACCCTTCTTCCGGGAAATCGAGCTGAGTTCGCTGATGGCGCTCACTGCGGCAACCCCGTTCCGTGCAGCAGGCCCGCTGCAGCCGGCATTCCAGCCGGGCGCGGTGCCCTGGGTATGTGTTTAGCGGCCATGTGGTCTCCTTTGGTCATCGTGGCCTCCACGTGTTTGGTATCGCCGGAGCGAGTACGGACGCGCACCGCCCCGGATGCACTTCCAAAAGAAGCGGACCAGGAGTGGCGATCATCCGTTTGGCCACCTGGCGGTGGTCCGGATTCAATAGCGGCTCCGTACCAAAGTAAACGGTTTCTTGACTCTTGTATATCCCTTTGTTAGTTTTTGAGAAAACGCTTTCTGTTACCGGCGTCACTTCACCGGAAAACACTAACTGAGGGGCAGGAACATTGCGGTTTAGTCTCAAAAAGTCGTCCAAGGCAGTCGCCGGCGCATCAGCAGCGCTGGCACTGGTTCTAACGGGCTGCGGCAGCAGCCCGGAAGCCAGCAAGGTGGGGACTGTTGAAGACCCCGTCACCATTCGCTTCGCCTGGTGGGGCAACGATTCCCGCGCCAAGACCACCCTGGAAGTCATTAAGGACTTCGAAGCCGCGAACCCCACCATCAAGGTGCAGGGCGAGAACACGGAATTCAGTTCCTACTGGGACAAGATGGCCACCCAGATCGCCGGGGGCACCACCCCGGATGTCTTCGCCATGAGCGGTGCCTATCCCAGTGAATACGCGAGCCGGGGCGTGCTGCTGGACCTGGACAAGGTCAAGGACCAGATCGATACGTCAAAGTTCGCAGAGGGCACTGCGGACCTGGGCAAGATCGACGGCAAGCAGTACACCATCACCGCCGGCGTCAACTCCATGTCCATGGTGGTCGACCCGAGAGTCTTCGAGGCTGCCGGAGTCGAACTGCCCGACGACGAGACCTGGACCTGGGACGACTACGCCGAAATCGCCGCCGAGATTACAAAGAAGTCTCCGGCCGGAACCTTCGGAACCACCCCTATGACCAACGACTCGTTCCTTGCTGTATGGGCACGCCAGCACGGCGAGGACCTCTACACCGAAGACGGCAAGAAGCTGGGCATCAGCGAGGACACCGCCACCGAGTGGTTCGAGATGAACAAGAAGCTGATGGAAACCGGCGCCGCACCCTCGGCCTCCCAGACTGTCGAGGACAACTCTGCACAGCCCGAGTTGACGCTGATGGGCCAGGGCAAGCAGGGCATGAAGATCTCCTGGAGCAACCAGATGAACTCGTACTCAGGTTCACCGCTGGTGATGATGAAGCTCCCGAACGAGAGCAAGCAGCCGGGCACCTGGCTGCGGTCCTCCATGGAATACGCCATCTCGTCGAAGTCGGCGCACCCCAAGGAAGCAGCCATGTTCATCAACTACCTGGTGAACAACGTGGACGCGGCCACCAAGATCAAGAGCGACCGCGGCATGCCTGCCAACACCGAACTCAAGGCCGCCATCACGCCTCTCCTCAAGGAATCCCAGCAGAAGGAAGCGGAATACCTGGACCGGATCGCTGAGCTGAAGATCGAGCCGCCGCTGCCCTTCCCCGCCGGATCGTCCGCCACCATGGAGGTCATTAACCGGCTCAACACGGATGTACTGTTCGGAAAGACCTCACCGCGGGATGCTGCCAAGGCCTTTATCCAAGAGGTCAACTCGAACCTGGGCTAACCCCGCACGGACAATTCCGCACTGCAACATCAGAACAGGAGGCAGGCCAGTGAGCCCCGATGCCGAACTGACCTACGAAGCCCGGCCACCACGGCCCAGCGCGATAGCCGGCTACGGCGATTGGCCTGCCTACGTCCAGCAACACCCCTGGTACCAGGCCGCCGCCCCGGCGTCGCAGGAACTCGCGGACGCGCTTGGGGTACCGGGCTCGCCGCAGCAGCCGCAGGTAACGGTCCACTGGGCGAATACGTACGACGGCGTCACCACCTCCCAGCTCAGCTGGCAGTTGGGATTCGGCCCCCGCACCACTGGCTGGCTGGTCCGCCCGGCCGGGGTTTCCGCACCCCTGCCGGGCGTCCTTGCCCTGCACTGCCATGGGGGCAACAAGTTCGGCGGTGCGGACCGGCTGGTGGAACTCCCGGAATCACATCCCTCGGCGGAAAACGCACGGGCAGGCCACTACGACGGCCGGGCGCTTGCCACCGAGGTGGCCCGCCGGGGCTTCGCCGTCCTCGCCCACGACACGTTCGCCTGGGGCAGCCGCCGCTTTGACCTCTCTGTTCCGCCGTGGCGGACGGCCTCGGCGCTGGAGGCGCGGCAGGCGCAGTGGCGGCAGGACGGCGTCGTGCCTTCCGAAGCTGATGAATATAACGCCGCCGCCGCATTCCACGAGGAAACCGTGGCCAAGACCGCCGGCCTGCTGGGCACTAGCCTCGCCGGCATGGTGGCCCACGACGACCTGGCGGCCCTGGAGGTTCTCGCCGGACTGCCGGACGTGGACCAGGACCGGCTGGGCTGCATCGGTTTCTCCGGTGGCGGTGGCCGCTCCCTGGCCCTTGCCGCCCTGAGTCCGCGGATCCGCAGCTACGTGGTGACGTGCATGATGACCACTTTCCAGTCGCTTCTTCCCGCCTACCTGGACGCGCATTCCTGGCTGCTGCAGACCCCCGGCCTGTGGCGGCTGGGTGACTGGCCTGAGCTCACGGCAAGATCAGGCGCTGGCCACCTGCTGGTGCAATACGCCCTGGCAGATGAACTTTTTCCCGAAGACGGCATGCGTGAGGCCCACCGCATACTGGACTCACTGCACCGCCCGGGGAGCTACACCGGAAGCTTCTGGCCGGGCGGCCATGTTTTTACGGCCCGGATGCAGGAGGAAGCCCTCGACTTCCTGTCTTCCACGCTGCACGCCGAGCAGTCGGACACATCCGGCCCGGCTGCTGCCGGCACACCCGACTTCCAAACCACCTTCAGCCCGCGAGGAACTTCCTGATGACTCAACAATCCGCCACCGCGGAGAACAGCACCCACACGGCGCCGGCAACCGACCCGGCAGCGGTTCCGCGGATAGCCCTGGTGGGCGTCCACGGTTTCGGCGAACGCCACCTTGCCAACCTCGCCCGGTTGGAGGAAGCCGGGGCCCTGGAACTGGTCGCCGTCGCTGACCCCAATCCGCCCGCAGAAAGACGGCTGGCAGAGTCGGTAGCCGTCTTCGATGACCTGGGACAGCTGCTGGCAGCGGCTCCGGGGGTCGACGTCGTTATCCTTGCCACCCCCATCCAGACGCATGCCCCCCTGGCCCTCGCGGTGTTGGCAGCGGGCAAAGATGTTTATGTGGAGAAGCCGCCCGTGGCGTCCCTCGCCCAGTTCCAGGAGGTGCTGACAGCCGCTGAAACCGCCGGGCGGCTGGTCCAGGTGGGCTTCCAGAGCTTGGGTTCCCACGCATTGCCCGCCATTCGCCGTGTGGTGGAAGCGGGCGGGATTGGTGACATCCTCGGCCTGAGCGCGAAAGGGCAGTGGGTGCGAAACAAGGCCTACTTCAAGCGTTCGCGCTGGGCCGGGAAGCGCAGCCTGGACGGCATCGACGTGGTGGACGGTGTGGCAACCAACGCCCTCGCCCACGCCGTGGCCACCGCACTCCGTATGGCGGGAGCACACACGCTCGCAGACGTGGAAATAGTGGAGACGGACCTTTACCGGGCACACGACACCCAGAGCGATGACACGTCCATCATCCGCGTCCGCACCACCGGCGGGACCACGCTGCTCTGCGGCCTGACGCTGTGCGCGCCCGAGCAGCAGGATCCGTCCGTGACGGTGCACGGAACCCGCGGCGAGATCACGCTTTTCTATACCCGGGACGAGGTGGTCATCAGCACCGCCGACGGCGAGCGCCGCGAGAAATTCGGCCGCACCGACCTGCTCGAGAACCTGTTGGATGCCCGCTCGACGGGTGCCCCGCTGCTGTGTTCCCTGCCAGACACCGGCGCTTTCACTTCTGTGCTGGAGGCCATCCGAACAGCCCCTGCACCCCAGGCCATCCCCGCAGACGGCATCACGTGGGAAGGCGAGGGCGACGATGCCCATCCGGTTGTTCACGGAATCGGCACCTTGATCGAGCGCGCCATCAAGGCGCAGGCCACCTTTGCCGAGCTGGGAGTGCCGTGGGCGCAGGCCCTCCCGCCCGCCCGCACTTTGACGCTGGACGGCCAGGCCATCGCCGAGTACCAGGACGGCAGCCGTATCCGCGCTGTATCGTCGCCACGGCCTTACCTGCACCCGGTACGTACCCGTCAAGGCACCGTGGTGACGGACCACCAGCCGCTGGACCACGTCTGGCACCTCGGCGTCGGCGTGGCCCTGCAGGACGTGGACGGCATCAATTTCTGGGGCGGGCGTACCTACACGCGCGAAGCCGGACAATACGTCTGGCGTCCGGACCACGGCAGCATCACCAGCACAGCAACTCTCATTGAAGAAAAGGCCGCCACGTCCCGTGGCCACGACGGCCGGCTGCAGGAGACTCTGACCTGGAACGGGCCCGACGGCGCCCCAGTCCTAATTGAGGACCGTAGCTGGACCTGGTCCGGCGTCAGTTCCTCCGCCTGGCAGCTGTCCCTGGACTTCGCACTCTCCCCCGCCGGGAACCGGCCGGTTAGTCTCGGAAGCCCCGGATCCAACGGCCGCCACGAAGGTGGCTACGGCGGGTTCTTCTGGAGGCTGCCGGCCTGCGGCAGCGCCGCCGTCTGGACACCCGCCGGCGCCGGCGAAACCGAGGTGCACGGTTCGGTAACGCCGTGGC
>JBKJVX010000156.1:0-12849 GCA_046717065.1 Arthrobacter sp. | reverse complement strand
TCCTTGTCAATCTCACCCTTACGCAGCAGCTGGCCAACCGTTTCCACTGCCCGGGTCTCGATGGAAGAGAAGCCATGCAGCTCAAATACCCGGCGGAGCGTGTCCAGCACATGCAGCTCCACCAGCCGCTCCTCGGGAAGCCACTCGGGAAATCCGGACAGGGAGGCGGTGCGTGCCATGGTGGATTTTCTCCTCGTAGGTGTTGTGCTTGGAACTTGCCCGGCATCCCGAAACGGGCCAGGAACGGCGGCAGTCCAGCCAGTCATGCATAAACTATGTGCGGCAGTCAGTTTATGCGTCATCCGCCGGCATCTCTAATGCGGGCGGACCGGCAGGGCTCGGCCGTCAGACAACTGCGCCCGAGGCCTCACGCCACGCTGTGCAGCAGCCCGACAATAAGGAGGACCCTTGGCGGCCAGTTCACGCAGCGCCCGCGAAGCAAAGCGCCGCATCCAGCAGATGGAAGCCAAGCGCGAGCTGCGGCGGGACCAGGAGAAGCGTCGTAAGCGGGACAACGTCATCGCCGCCGGTGCCGGAACCGCCGCCGTTGTACTCGCCGTCGTACTCCAACTCACCGCTTTTGCCGGTAATCCGACCGAGGAGGAGTTCGCCGCAGCCGAGGCCGGGCTGACCAGCCCGTCCGCGTCGGCATCTCCGAGCCCGACTGCCCAGGCCACCAACGGCCCCAATATCCCGGCTGCCGAGACCGCTGCGGGCAAGACGTTCACCGGAGACCTGGTCCTTAATGGGAGCGCCCTCACTGTGGAGCTTGACGGTATAACCGCCCCGCAGGCCGCCGCTGTTTTCAAGTCCCTCAGCGATGAGGGCTACTACAACGGAAAATCCTGCCACCGCCTCACCACCGGCGAGAGCTTCGGGCTGCTGCAGTGCGGCGCCTCCGGCCCTGAAGGCCAGGGCGATCCTGACTACACGTGGGGACCGCTGGAGAACACCCCCGTTGACAATACTTATCCCGCCGGAACTGTCGCCGTAGCCCGTACGGGCAATAACGCCTTTGGAAACGGGAGGCAGTTCTTCATCGTCTACAAGGACACGGTCATCCCGGCCGATACCGCCGGCGGGTACACGGTGGTGGGAAGGGTGACCTCCGGCCTGGATGTGGTGTCGAACATAGCTGCCTCCGGAATTACGCCGGGCAGCAGCGACACAGACGGCGCACCTGTGGAACCAGTCACGATAGACTCGTTTTCTCTGAAGTAGGAGGCCCGGCCCCGGCGGCTGCGGCGCAGGACCTGAGTATTTTCCTCCAAGCGAAAGACTTTTAGCGGTGACAGACAGTCAGAAATCCGACGAAACAGCAACAGACCTGACCGACGCGACGGCATCCGCCGCCGTCGCCTCAGCATCTGAAGCAGCCACCACCCCGGCAGCGGAAGCCCCCGTGGACAACGCAACGGAGAGCACCGAACCAGAGGACAACGCACCGGAGAGCAGTGCCCCGGCAGCGGCGCCCCGCCCGGCGCCCTCCCCGGCTGCTTTTGCTTCCCGCCCCAAGCCCGCTGCCGCACCTGCCGCAGTACCGGTCGCCACAGCACCGTCCACTTCGCTGGCGGAAGCCTCAAAATGGGGACGTGTTGAGGGCGACGGACACGTTTTCTTGACTATCGACGGCGCCGAGCACCCTGTCGGCCAGTACCCGGACGTCAGCGACGACGAAGCCTTGGCGTACTTTGCCCGGAAATACGACGACGTGGTGGCCCAGATTGTGCTGCTCGAGCAGCGCGTCAGCTCCAAGGCCCCGAGCGCCGACATGCAGAAAACCGTCACGCACCTCCGCGAGCAGCTGGCCGAACGGAACATGGTGGGCGACCTCCGGTCCGCGGAGGCGCGCCTCGACGAGCTCTCCAACCAGATTGCTGAGCTGGAAAAGGCGGAAAAGGCTGAGCACGACGCCGTCCGCGCCTCCGAGCTCGCCGCACGCGAGGCGATTGTTGCCGAAGCAGAGCAGATTTCCGGCCAGGACCCGGCGCAGACGCAGTGGAAGACCTCCAGCGCCAGGATGAACGACCTCTTCGAGAGCTGGAAGGCTGCCCAGAAGAGCGGAGTCCGTTTGGGACGCAGCAACGAGGACGCCCTGTGGAAGCGTTTCCGTGCCGCGCGCACCGTCTTTGACCGGCACCGCCGTGCTTACTTCTCGCAGCTGGACAGCAACAACTCCGCTGCCAAGTCGGCCAAGGAAAAGCTGATCGCCGAAGCGGAAGCGCTGTCCACCTCCACTGACTGGGGTTTCGCCGCTGGCGAGTACCGCCGCCTGATGGACCAGTGGAAGGCCTCCCCGCGGGCCAGCCGCAAGGACGACGACGCCCTGTGGGCACGGTTCCGCGCCGCCCAGGACGTCTTCTTCACAAACCGCCAGGCCGCTAATGACGAGATCGACCAGGAGTATGCGGCAAACCTCACGGTCAAGGAAGCCCTCCTGACCGAGGCCAACGCGATCCTCCCCGTGAAGGACCTCGGGGCCGCCAAGAAGGCCCTGCAGTCCGTTCGGGACCGCTGGGAAGAGGCCGGTAAGGTCCCCCGGGCAGAGATGGGACGCATTGAAGCAGGACTGCGCAAGGTTGAGGATGCAGTGCGCCAAGCTGAGGAAGAACAGTGGCAGCGGTCCAACCCTGAGCGGAAGGCCCGCACCAACAGCGCCCTTTCCCAGCTGGAATCCGCCATTGCCGGGCTGCAGGACGACCTCGCCAAGGCCGAGAAAACCGGCGACCAGCGCCGGATTAAGGCCGCGCAGGAAGCCCTTGAAGCACGACAGGCATGGCTTGACCAGATCCAGCGCTCGGCCAGCGAGCTGTCCTAGGCTTATCGCCTGGCCCATACAGGCCGCCGCTTGCTGCAGGCCCGGCCCCGGTTATCCACATATCCGGGGCCGGGCCTGTGCCTGTTAAGCGCAGGCGCGGCAGGATGGGTGGATGGCGATTCCATCACCTCCTCCCTCCGCCACCTCCGGCAGGGACCACGTCCAGGGCGGAGAAGCAGCACCGCGTTTTCCTGAGTTGTACGCCCCTGGCATGCCTTTTGCATCGCCGGAGCTGCAATCCTTGGCCTCGGACGGCCTGCTGGAACGTTTCCATCAGCACGGCTACACGTTGCCCGGGGCCACAGCCTCCCCGCAGTTGCGGGCACGGGCTGCAGCGGGGGCCGTCCCCGCGTCTGTCCGCCAGCGGGTAGTCGCTGGCCGTATGACAGCGGCATGGATCTACGGCTGCGCGGGCGAACCGGACCGGATTGCCCTCCTGGTGGACGCGAAGCGGCGGGTTTCAAGCCTCAGGAACACCAGGGGTTGCACCCTGCATGAGGTGAAGCTTGGGCCCTTCGATGTCGTCAGCCTTGGCGGCCTGATGGTCTCCAGTCCCCTGCGCACTGCACTTGATGTCGCCCTCCACGTGGAGGCCGAACGAGCCATTCCCACGCTCGAGGGGCTCCTCGCCCGCCCGCAGAACGATGTGCGCCTGCGTTTGCTGGTGCTTGCCATCGAGGCCAGCCCCCGCGTTCCCCATAAGAAAGCAGCGCTGGAAAAGTTGGCCCGGCTAGCTCCGGCGCTTGTTCCCGGTGGTGCGGTAGACGTCGAAAACCCCGTCAATGCGACGGACGGCACTAAGGACATGGTGCAGGTACTTGGGGTCCCCCATCTCGAAAGCGAACTTTGAGATGGCCACCCGGTCCGTGGAGGTATGGACGCTGGCTGCGAGGATGTTCACGTGGTTTTCGGACAGCACACGCGTCACGTCGGAGAGCAGCGATTTGCGGTCCAGCGCCTCCACCTGGATTTCCACCAGGAACACGCTGGATTGCGTGGGCGCCCAGTCCACGTCAACGATCCGGTCCGGCTGGTCCTTTAGGTCCGAGATGTTGGTGCAGTCGGTGCGGTGTACTGACACCCCCGAGCCCCTGGTCACGAAGCCGAGGATGGGATCCGGCGGCACCGGAGTGCAGCAGCGGGCGAGCTTTACCCAGACGTCACCGACGCCGCGGACCACAACGCCCGAATCGGAGAACCGTGCCTTCGTGACCTGGGTGGGGACGCTGACTTCGGTGATGTCGTCGTCGGTGCTTTCATTGCCGCCAAGGCTTTCAACGAGCTTCTCCATGACCGACTGCGCGGAGGTGTGCCCGTCGCCCACGCCGGCGTACAGGCCGGAAATGTCAACGTACTTGAATTCCTGCGCCACTGCGGCCAGGGCCTCGTGCGTCATCAGGCGCTGCAGGGGAAGGTTCTGCTTCCGCATGGCCCGAGTCAGCAGTTCCTTGCCGCGGTCGATCGCCTCTTCACGGCGCTCCTTGCTGAACCACTGCCGGATCTTGTTGCGGGCCCTGGCACTCTTGACGAAATGCTGCCAGTCCTGGCTGGGTCCGGCGCCTTCGGCCTTGGAGGTGAAGATCTCCACCCAGTCACCGTGGTTCAACTCGCTGTTGAGCGGAACCAGCTTCCCGTTGACCCGGGCGCCGATGGTCCGGTGCCCCACCTCGGTATGGACGGCATAGGCGAAGTCCACCGGAGTAGATCCAGCGGGCAACGCCATGACCTCACCCTTGGGCGTGAAAACGAACACCTCACGGGCGTTGATCTCGAACCGGAGCGAGTCAAGGAATTCGCCGGGATCCGACGTTTCCTGCTGCCAGTCCACCAGCGACCGCAGCCAGCCCATGTCGCCGTCGCGGGGGCTGCCCGGGCCTACGGCAGTCCGGTTGGGCTGGTCCTTGTACTTCCAGTGTGCCGCGACGCCGTATTCGGCGCGGCGATGCATCTCGTGAGTCCGGATCTGTATTTCCACCGGCTTCCCGCCCGGGCCGATCACGGTGGTGTGCAGCGACTGGTACATGTTGAACTTCGGCATCGCGATGTAGTCCTTGAACCTGCCGGGCAGCGGGTTCCACCGCGAGTGCATGGTACCAAGGGCTGCGTAACAGTCCCGGACGGAGTCCACCAGGACACGGACACCCATGAGGTCGTTGATGTCGTCGAAGTCCTTGTCGCGGACAATCATCTTCTGGTAAATCGAGTAGTAATGCTTGGGGCGGCCCGTGATGGTGGCCTTGATGCGGGCAGTGCGGAGGTCTTCCGTGATCTGGTCGCGGATGACACTGAGACTCTTCTCCCGCTCAGGGGTCCTGTCCCCCACCATGCGGACAATCTCTTCGTAAACCTTCGGGTACAACGCCGCGAAGGAGAGGTCTTCCAGTTCCCACTTGATGGTGTTCATGCCCAGCCGGTGTGCAAGCGGGGCAAAGATTTCCAGCGTTTCCCGGGCCTTGCGGGCCGAAGATTCTGCGGACACGAAACGCCACGTGCGGGCGTTGTGAAGCCGGTCCGCCAGTTTGATCATGAGGACGCGGATGTCCTTGGCCATGGCCACGACCATCTTGCGTACTGTCTCGGACTGCGCTGCTTCCCCGAAGCTGACCTTGTCCAGCTTGGTCACGCCATCAACGAGCATGGCCACCTCAGGCCCGAAATCGCGCTTCAGGTCGGCGAGAGTGTAGGGGGTGTCCTCGACGGTGTCGTGCAGGAGAGCCGCCGCCAGGGTTGTCCCGCTCAGTCCCAGTTCGGCAAGGATGGTGGCGACCGCCACCGGGTGGGTGATGTAGGGATCGCCGCTCTTGCGCTTCTGCCCCCGGTGGCTTTGTTCCGCCACGTCGAAAGCGCGCTGGATCAGGTCGAAATCCTCTTTGGGATTGTTGGCCCTGACAGTCCTCAGCAGCGGCTCGAGGATGGGCGAATAATTTGCCGCGCCGCGTCCTGTCAGGCGGGCAAGCCTGGAGCGGGTGCGCTCCCTACGGCCCGGGAAAGTGGGGCGGGACCCGGAGTTGTCCACGGGAACCAATGAACCCGGACGTGCGGAAGCAGCCGCCCCGGTCTGCAGACCGGAAGGACTTTTATCTCCCTGTGCCGTTGGCACCGACGCCGAACGTTCTTCCAATGAAGCACCCCTCACCACCGTTTAATTACTTCAGTCTATTCCTCCGCCGGGGGACTTTTTAAACCCGCCTCTTAAAACAGGACGGGCCGGGCAGCGTCAAGGTTCTGACACTGCCCGGCCCGGCACCAGCGGCTCAGGTTTGGGCCGGCTCCGCCGCTGTTGCTCCAGACCTGGAAGCAGCCTCGGCCCGGCGGTGCTCCACTCGCTTGGCCTGCCTCACCAGATCGGGTTCGTTCTGGCGCAGCCAGGCGTACATGGGGGCCGCGACGAAAATCGTGGCTGCGGTGCCAATCAGGATGCCGACGAACAGCGCAAGCGAGAGGTCTCGTAAGGTTCCCGCGCCCAGCAGGCCCGCGCCAATGAACAGGATGGCCCCCACGGGGAGGATTGCCACCATCATGGTGTTGATCGAGCGGACCAGGGTCTGGTTCACCGCCAGGTTGACTTCCTCAGCAAAGGTACGCCGGGTTGAGGCATCCAGGTCCGCGGTGTTCTCGCGGATCTTGTCGAACACCACCACCGTGTCGTACAGCGAGTAGCTCAGGACGGTCAAGAACCCGATAATGGCGGACGGGGTGACTTCGAAGTCGCTGAGGGCGTAAACCCCTGCCGTGACGAACATCGTGACCACCATGCCGGCGATTGCCGAGAGTGACATCTTCCAGGTGCGGAAGTACAACGCCATCAGCACCGCGGCCAGGAGCACAAAAATCACCAGGCCGATCAGCGCCTGCTTGGTCACATCCGCACCCCACGTCGGACCAACAAACGTTGACGTCACTTCGTTGTCCGTGACGCCGTAGGCCGCGGTGAGGCCCTCCTTGATGCGAAGGGTCTCGTCGTCGGTGAGTTTGTCGGTCTGGATCCGCATGGTGGTCCCTGCCACGTTGGCTACGCGCGGAACGCTGCCCTCCACCACATCGGTGACGGCCTTTTCGCCCACGGCCGCGTCAGTCGTCTGGACGTTTGAGACGGTGAACTCGGACCCGCCGCGGAACTCGATGCCGAGGTTGAAGCCGCCCTTGGCCACCGGAATAAGGATGGACAGGGCAACGGCAACCGCCGCAATGATGAACCAGATCTTCTTGGCGCCAACAAAGTTGTAGGAGCGCTTGCCTGTATAGAGCTCGTTGCCGAAATTCGCGAAGCTTGGCATTACTTGTTCTCCTTCGCTGCAGACTTCGAGGAGCCTGCAAGCTGCTCCTGCTTCTGCGCCATCCGGCGCTCGGCGATGGTCATCCGGCGCTCTGCCTCGGCCGCAGCACCGGCGTTCTTGGCACGCACCGTGGCGGCAGGCTTGTCTTCGGGCGTACGGATACGGCCTGCACCACGGTAGAGCGGCACGGCGCCCAGACGCTTGGGGTCGAGGCCGGACAGCCGGTGGCCTTCACCAAAGAACCTGGTGCGTGCCAGCAACTGCAGGGTGGGGTGCGTGAACATAAACACCACAATGAGGTCGGCAATGGCGGTGAGGCCAAGGGTGAAGGCAAAGCCACGGACGTTGCCCACCGCTACGAAGTACAGGACCAGGGCTGCAAGCAGGTTGACGGCCTTGGAAGCCAGGACGGTGCGCTTGGCCCGCTTCCAGCCGTTTTCGACGGCGGACACCAGGCCGCGTCCCTCCCGGAGCTCATCGCGGATGCGCTCGAAGTAGACGATGAATGAGTCTGCCGTCTGGCCGATGGCGACGATGATGCCAGCCACACCGGCCAGGGACAACCGGTAGTTTTCGGTCCAGCCCAGGATGGCGATGGCGAGATAGGTCAGTATGCCGGCCACCACCAGCGAGGCGATGGTCACGAAGCCGAGGGCCCGGTACTGGAAGAGTGAGTACACCACCACCAGCAGCAGGCCGATCACGCCCGCAAGGAGGCCCATGCGCAGCTGTTCGCCACCGAGGGTGGCAGAGATCTGCTGCTCGCTCTGGATCTCGAAGCTGATGGGCAGTGCGCCGAAGCGGAGCTGGTCTGACAGGGCCTTGGCGCTCTGTTCCGTGAAGCCGCCGGTGATCTGGGGCCGCCCGTCAGTAATGACGGCGAGCGAGCGGGGCGCAGAGATGACCTGGTCATCCAGCACGATGGCGAACTGGGCCTTGGGGTCGTTACCGGTATCGCCGCCGGCAGCCACGTAGAACTGGTTCAGGCGTTCGGTGACCTCTTTGAACTTGGCGGTGCCTTCGTCGTCGAACTGGATGTTGACGGCCCACTCGTTCGTGACGGCGCCCTGGGCGCCCTGCTGGAGCTGGAAGGAGGACGTGACGATGTTGCTGCCTTTGACCTCCACCGGACCGAGGATGTACTTGATGGCCGGGTTCGTTCCGGACGCGGGCTCACAGGTCACGAGCGGCTTGGCTGGATCCGAGCGTTGCTGCTCATCCTGGGACGGGTTGTCGCAGTCAAGGGCTTCGAACTGGCGGTAGATTTCCGGCGTGATCCAGTTGGTGTCGCTGCTGTTGGCGGGTTCCGCCGTCGGCTTGGGCAACTGGTCCTCAGGAGCCCGCGACTCCTCCGGAACGGGAGCGCCCGCCCCGTTGAGGAGGACCGGGCGGAAGTTCATGTCCGCGGAAGCCTGGATGAGGTCGCGCGTCTGGCTTGAGGGGGTGCCGGGAAGGCTGACCACCACGTTGCGCCCCGACTGGGTGCTGATCTCTGCTTCAGCGACGCCGGAACCGTCCACGCGCTGGCGGATGATGGCCACAGCCTGGTTGAGCTGTTCTTCGTTGATGTCCGAACCGCCCTCGACCTTCGGCGCCAGAATCATCTGGGTGCCGCCTTCGAGGTCCAGCGCCAGCTTTGGCGCCCAGCTCGCCTGTCCGGCCATGGTGCCGCCGGCAAGGACAGCAGTCAGCACGGCGAGGATTACGCCGAGCCAGACCAGGACCCTGAGGCCCGGTTTCTTAAGGCCAGTTCGTGCCATTGTTGATCTTTCTCTTATTCACGGAGGAACCGCCGGTGCAAGCTTGGTGCCGGCACCGGCGGCGATCCGCAGCCGTAGAGGTGTTGTGTAGAACCAGCGGGACTAGTTGTCCTTCTTGCCCTCGTCATTGAGCCGCTTCAGGGTCTCGTCCGGCGTCTCCACGGACGCGGACTGGGTACCGGTTTCGCGGGCGGTGAGGGATGAAGCGTCATCCGGCACGGCGGACACAGCCGGGGCGTCCTCGTCGGAAACCGCGACGGGCTCCACAATCTTGGTCACGGCCTGGCGGTGCACCGTGGCGAGGTTGCCCGGGGAGAGCTCCAGGGTGACCTTGTTCTCGACGTCGTCCATATCGACGATGCGGCCGAAAAGACCAAAGCTGGTCATGACCTCGACGCCCGGGGCGAACTGCGATTGGAGTTCAGCCTGCTGCTGCTGCGTCTTCTTGTTGCGGCGGAACATCATAAAGATGAACACGCCAAGCATGACGAAGAGGAGTATTGACATTAGATCCAAGGGAAAAATCCGTTCTATTGCGTGCCTGGCCGGTTTCCGGCGACGTCCGATGAGTTCCGTCCGCTGGCCGGACTGGCGGACAGAAAACCTGACGGATTTCCTTCTCCGCCGGAGCAACCGCATTCTGGTGGCTGCAGGAACAAAGACCCGAACGTGCCGAGCGTCATACCAGTCTAAAGGGAAAAGCTGAAGGGAGCCTGTTATTGGCTTTGCGGGGCCCAGTCTTCCTTGCCGTCGGCGTCGTCGCCGGCCGTTTCAAACAGGTCCAGGGGCTCCTGCCCGAAGACGCCGGCGGGGATGGCGTAGCCAAGGTGGGTCCAGGCGGGGGCCATGGCGATCCGGCCCCGCGGAGTGCGGCCCAGGAGTCCCTCGCGGACCAGGAAGGGTTCGGCCACCGTTTCCACGGTCTCAGTTTCTTCGCCGACGGCGATGGCCAGGGTGGACAGCCCGACAGGACCGCCGCCGAACTTGGTGATCAGCGCCTCCAGGACTGACCGGTCCAGCCTGTCCAGTCCTTTTTTGTCGACTTCATACATATCCAGCGCAGCTGATGCCGCCCGCGCGTCGATCTGTTCGATGCCGTGGACCAGCGCCCAGTCGCGTACCCGCCGCAGCAGCCTGTTGGCGATGCGCGGTGTGCCGCGCGAACGGCCGGCGATTTCGCTGAAGCCGGCGGAATTGACCTTGAGGTCCAGCAGACCCGCGGAGCGCCGCAGGACAAGCTCGAGCTCGGCGACGGAATAGAACTCCAGGTGCCCGGTGAAGCCGAAGCGGTCGCGCAGCGGCCCTGGCAGGAGACCGGCGCGGGTCGTAGCACCAACGAGGGTGAACGGCGGAAGCTCGAGCGGAATCGCCGTGGCGCCGGCTCCCTTGCCCACCACAATGTCCACGCGGAAGTCCTCCATGGCCATGTAGAGCATTTCTTCTGCCGGCCGGGACATGCGGTGGATTTCGTCCAAAAACAGGACCTCGCCCTCCGACAGGGAGGAGAGGATGGCCGCCAGGTCTCCGGCGTGCTGGATGGCAGGGCCGCTGCTGATCCGCAGCGGGGCGTTCATCTCGGACGCAACGATCATGGCCAACGTGGTCTTGCCGAGGCCGGGCGGACCGGAAAACAGCACATGGTCCGCGCTCCGGCCCCGCATCCGGGAGGCTTGCAGCACCAGGGACAGCTGCTTGCGGACGCGGTGCTGGCCCACGAAGTCGTGCAGGTTCTTGGGCCGGAGGGCGGCCTCGATGGCGCGCTCCTCCGGCTCCTCCCCTGCAGCCACCACTGACGGTTCAGCCACGGCTGCCTACGCGGTTGCCGGCGCGGGCCCCGTCCTGGCCGAGCCAGCGCAGGGTGGTCCGCAGGATCTCCGGGACGTTGCCGCGGAAGGAGACCTCAGGGTCATCGGCCAATGCCTTGTCGATACTTGCTGACGCGTCCTTTTCGGACCAGCCCAGGCTGGTCATGGCCGCCACCACCTGCGGCTTCCAGGCAGCCTCTGCAGCGGTGGGGGCGCTGGCCGTGCCGGCAGTGCCGTGCGGAACCAGCTTTCCTGCGAGCTCCAGGACGATCCGGCCGGCCACCTTGGGCCCGATACCGGGCACCTTGGTGAACGTTTTGCTGTCCCCGGTATGTGCTGCCACCCGGATAGCCTCCGGGTCATGGACGGCGAGAACCGCCAGGGCCAGCCGCGGCCCCACTCCGCTGACACTGAGCAGGACATCGAAAACTTCCCGCTCGTCGTCGGACGCAAAACCGAAGAGGGTCAGCGAATCCTCCCGGACGATCAGGGAGGTAAAAAGCTGGCCCTCCTCGCCCGTGCGGAGCCGGTTGAGGGTCTGCGGCGTGGCGTTGACGCTCATGCCCGCGCCGTTGAGGTCGATGACGGCCGTGGACAGGCCAACGTGCGCTACGGTTCCGCGGAGGAAACTGATCAAGGGCCTGGCTCCTGTGTACTGCCGGGCTCCACGAATTGGACCGGCTATCCGAACATATCTACGAATACCCTAGCAAGCAGCCAGGACAATCAGCGTGCGCGCCGCACCTTCGCTTCGGCTTCAGCCCACGCTCTTTGGGCCGGCGTGAGCGAAGAACTGCCGGGCCCGGTGGTGGCAACGGCCGCGCCGCTGCCGGCCCGCCAGGCATGCGTGATGGCCAGCGCCAGGGCGTCCGCCGCGTCGGCCGGGCGCGGCGGCGCGTCCAGCCGGAGGATCTTGGTAACCAGCTTGGTCACCGCTTCCTTGTTGGAGGAGCCGCTGCCGGTGACTGCGGCTTTGACTTCCGACGGCGTATGCAGCGCCACGGGGATCCCGCGGCGCGCCGCCGCGGCGATCACCACACCGGACGCCTGCGCGACGCCCATCACGGTGCTGACGTTGAGCTGGGAGAAGACACGCTCGACGGCGAGGACCTGGGGTTCGTAGCGGTCCAGCCACTCGTCGATGGCCAGGGCGATCACCAGGAGGCGCTGGTCCAGCGTTTCGTCCGGCGAGGTTCCGACCACCCCGACGGCCACCATGGTGGCGCGCCTGTTCCGTTCGACATCCACCACGCCGATGCCGCAGCGGGTCAGTCCAGGGTCGACCCCCAGTACGCGCAGCGTCATGGGCAGCCGGGTTCAGCAGGCAAGGCCGGGCGTCACTCGGATTCCAGGGCAGCCTGGACTTCGTCGCTGAGGTCGGCGTTGCTGTACACGTTCTGTACGTCGTCGAGGTCTTCGAGGGCGTCTGCGAGCTTCAGGAACTTGCGGGCGCCGTCGACGTCGAGTTCCACCTGCATGGAGGGGACAAACTCCACCTCGTCGGTGTCGTACTCGATGCCGGCTTCGTTGAGTGCCTCCCGGATGGCCTGCAGGTCACCCGGTTCGGAGTGGATCTCAAACGTGTCGCCGTTGTCCTTGACTTCCTCCGCGCCGGCGTCCAGGACTGCGATCAGGACGTCGTCCTCACTGAGGCCGTTCTTGGGCAGGTTGACAACGCCTTTGCGGGCGAAGAGGTAGCTCACGGATCCGGGATCAGCGATGGTGCCGCCGTTGCGCGAGATGGCCAGGCGGACCTCGGAGGCCGCACGGTTCTTGTTGTCTGTCAGGCACTCGACCAGCAGCGCGGAGCCCTGCGGACCACGGGCTTCGTACATGATTTCCGTGTAGTCAACCACTTCACCGGTGAGGCCGGCGCCGCGCTTGATGGCACGGTCGATGTTGTCGTTGGGAACCGAGGTCTTCTTCGCCTTGGTGACGGCAAGTTCAAGGCCGGGATTGCCGGCGAGGTCCGGGCCGCCCATCCGGGCTGCAACTTCAATGTTCTTGATCAGCTTGGCGAACGACTTGGCGCGGCGGCTGTCAATGATCGCCTTCTTGTGCTTGGTCGTCGCCCATTTGGAGTGGCCTGACATGCTTTACGCTTCTCCTCTGATCATGCGGATAAAAAGTTCGTGTACGCGTTTTTCCCCAGTCACTTCCGGATGGAAGGAGGTGGCCAGCAGGTGGCC
>JBKJVX010000155.1:0-23114 GCA_046717065.1 Arthrobacter sp. | reverse complement strand
ACACCGGACCGTTCGTGAGCAGGTTCTCTGCGCATACCGCGACTGAGCTGGTCACGGTCGGCCCGGTGTCCGCGGCGGCGGGCTTCACGCCGTAGGACTTTACACGGATACCTACTGTCGAAGGTCGTGTCGAAGGTCGGTCGTCGCGGGACCGGCAGGGACGGCGGGAGTGCGGGGCCATGTCCAGGCGGAGCGCAGGATGAAGGCCAGGAGCAGCACCTCGATACCGATGGAGAGGCCGTAGAAGGAGGCCCAGTCCCAGGACTCCCCTACCGCGTTGAACACCATGACGGGGATGTAGAGCGATGCCACGACGAGGTTCGTGGCGCGGTTCACCCGGGCGGGCAGCGTCATGGAGAGCATCACCATCAGGGCCGGGATCCCTATGAACGCGACGAAAATGGTCATCAACGTCGGGCTGATGTCCAACACATAGATTTCGCCACCCCGGAGTTGGTCGATGGCGCCGGGCTGGTAAAGGTGGAAGTAGTCGATGTAGATGTAGAAGAACATCAAGCTTGTCCAGGCTGCCGCGAGCTTGGCTTGCACCGGGATCCGTCGGTCTTCCAGTGTGGTGGTGGGTTGACGTGTTCTCATCATGGGCTCCGTTGTTGTGGTAAGGATCGGTAGTTCCACGATCGCTGAGCCTGGCAGCGGGCACATCGGCCCGGAGGACGGAGTTCGCCTGGCCGAAAGCGTGGCCTCCCGCTCGTGCTTTCGGCTGATACGCCGCTGCCGCGCTGGCCCTATGCTGGACAAATGGTGACGAAGGCGCTCCGCTCGTTGTGGGCTGAGCCTCGACCCGCGCACCCCCCGCGGCGGGTGTGGCGGGACTGGGCGCTCGTCGCGGTACTCGCGACGTGGTCGGTGGTGGAGGCGGCGCTCCGCGAGGACCTAACGTCGCGCCCGCTGGTGCTCGCCGTCGTGTTTGTGGTCCTTGCCCCCCTCCTGTGGCGACGCACCCACCCCCTGGCGGCGGTCGCGGTCTCCTTCGGCACACTGACAGCTGTCGACGTCGCGAGGATCCTCGCGGATGAGGAGACTGGTCTGCTGACGAGCATCGGGGGCGTGCTCGTCTTGACCTACGCGCTGTTTCGGTGGGGAGCCGGCCGGGAGGCCACGACCGGCCTGGGGGTCACCCTGGTCTGGCTGGTCATCACCCACGTCGCCGACCCGATCAGCCACGAAGATACGGTGGGTGCATACGCTTTCTTCCTGTTCGCCGCAGCCCTGGGCGCTGCAATCCGCTACCACGCGTACGCGCGCACCCGCGACATCGACGAGGCCAAAGCCCGGGAGCGGGAGCAGCTGGCGCGTGACCTCCACGACTCGGTCGCCCACCACGTCTCCGGCATCGCCATCCAGGCGCAGGCCGGACGTGCCGTCGCAACGTCGCACCCCGAGCGTGCCGCTGAGGTCCTTGCTGTCATAGAGGACGCGGCCTCGCAAACGCTGACCGAGTTGCGCACCATGGTCGGTGTCCTGCGCACCTCAGAGGGGGCGGACTTCGCGCCAGGCCCGGGCGTGGCTGACCTCGGGCGGCTCGCCGGGCAAGCCGAGGGAGGGCCACGGGTCGACGTGGAGCTGTCCGGGGGGCTCGACGATCTCAGCCCCGCGGTCGGGGCCGCGCTCTACCGCCTGACCCAGGAGTCGGTCACGAACGCGCGACGGCACGCCCGCTACGCGACGCGGATAGCCGTACGTGTCGTGGGTGACGCCGAGCGTGTGCAGCTGACGGTCGATGACGATGGCGCTGTCAGCACGGCCGGCGGCAGCCCATCGGGCTACGGCCTGGTCGGTATGCGGGAACGCGCCAAGCTGCTGGGTGGCACGTTCCACGCTGGCCCGAGCGCGGGCGGTGGCTGGCGGGTCGAGGCGATGCTGCCCCGAACAGGCGCTCCCCGATGACCATCCGGGTGCTCATCGCCGACGATCAGGACATCGTGCGCACCGGCCTGACGATGCTGCTGAACGCCCAGCCCGACATCGAGGTCGTGGGCGCCGCCACCGATGGGCGACAGGCGGTAGCCCTGGCGCGTCAGCTACGCCCGGACGTATGCCTGTTCGACATCCGTATGCCGCTGATGGACGGTATCGAAGCCACCCGCCAGCTCGCCGGACCCGAGGTCACCGACCCCCTGCCGATCGTCGTCATCACCACTTTTGACCTCGACGAGTACGTCCATGGGGCGTTGAAGGCCGGTGCCCGGGGCTTCCTGCTCAAAGACGCCGGACCTGCGCTGCTGACCCAGGCGATCCATGCTGCAGCCGATGGTGATGCTCTGATCGCTCCCAGTGTCACCGTCCGCCTACTTGCGGCGTTTGCCAGATCGCAGAAAGGACCATCCGCGCAGCCGATAGAACCGCTCACCTCCCGTGAGGAGCAAGTGCTCCTCACGGTGGCACAGGGCCGAACCAACAGTGAGATCGCCGCCGATCTACACATCAGTCCCAGCACCGTCAAGACCCATCTGGCCAGCCTGATGCGCAAGCTCGGCGCGCGTAATCGGGTCGAGCTCGCCATGTGGGCTCATGAGACCGGCCGCACCTGAGATTGGAGCGGGTGCTTAGATGCCAGCGTCTCCGGGATCGTATTCACCGGCACCACCAGGGTGATGGGACTGAATACCGGCAGGGTCCATCGGACGAGCCGGCATCAGGACTCCAGCTTCGCGAGACGTTCGGCGATGCGGCTGCCGGCCAGGCGGGACTTCGGAGTGCTGTCCAGGCACCTTTTCAGCACAGCGACCTCTTCTGCCTTTTGGCCGAGCTTCCGGTGGACGATGGCCGCCTAGCCTTCCAGCACTGTACGGGCGGCTGGCGCGTCGTGACGGTCTGGAAGATACTTCTCCTGATCTTCGATCCTGCGGCGGTTAAAGTCATGGGCAGCTTGTTTAGTGATCCCCAGCGCTTCGCCAGTGCTGCAACTTGACGGAGGATCAAGGCACGAAATCATCATCGACCCGGGTGCTGTGCGCGAGCAAACGCACTCATGAGTCCTCTACTGCCCTATCCCTCAGTCAGCCAGATCATCGCCTCGTCGAGTGAGGTAAAGAACTGGGTGGGACAGGCATGGTGGTGGCGTGCGCTGTAGAAGCTGGCTATGACTTCGTCGACGGGGCAGGCTCCGACGAGTGCCATCCGCGCGAGTGGCCAGGGCTCTGAGAACATCTCCGTGGCCCGGCGGTCGATCCACTTCATGCTGGCCATTTCGACCAGCATTGGAAGGATGCGCCCTGCACTTAGCTCAGCGGCCCGTGTCTTTAGAGCTTTGGCGTCCGATTCCGTAACGACTGCTCCGGGTGTCCACCGCACATGCAAAACGTCCTGGCTGGAAAGCTCAACAGTCACAATGCAAGGCTCTTGCCCTCTGGATTCCATGGCGCCTCCTCAGGGTCCGTGTGCGACACCCCGGTGAAGCCCTTCATAGGGAAGTCCAGACGGGGCATCAGGAAGACCCACCATGGGGAACCGGCGGGTTTCCACGCTTGACACTATATCCGGCGTAGGCGGAGCATCCGCTGGAGTGACCGCTTGCGGAAGGCGTGCGTTGTTTGCGCGAGGAAAGCCCCCGGCACGGAGGGTCCCGGAGGCTCCTGCAGGTTGTGAAGGAACCGTAGGAACGGACGTCCCTGTTAGCGGTTGGTTGCCCTGCCGGTGCGGCTGGTGTTGCGGGAGAGGAGGATGGCCAGGGCGAGCATGGCAACGCCGAGGACGAAGTGGAGCCAGTTGTCGGCGTTGTTGACGGGCACGAAGTTGGCGCGGGTCATGGCCAATGACGAGGCCGTAGAGCCAGAGTATGAGGTAGATGATCCCGCCGTAGAGCAGGTAGTTCTTGGCCTGGGCGTTAGTGTGGGACTTGAGGATCCCAGCGGAATTGGCCAGATGGCCTTGCCAATCCATATCCAGCTGTCGACCCGCCGCCTCAACGCCCCATGATGACCACCAGTGCGGTCTAGGGGCTTCTTTACCGGAAGCCCCTACTTTGACCGAATCAGGTCAAGCAGAGCCGGCAGCCTTGTGACGCCATCTTCTGCCATGAAGTGTCCTGCTCCCGGGTAGACCTGCAGACGTGCGCTTAGACGTCTGGCCAGGTCATCGGATGCTTCCGGCGGCACGAAAGGATCCGTGTCGGAGCGAAGTACTGTTCGTTCCCGAATGCTCGTTGCCACCCGCTCAACGGCAACGTCAGTTGCGAGGAAACCGTTAAGTTCCGGCAATGCTTCCAGTGGTTCAGTGAACCCGGCGACCAACACGAGCCCACCCAGCTCCCAGGGTTCCGGCAGTGTCTCGAGTACCCGTAGGACGGTGACCACGCCGAGGGAATGTGCCACAACCACTGTTGTCGCATCCGGCACTCCTAGTGCCGTGCTGACTGCGTTCTCCCAGGCTGCTTTGCCAGGATCGTCCGGGTTGGGGAGTGGAACGACTGTGACTCCGATGTCTTCAGCTTCGAGGGCGCTTTGAAGCCAGGGGAACCAGTTTGCATCCGGAGACGATTGATATCCGTGGACGATGACGACGCGCTGGACGGGTCGAACCGGGACCTCACTGGCTGGGACGTTCATAGGCAAAGACTCTAGAGGGTTCAGCTGGCATCCCAGTTATGCGCGGGCGAATACCGCCTCCGTACGCCCGCGTCGCGTGGGCGCCCCGGCCTGAGATTACGCTGTTTTCCATTCGGACGCTGAAAGTACACGTCCTTACCCCTTCAGTCGTGACCGTAATGCCCTTGGCGTGGTGGCGGAATGCATCTGCTGTCAGGGCGCATGATCCCGGTCCTCGTCGTTAATGAAAACCTGCACCGCCACGACGTGGGCTTCTGTCAGGCCCTCCTCAGGGTCAGGCTTCTCCAGCAGGACGGGTTGGTGGTACTGGTGGGCCCAATCGTGCACGTCAGCCCCTAGTGCATCATCGATCCACACAATGGCGTCCCAGTCAGCCCCGCCTTCGGCCTCCATTTTGTTCAACCACCTGGATACTGACCCCAGCTTTGGCGTCTGTTGGTCCTCATCGTCCGGCTCCGGCATGATCTCCACGCGCAGTGGTTTCACCTCAAGCTCCAGCTGCGCTTCGAGGCTGTCCACAAGATCCTCATTTGACGTCGATACCCAAGCGAGCTTCCCTTTGGTGGCGAGCCGACGCACCAGGGCAACCTTTAAATCCGAGAGCTGCACATTCTTCCCATCAGACTTGTCACCCGGCTGAAGCTTAGGGTTGAGCACGCCGTTGATGTCGAGGAGGATGATTGGCTTCATGACCGAGACCATAGCCGCTCCGCAGGCAGGAGGGTAGTCTCCAGGTCCTACTTTGTCCGTTCTCAGTGGCGCCTGCCGCCACTACGGGGTTTGACGCCGGTCACTCACCTAACCATTTCAATCGCCGACACAAATCCTTCGTCAAGCTATCGGCCGGGTCGGGGGGAGGCCATGCCTCTTAGTAGTAGGGCCGTGAGACCTGTAAAATGGATGCTGGACAGGACTCGGTCCTGGAAATTCGCGTGGCGCTGGTCGACAGCGAGCCTGAGATTTGGCGACGATTCGAGCTCCGGGGCTTCCTGACCTTAAGTCAGGTACACCAGGTCCTGCAGGCAGCATTTGGCTGGGAGGACGCGCACCTGCACAGGTTTGTAACAAGCGACCCGTTCGCGTCGCTGCGGCCGGTCGACGGCGAATTCCCTGAAGTCCCGCAGTGGCTTCCAAGGCAGCAGTGTGAAGAACCGGGCGACAGGCCTGAGGAGAACTGCACTCTGGATCAACTGCTCGCACTGGGGTCGGGCTAAGCGTTCTACGAATACGACTTCGGAGACAGCTGGCTTCACCGGCTCGAACTGGTTTCCCACCGGCTCGTAGACGAAGACAGTCCGCCGGTCCGCTTGATCGACGGCGCCCGGCGCGGCCCGCTGGAAGACTCCGGAGGTATGCCGGGTTACGAGGACATCATGGATGCCTTGGCCGACCCGGCGCATCCTGACCACAACGAACACTCCGCATGGGTGGCTGACATGACTGGATCTGCCGAACCATTCGACCCAGCCTTCCTGGACATCCCCGCCGTAAACCGGGCGCTGGCTGAGCAGTTCTGACCTTCCAGTGTCCTGGGAAAAATGCAACGAACGACGGGCGAAAACAGCCCCTTCCGCGGGCCGGTCAGGATCTTCATTTCGAGGTCGTTCCCGTACCTTAACTACTTTCAGTCCCTAGCCCTGCCATCGAGGCCATGCTAGGTTCAGCGTGATCAGGATGTCCTAATGCGGTCCCTCTCCGGTTCGGCTTCTGACGCAATTTCAGAAAGCAGGGGCGACGATGCCAACGCTAATAATCACCCACGAGGTCGACAACGTTGAGCACTGGCTCAGTTCACCAAAACGGGAAGAAATCTTTGGGCCCGCGGGCATCACCGTTCGAACGTTCATTGATCCCGCGAAGACCAACCGTGTAGGACTGATCGTCGAAGTCCCCGACATGGATATGTTCCAGCGAATGATGGAGTCCGAAGCCGCAGCCGATGCGATGAAATTCGACGGCGTACGCCCGGAAACAATCCTGACGCTCGTCGAATCCTAGACTGTGCCGGACCGTTGACCGGACACGGCATCCTACCGCTGATTCAGCCGCTGCCCATCCGGGCCTGAGACATGGCCTTTGCCTCGTGGCTTCTGAAATGCTCTACCGCAGGACAGCCTCGCCAACCGGTACCGGGACAGGACTTTACGGACCGTGGAGGGGTGAATGCCCAGCAGGTAACCAATCCTCGCCGGCCCCCAACGGCGGTTGAGCCGCAGGGCGATGATCCGTCGTTCACGCCGGAACGGGGTCCGGCGCGGGGACCGTGTGGGGCGGCTGGGCAAGTCCTCCATGCCGTTCTCGCCCAGTTCCCGATAGCGGCGGGCCCAACGGGACGCGGTGCTAACGGAGACCTGAAACCGTTCCGCTGCCCGCCGCAGCGGCCAGCCATCATCGACTACACAACGTGCCAGTGCAAGACGGCCACGAGGGCCCAGAAAAGCATTAGGGTGGGACATTGAAGACCTCCGTTTGTGGAACTGGACTCTTAGACAAGCCCCACCCCACTCGGAGGTCTTCTTCATGTCACCACACCACGCCGACCGTCACTAACGTCTGTGGGTAATACAGCTAGCCGACGAAGGGGTCACGATGAGCTACAAATATCGAACTGTTCGGGTTCGCGGTACCGAGCTAGTTGGAACAATTGCGAGGAAGCACGCGAGTGCGGCTGAAATCTACGAAACGTCCAAAGACCTGAGCACATCAGTAGTTCCTGTGTTCTTCGAGGCAACGGGCGAGATCCGTTTCTTCGACAGGTCAGTGCTGGAGGACGTTGTGGCACCAGCCAGTTAACCCGCCTAGGCATACCGAGGCGGGCACGCCGGCTTGGCCTGTGGGACCCGTTTCAGGGGCAAATGAGGGTGTGGACAATGTCCACCCTTTGCCTTCGAAGCGGGTCGCACATCGGTTGGACTAGCTCGTATTCCGCATGTTTTCGCGGGGTCCCAGTGTTTACAAAGCCGGGAATGTAGTTCGAGTCTCACCTCGGGCGCAGTGTTTCTGCAGGTCACAGGCTTTTTGTCTTTTTGCTGTTGGCATGGCTTGTGGTGGCGTCCCTCCGACGCTAACTTTGCGGGCTGTGGCCTGGCTGCCGCGGGGCCTGTGCAGGTGTGTGGGGTGGCGGGTTCAAGTCCCCTGGCTGGTGGTGATATCGAGCCCAGAGCAGAAATGACTCTAAAGCTGCTCAATCTTGCAGGCAGCAGAGTTTCCCGGGCGCCGATGCGCACTGGATTCAATCTCCTAAAGGGGACGGGATGGCCGTGCCGGCCGGCCAATAGGACTCTCCCAGTTCTGAATAAAAAGAAGGTTGTTCCCAGGGCTGGCCCGTGCCGTTAGGGTGATCACGGGCGGTGCCGTTGGACCGCCCGGTTGGGTGATCAGTGCCGGTGACGGAGCTGATCCTAGCGATTCGATTCTCGGGAGGAAGCATGACCAGTCCAGAGCAGGATCCGAGCCAGCAGGAAGGCCCCGCGGACGGTGGCGCGGCAGGTGTCCCCGGCATGCATGACGGGGGTGCCGACGGAGGAGTTGACAGCGGTGCCGATGGCGGTGCCGACGGAGGAGCTGACAGCGGTGCCGACGGCGGTGCGGATGGGGGAGCCGACAGCGGTGCCGATGGGGGAGCTGACAGCGGTGCCGACGGCGGTGCCGATGGGGGAGACGCAGAACGGGGCATCTAAATTTTGAGCACCACCCGCACGGACTTTCAGGACCCCGACGCCTTGGAAAGCGGCGGGGTCCTGGAGACACGCCTGATAAGGATCGGCCGTGAGAGGTTCGCCGGCGACGTCTGGGGGCGCACGGCTCTGCTCACGCGTGGCGCAAGCGACTTCTCCGATCTCTTCTCTGCCGAGGCCGTTGACGAACTGATCTCGCGCCGTGGACTGCGCACACCTTTTCTCCGTGTCGCCAAGGGCGGCACTACATTTCCAGACTCATCATTCACCTCACCCGCCGGCGTCGGCGCCACCATCTCTGACCAGCTCGACGACACAGCGCTTTGGCGCAAATTCGCAGACGGTGCCACGCTCGTGCTGCAGGCCCTGCACCGCACCTGGGAGCCTGTCTCGGAGTTCAGCAGCAGGCTAAGCACCGGGCTCGGACATCCGGTGCAGGCCAATGCCTACATCACGCCGCCTCAAAACAGGGGGTTCGACGATCACTACGACGTGCACGACGTCTTCGTCCTGCAGATCGAGGGTACAAAGCGCTGGATCATTCATGAGCCGGTTCACACGGACCCGCTGCGTGACCAACCCTGGACCGACCGCCGCTCGGCCGTGGCCGAGGCCGCGAAAGGGGAGGCCTATATCGACACGGTGCTAGAGCCAGGGGATGTCCTCTACCTGCCGCGTGGCTGGTTGCATGCCGCCCAGGCGCAGGGCGAGGTCTCCATCCACCTCACCCTGGGAATCCACAGCTGGACCCGCTACGCATTGGCCGAACAGCTCGCGCAGGCAGCGCTTGCAGCGCTGTGCGACGATCCCGGGATGCGCCGTACGTTGCCCTTGGGCGTGGACGGGCCAAACGGGGAGATCGACGTCGTCCGTCGGCGACTGGCGGCAGCCCTCGCTGAGGCTGATACCACTGCCCTGTTCCACCGCACCCGGCGAGGACAGGGACGCCCCGCGCCGCTGGGACCGTTGGCCCAGCTCGCCGCCGTCGACGGATTACGCCCCGAGTCCGTGGTGCGGCTTCGCGATGCACTGGAAGTGCGGCTGGAGGGACCACGCCTGACCACGCGCGTGGGTTGGCTCGACTTCCCGGAGGCCGATCTGCCGTCTGTGATGTGCGCGCTGGACGGGGAGGTTCACACCGCGGGTGATCTCGGCGTCGAACTCGTTGAAAGACTACTGCGCGCGGGGGTCCTCGTTCCCGTTGAACAGTGATCTAACTAATGACCCGGCCGCCTCGGCCGCCGGGGAGCGCTTCTTCTGTTCTGAAGACGCCCGGTTGCGCGGCGACCCGATTGCCGGCACGGCGCCGCACGGCGTCGTCTGGGTCCTCATTGAGTACCGGGGCGGGTGGCCGCTCAATGGCTTCGAGGGGCTTGATCTCGAGCCCCGGACCAAAACTATCGTGCTCTCCGCCGCGAAGGCGGCGCGGGCGCGGGTGCTGCTGGTGAGGCGGCCCGGCCCCCGCCGCCGTGAGGGTCAGAGCCATTGGGCTGTGCTGCACCATGGGAACTCCGGTGCCTATCGTCAGCAATGGGGAACGTGGAGCCGGGATGAGGATCTGGCGGAGATCGCCACAGCCCTCGGCACCGCGGGAGAGCTCGGCCATCCGCCCGTCATCCTGGTGTGCACCCACAGTCAAAGAGACCAATGCTGTGCCGTGTGGGGACGGCCTGTGGGAAGTGCGCTGACTGGGCGCTGGCCGGAGCTGGTGTGGGAATGCTCGCATGTAGGTGGTGACAGGTTCGCAGGCAATGTCGTTGTCGCGCCCGACGGCGTGTATTACGGAAATCTGGACGCTGAGTCGTCCGTCGCCACGATCGAAGAACACCTCGCCGGCCGTATCCACGCAGAGTACTTGCGCGGTTACACGGACCTCTTCCCAGCACAGCAGGCCGCTGTCGCGGCCACGCTCGCACGTTTCGGCCCGGCCGGCCGGAATGATTATACGGTTGTGGCGACCTCCCGCGATGGCGATTACTGGCGGATCCGCATCACCGGCAGCCCGCCTCACCCGGTGCGTATCGACGTCGAACTGCAGGCTCGCCACGCCCCGCCGCGCCAACTGACCTGCCGCGGGCCGGCAATGGGCTCGGCCATGGTCTACGAGCTCATTTTGATCCGCGCAGTCTAAAGGACGGGTGTACCGAAGGCATTTCGTTTGCTCCCGACGCTTTGGGTGTGCCTCGATGTTGTCCCGCTCCACGTAACGCGGATGTAGTGCAAAGCGTCCAGGAACGATATGACGGAGCGCATCCGTTCCAGGCCCCTGATGATTTCCGTTCGATCTGCCCCGGGCTTGAGGGTTCGCGTAACGCGACGTGAGCTTGGTCTTTTCCATGCACTCATCGCCGCGCCATGAAGCACACGGGTGCCAGCCGAGCCAAAATCAACTGCCACGGCTGGCACCCTATGCAGGTTTAGCCGGGGATATTGTCCACAATGATGGGGTACTTGAACACGCCAGTGTTCTCCTTGGTGGGCGAGTCCTTTTGGTGCGTGAAGATGGTCACGAAATGCACACCGTCCGTGAGTTGCGTCGTATCGATGGTCCAGCGGACATTACGGGGGCCATGACAGGTGCCTTTGACGTAAGGAGCGCAGGCTGTGGTGCCGCTGCCAAGGACAAGTCCGGTGGAAGGCGGATCCGCGTGAAGCTTTGGATCCACTGACACCATCCAACCGGTGATGTTCTTACTCACTCCATCCGTGGTTGTCTCGTGCGAGGCGATGAAGGAGTAATTACCCTTGACCGGCGCGTAAGGCAACGTTGGCGAGTAGGAAGACGTGCTGGACTTCAGCCGGGCGTAAGCGTACGCGGTGTTGGTGTGCCAGCCGTAGCCGTTGGTGTCGTGGCGGTTATAGTGGTCCACCGTCTTGCCGTGCTGGATATTCGCCATGTAGCGGATGGCCGGGCGCACCGTCCCGTCAGCAACCTTTATCTCGAACCGGTTCTGCACCTGCTGCCACCCCGTCTTATCGGCTGTGCCAACGTCGAAGGAAGTGGTCACCCAAAAGATGCCAGGTCCCCTGAACTTGGTGGAGTCGGCGTTGTAAAAGGTGGCCTTCTCGCCGCAGGCAGAACAGCTGTCGGTTGCGACCTCTTGCGTCAGCCTGTGCAGGTAACCGTTCATGCCGTGCATGTCGATCCGCCAATGGGCCGTAAGTACCGTGCCACCAGTCCTGACGGTCTGATCAGCAGGCAGGCAGGCCCCCAGGTGGGCGTGAGTCCCACGGTCCGACCACCATGACTGTGCTTCAAGGAAAGTCCGCGGCTCAGGGTACATGCCTGTACCAAGGCCTGCGGCTCCCGGGTCATCCGCCGGCGCGCCGATACATCGATATCCGGCCGCTTGGGCCGGACTGACCGGGCCAAGGAAGACGGCCACCAGCAACGCCCCGATCAGGGCAGACAGGATCTTTCGTATTTTCCGAATCATGTGATCTTTCCCCTACAGCTTGAAGATGCGATTGGAACGCGTCCCACGCTATGTTTTCGGCGCCGTCATTCGGGACAATTTGGGAAGTTTCTGCCCGTGTCGATCCAAGCAATGAGCCGCTGCGCGGTGGCCGTAACGTCCGCGCCGTTATTGAAGCTGTTGCTGAGGTTGTCCAGGAGCACATCGACCTGATGATCCGCCCGTCGAGCGGAACCACGAAGACCTACCAAATTCTTTGAGCCCGCCGAAGCAGCTGCGCTCATGCGCCGCACAGAGTCAGGGCTGCGCGAGGCGCGACCATCGGACGCTTCCCACCGCATGCTGGGGGGGGCAAGGCAAGATTGATTTCACTTCCTAACCCATAATGGGAATCACAAAGTTGAGCGAGATCCTCCCCGACAGTAGTTGTTCCTCGTTCTCCGGCAGGGGGCCCGGGGCTAAGGAAAGGCTCATCGGTACCTGCTGGAAAGTCAGAATGGCCGCCGCGAACTGAAGCAAGCCGCCCGACGAGACTCCCAGTCCAGTACTAAGAATTGCCCCAGCGATTGACACTCGAAGTGAGCTTCATGAGGACCAAGGGAGTCGCCGCCTGTGACGGGCACGACGAGTGGGCCTGTCTGTAACAGGCGGTGTTGGAAGTTAGCGTGGAAGAGCCCGTTGCAACAGAAGGACCCTAAGATCATCCGCTTCGCCACCCGGACCCTGACCGCTGTCGCCTCCCTCCTACTGGCTGGCTCCCTCACCGGTTGTGACGCTGCCGCCAACGCCCTTGAGGTCCTCGAGTCGGCTCCACGCAATGCAGCCGATGCGCCAGGCCCGGCAGACCCGTCCTTTGCCTTTGAGGCCGCCAACGCCCTTGCCCAATTGGAGGGCATCCCGGTGAAGGGTCGCGCCCCAAAGACCGGCTACACTCGTGACGAGTTTGGACTGGTCTGGGCGGACACGGACCGCAACGGCTGCGACACCCGCAATGACATGTTGGCCCGGGACCTGATGGACGAGACGTTCAAGCCCGGCACCAACAACTGTGTGGTCATGACAGGAACCCTGGCCGATAAGTACACCGGCACTACGATTACCTTCACTCGCGGCCAAGACACGAGCTCCGACGTCCAGATCGACCACATCGTTCCCCTCAGCGACGCCTGGCAAAAGGGCGCACAGCAGCTCAACGCTGACCAGCGCAAGGAACTCGCCAACGACCCACTCAATCTCATGGCCGCCGACGGCCCTACCAACGGTGCCAAAGGTGACAAAGATGCAGCTACATGGCTTCCGCCGAACAAGGCTTTCCGATGCGAATATGTCGCCCGCCAAACTGCAGTCAAGGCGAAATACCGTCTCTGGGTCAGTGAAGCCGAGCACGACGCCATTGCCGGCATTCTTGAGGGCTGCAAATAGGCTCATGACGGGGGACAAGCAATTGTGGCGTGCCGCCGCGAAGTGGAATAGTTGTGCTTTTTCCCGCGCGGGGACGGTAGGTGTACTCGCCTGGCAGCAGTTGCGGATCCGGTCAGGCCAGCCAGCGCCACCAGCGTGGCTCCTCCGGTTACAGCGTTGGTTCCGGTTCCGGCTGCTCGCCCAAGGCCAGCGCGCCTGGACGATGTCGTCCGCTGTGAGCGTCATGACGGCCTCACAGTCGAGTGCGTAGAGACTTTGTTCGTCGTTGAGCGACAGGCGCAGCGCTGGCGATTGAGCGCCTGCTCGAACAACCTGCGGGCGAACCGTGCGTTGCCGGAGTCCTCGCCCGCGTGGAGCCCGGTGAAGATGCGGCGCAGCATCTGGTTGGCATCGGGCTCCAAGGTGCACTCGTCCTGGGTCAGCTTCTGGTGGAAGATCGTCTGGAGTGCGTCGACGGAGTAGTCGGGGAACCTGTTAGCGATTTTCCGGGGGAGAATGCGGCGCCAGGACCCGTCCGGACAAGCTGACGAACTCGACTGAAAAACAGCCCACGGTGTCCGGTCAGGGTCTATGAGTTTCTCAAGTCATTGTCAGCAACCTAGAGATCGCGCTCTACTCTGACAGGTTGCGTCCGGCTACCTGACGTCAGGTTCAGGTGTACGTCAATGAAACTGCTATACCGCCGCCAAGCCAAGGGGACTGGCAGCGCGAGTTGCATCATGCTCGCCGGAATGAGCATCGACTACTACATCCGGCTCGAGCGGGGAAATCTTTCCGGCGCTTCGGAAAGCGTCCTGGAAGCCCTGGCCCGCGCCCTGCAGCTTGACGACGCCGAGACGGCCCACCTGTTTGACCTGGCCCGCGCCGCCACCACCGGACCGCGGGTGCGGCGCAAGCGCAGTTCGCAGACGGTGCGGCCCAGCGCCCAGCGCGTCATCGAAGCAATTACGACGGCGCCCGCCTGGGTCCGCAACGACCGCGGCGACGTCCTCGCGGCCAACGAACTCGGCCGAGCCCTCTATCTTGACCTGATGGCGGACAGGCCGGCTCCGCCGAACAGCGCACGCTTCAAGTTCGACAAAGACCTCGCGGACCTGATCGGAGAACTCTCCACCCGCAGCGAGGAATTCCGCACCCGGTGGGCCCGGCACGACGTGAAGCACCATCGCACCGGCCGCAAACGGCTCGACCACCCATCGTGGGCAACCTCGACCTCACCTACGAAGCGCTCGAGCTTCCCGCGGCCCCTGGGCTCCGGATCAACGTGTACACCGCAGAGCGGGAATCCCCCTCAGAGGACGCCCTGAAAGTCCTCGCCAGCTGGGCCTCCACCCAGCGTGAAACAACGAAGGCCGCGGTCAAGAAGAAGAAATGAACCACGGTCCGTTTACCCGGACCGTGAAACTCGGGCCAGCCTTCACCGCCGGAATCGCGGCCAGCACCGCCCTGACATCCTGTGCCTCAACACCACGGTCAGTGCAGGCGGTGGAAGTGTCGGCGCCAGCCGTCGAAAGCAGGCAGAGCACCGCGTCTCCTGCCGGAGGATGGGATTACGTTGATGGTCAGTACACGGCCGAGGGGGCAATACGGCAGTCTGCCATCGTCCATCGGGGTGATGACAGTGACCCTCTCCGGGGACATCATTACCGGCGTCATCGTGACACCGCATGCCTCGGACCCGACGGGATAAAGGGTGATCGACTCGCCGGTTCCAGCGGCACACCTTGAGGATTCAACGCCGCCCTCGAACGTATCAAGGCGCAGGCGGCCACCGGAAAAAGTATCGAACGTGTGCTTCGGAGGCCCGGACGGCCAGGACTCTACATCACCGCAACCACGAGTCTGTACCGGATGCGCACCACCACCCGGGATACGGCCGCCCACAATAGCGAACCCGTCGACGTCGGAGCACGAGGATAGCCAGACGGTACCGAACCCTGGCCCCAGCGCCGGACTGGATTCACGCTGTCGGAGCCGCTTCGGGAGGGGTAGCCTCTCGGGGTGCTGCTTCAGACGGCCGCGCCTCCGCTGGCGCTGCCTCAGTATGCAGTTCCACTGGCGCAGGAGAAGACACGACGGCGCCGGCGGCACCGACTGCGGGCGGGATGTTCTGGTTGACGTGGAAAAAGTTGTCGGGGTCGTACTTCGCCTTCAATTCAGCAAGACGTGCATAGTTCGACCCGAGGGTGTCCTCAATTCTGGACTGATCGTCGGCGTCCTGGAAGTTGAGGTAGCCACCCGGCTCAGAATACTCGTGAAGCGCGGACCAGTAATCCCGGACCCAGGCTATGTTCACGGCATTCTCGGAAGGCTCCGGCCACTGTCCGGCTATAACGGGTGCGAACTTCACATCCCGGTGGGCGAAGGCTGTTGCTTCCGGCGCAACCCGCTGTACGGCCCCATCAATCGGATAGAAGTGGTTCGCAGAGTGGACGCTCGGGATTCCCGGAGAGTATTCGACGGCGGTGCGGAGCGCGTCGTCACTAAGGGTCCTGAGGAAATCGGCCTTCCAGTAGCCCTGAAGCCCTGGGACAGCACTGAGTCCATCGAACATGACATTGAGGGCGGGGTACGGCATCGGCGCGAAGAAGCTTCCCAGCACTTGCCCGGCATCCAGCATAGGCTGCCAGTGCGCCGGTCCCGCCTCAAGGTCCCCAGTCCACATACCCGCGATCACAGTAACTGGCCGCCCGTGCCACTCCTCAGGCAGGAATGGCACCGGGGGACCTTGGTGGAATCCCAGGAAAGCCCCCATCTCTTCAGGTTCGGCGGCGATCCAGTCGCGGTAAACCCTGCCGACATCGGCCCCGATGGCAGCATCGAAGAAAATAATTCCGACATGGACCATGTCCACCGGGTGCAGTCGGAATTTCATCGACGTCACCGCGCCGAAGTTGCCACTTCCGCCACGGAGCGCCCAGAAGAGGTCCGCGTTCTCTGCTTCACTAGCCATCACGAACGTCCCGTCGGCAAGGACGACGTCCGCCGCGACCAGGTTGTCGCATGCAAGGCCATACTTTCGGGTGAGATAACCGATGCCGCCGCCCAACGTAAGGCCGGCAACGCCGGTTGAGCCGATGATGCCGCCGGTGCTCGCCAGGCCGAAGGCGTGCGTCGCGTGGTTGTAGTCCGCCCACGTGGTGCCTGGCTCCACTCGCGCCGTCCTCGCGACGGGGTCCACACGGACTCCGCGGCGCGCCGAGAAGTCAAGGACCAGGCCGCCGTCGACCGTTCCAAAGCCGGGCGCACTGTGCCCGCCGCCGCGCACTGCGACCTCAATCCCCAGACCGCGCGCAAAGCGGACGGCGGCCATGACGTCGGCAACCTGGGAGATTCGAAGGACTGCTGCTGGGCGCCGGTCAACCATGCCGTTGTAGACGCGGCGGGCCGCCTCGTACTCGGATTCTCCTTCTTCAACAACCTGCCCACGGACCTGCTCGCGGAGCACGTCGAACCGATCACTACCCATCACAACTCCAGACTTCTCCGAGACCAGAGGACGGCCAGCTCCATACGGGGCCCAGCGGGGGCCAGCGTGATAACCCTCCCGGTATACGCCTGGCCCACTTTTAGGTCAAGGACGAATCGGAAGTCGAGGCAGTGCCCTGCTTTCTACTGGAAAACCCGGTAACGCACATGCGTTACCAGGCGGGTGCCGCTCACTTCGGTCGGTTCAAGCTTGAGGTTTCCGACGCCGTCCAGCAGCCTCTCGCCCGCCCCCAGGATAAGCGGCGCGATATGGAGCCGGAGCTCGTCGATCAGCCCGGCGGAGAGGAATTGCCGGGCAGTTTCGGCACCGCCGGCGATGGCTACGTCCTTTCCGGCCGCAGCCTCCCGGGCCTGGGCCAGTGCCGACTCGATCCCGTTGTTCACGAAATGGAATGTTGTGCCGCCCTGCATCTGTACAGGAGGGCGTGGATGGTGCGTGAGTACATAGACGGGGGCGTGGTACGGCGGCTCCTCACCCCACCAGCCGCGCCAGTCCTCATCCCACGTGCCGGCCCCGGGGCCGGCAAACATGTTGCGGCCCATAATGTAGGCACCTGCGGAGAGAATTCCCTGAAGCGCTGCGGCGTTGGCCTCGGGTTCTTCGAACTGCCAACGGTGCAGGTCCTCGCCACCCTCTCCCAGCGGGTTGGAGTGGCTTTGACGGGGGCCGGCGAGGAAGCCGTCAAGGGATACGGTGAGATCGCAGGTGACGCTGTTCATGGCTTCCTTCTGCTTGGCAGGGGCGTTCTGAGCGCGGATCGATAACGGCCATGCTATTGGCGTTCGACGGCGGCCGGAAGGGCTGTGTCCGCCGTGCCTAAGCGGGCGGCAGGCAGGATCACGGCCGGGAGGTGGGCGGCGTGCGCTTCGACCAGGCGGACCCCGACCCCGCGAGGCGGTCGGGTGGATTCGATTGCCTTCCGGGGAGACCGGGCCGCCCCTTCCCGTACATCCCGGCGGCCCTTGAAGGCCTGATCGCGGCAGGGATAGCATTGCCCGCACCTGCCATCCAAGGAGACGGTCATGGGTGAGACACCTTCCGAGGCGCCATCAGAACTGATGGTTGATTTCATCATTTCCCTGGACGGGTACGCCTCCGCCGAGGGATGGCCGGGCTGGTGGGGCCTGGAGGGGCCGGAATACCTGGCTTGGCTCGAGCAGGAAGGGAAGAAGGACTACACCCTGCTGATGGGGGCGAACACCTATCGGCTGATGTCCAGCATGTCTAAGGAGGCCGCGGCCGAGGGCTCGGAGTTCTCGGAGGAGGAAGGCGCCAGCCTCACCGGCCTTGCCGCGGTGCCGAAGGTGATCTTCTCGTCCACCCTGCACGAGCCGCTCACGTGGCCGAATTCCGAACTCGTGACCGGGGACGCCGTTGAGGCGGTGAAGGAGATGAAGCGGACCGGGACCAGGCCGTTAAGCACTCTCGGCAGCGTCAGCCTGTGCAGGTCGCTGCTGGCAGCCGGTCTCGTGGACAGGTTCCGGCTGGTCGTGTTCCCCGTGATCACAGGCCGCACCGGGCAGGAGCGGATCTACGACGGCTATCCGGACGTCTCGCTGGAGATGGTGGAGAGCAGGACGTTCGACGGCCGGCTCCAGTTGCTCGAGTACGTCCCCACCGTGCTCAGCGGCCCGCCTGGCGTTAGTCCGGCCTGAGGCAAGTCAGAAGAGGAACCCTGGTTTCGACACGCTCAACCACCGGCTACTCCGACGGGCGATCCTGCAGCCACACCCGCGCGTAAGCAGGGGCGGTGTCCCCTTCCCATTCCCGTATCAGCGGCCAAGGCCGCGTAGATAATCGTCCATATGCTCGCGCGCTCATGCCATGGGAACAGGCCGGGAAACTTCATAGGCTTGCACCCGTGATGGATGCAAACGAACACAAGAGCCACATAGTTCTGCCCGATGCGCCGCCGGATCAGCAGGTGGTCCTGGCGTCCGGCGGTGTGGCCTGCTGGTCCGAACCAGTGTCAATTGACACGTATGCTCCGGCGGAGCCGGACCGCTACCCGCTGTTCCTGGACCGGCGTGTGTACCAGGGTTCCAGCGGCAAGGTGTACCCGATGCCGTTCATCGACAGCATCGCGGCGTCGAAGGAACCCCGTCTTTGGCAGGCCATTCACCTGGAGAACGAGTTTGTACGACTGATGCTGCTTCCGGAGATTGGGGGCCGCATCCACATTGGGTTCGATAAGACGGCCGGGTATGACTTTTTCTACCGGAACAACGTGATCAAACCCGGCCTGGTGGGGCTGGCGGGCCCATGGATTTCCGGCGGCGTGGAGTTCAACTGGCCCCAGCACCACCGCCCCGCGACGTTCCTCCCCGTCGAAACCTCCGTGGATAGGAGCGACGACGGCCAGGTTACCGTGTGGCACAGCGACCTGGACCCCCTGCAACGCATGCGGGGCACCCACGGAGTCCGCCTTCGCTCCGGCAGTTCCCTGATTGAGGTCGAAGCACGGCTGTACAACCGGACTGATGAACCACAGACCTTCCTGTGGTGGGCAAACATTGCAGCCCGCGCCCATGAAAAGTACCAGTCATTCTTTCCCACCGACGTCAACTTCGTTGCCGACCATGTCCGTCGCGCTATTACCGCCTTCCCACGGGCTGACCGGCCTTACTACGGCGTGGACTATCCGGCGTTGGCTGGACAGGGCGGGGACCCGGACGCGGACCGCATCGATTTCTATGCCAAGGTCCCGGTCCCCACCTCATACATGATCACCGACACGAAGGACAGCTTCTTCGGCGGCTACGATCACGAAGCCGACGCCGGGTTTGTCCACTGGGCCGACCGCAGCATTTCCCCCGGCAAAAAGCAGTGGACGTGGGGGAACGGCCCGGTCGGCAAGGCTTGGGACGCACACTTGACCGACGACGACGGGCCGTACGTTGAGCTGATGTCCGGCGTCTTTACGGACAACCAGCCGGACTTCAGCTACCTGGCTCCCGGGGAGACCCGCACCTTCAGCGAGTTCTGGTACCCCATCCGGCAGATGGGCCCGGCGCACCAGGCGAACCTCGAGGTCGCAGTGTCACTTCAGCTGGACAGACCGGGGCGCACGGTCACTGTGGGCGTTTCCAGTACGGCGGATCGGGAGGATGCAAAGGTTGTTTTCAAGCACCGGGACGCAACAGTCCGGGAATGGGCTGCCCGGATCTCGCCGGCCCACCCGTTCACCGAAGCTTTTGAGCTGCCCGAACCGGCAGCAGAATCCGACCTCACGCTGCAGGTCTTGGACGGGGACCGGGAACTGATTCTCTGGACCCCGAGGGAACCGCAGGAAAGCCGGGAGGAGCCGTGGGTTGCCACTGAACCTGATCCCGCCACCGGCATGGCAAGCATGGACGAGCTTTTCGTCACCGGAACCCATTTGACGCAGAACCGGCACCCCACACGTTCGCCGCTGCCGTACTTCAAGGAGATGCTGCGCCGGGATCCGCTTGATTCGCGCGCGTCGATTGCGCTGGGAGCCGCGGCGTACAAAATCGGAGATTACGCCCGGGCCCGGAAACTGCTGGAGAACGCCTTGGGCCGGTTCACCCGCCGCAACCTGAATCCGCCCAGCGGGGAGGCAAGCTACCGCCTCGGCCTGGTCCTGGAGCGCGCGGGCCGGTTGGATGAAGCCCGGGAGCGGTTCGGCAAGGCAGCGTGGGACAAGGCGTGGGCGCAGCCGGCACACCTGGCGCTGGCGCGCCTGGCCCTCCGGTCAGGACAGCCCGCCGAGGCACATCGGCACGCCGACGCCGCCCTGGCGTTGGACCCGGGCAGCCCCGAGGCGAAGCACCTGCTGTACCTGGCCCTGAACAAAGCCGGGCGGCGGGAGGAAAGCACCCGGCTGCTGCGGGACATCCTCGCGGCGGATCCATTGGACCCTGTGGCAGTGGCGCTGGACGGTTCCCTGAACGCTGCGGACCCGAAGACATCACTGATAGTGGCCTGCTGGCTTGCCAGGGCAGGTCAGTGGCAGCTCGCGCTGGACCTCACCGAAAACGCCGCAGCCGCCAACGTCAATAAAGTCTTCGGCAATCCCGAACCCCTTCGCCGCTATCTGCGGGCCGGCTGGCTTGAGGAACTGCTGGACCCGGACGCGGCCTCTGCAGAACGTTCCGCTGCCAGGCGCAGTAACACCGCTTATGCCTTTCCATGCGGGCTTGAGGACTATGACGCGCTTCACCTTGCCATCGAGGCTGACCCGAGGGACAGGGTGGCACACGGGCTGCTGGGGTGCTGGCTGCTGGACGCAGACCGTGCAACTGACGCCCTGGCCCATCTCGAAAAATCCATAATGCTCGGTTCAACAGACCCAGTGGTCTGGCGCAACGCAGCCATCGCCACGGTCAACACCGGAGGAGATCCCGCAGCTGCCGACCAGTACTTGGAGCATGCACTGGAACTGAGCCCGGATGATCCGAGGCTTGTGTTTGAACGGGCAGTCTTAGCCAGCCTTCGAGGGGCTTCTGTCGACGACCGCATCGCTGCCATTGAACGCCACCACCCGGCTGTTCTTGAGCGCGACGACTTGGCAGTGCTCTACGTCAATCTTCTGACGGACGCAGGCCGCGCCGAGAAAGCCCTGCACATGATGTCCGCACGGACCTTCCAGCCTTTTGAAGGCGGCGAAGGAATGGCCCTCGCAGCCTACGACCGTGCTGCCGTCGCACACGCAACCACCCTTATGGAGCAGGACCCGACGGCGGCCATCGCTCTGCTCAGCGCCGGCGTGGAAGCTCCCGCCAACCTGGGCGAGGGACGGCACCCGGCGGACAGCATGGCCGAGCGACTGGTGGTGCTGGGGGATGCCCTGGAACTCGCCGGGAACGCCAATGAGGCAGTGGACGCGTGGAACCAGGCCTGCCGGGAAGGCAATGCGCTCGCCGTAGACCCCAAGCCCACCAGCCGCGAAGACTACTGGCGGGGGATCGCCCATTGCAGGCTCGGCAGGCCGGCAGAAGCGGAAAGGGTATGGCAGGATCTGGAGGCCCGGGCCGACGAGCTGGAATCCGCCCCCTCGGTTCCGGACTACTTCGCCACCTCCCTTCCCGAACTTCTGCTGTTCGATACTGACACTGCTTCATCCCGGCTCGAGATGGCGAACTCACTTCGGGAACTCGCCGCCCTGGGCCGGGCATACGAGGAAGAGACGGCCAGGCTGTGAGCGAAGAACAGAGGTACCTTGGGTCCGGAACGCTCGACGCCAGCACTGCATCCCTGACGGGAGCGCCGCCGTCGCACCTTCCATCCCGTCTGACCGTCACGCTCTGGGACTTTTCCTGGTACACCCGTGCCGAGGACGGCGGCCCATACTCGGATCTGGACGCTGCCTGTGCGAAGGCGGCGGAGCTTGGGTACAACACCATCAGGGTCTGCGCCGCACCGCTGCTGCTCTTTGGTGGACTGGGTCTTGAGGGCTTGGCCAGCGATCTGGAAATTGAAGGGCTCGGGAAAGCACCGGACGGCGGAATCTACGGCAGGGGCACCCGCTGGTACGACGCTCCCGGCGGTTACCGCCTCAACCTGAAGGAGCGGCTCCTGAAGCTGTTCAATGCCGCAGCCCGGCACGGACTCGTTGTCATCCTGGCCAGCTGGGAGTACCAGCAGTCCACGGTCTTCGCCCGGTCACCGCAATGGTTCGAGGCCATCGACGCCGTGCCGCTAACTGACAGGTACCGCGTCCTTGCTGATGCCTGGCACCTGCTCGTCAATGCCCTCACCGATGCCGGGCACCGGGAGCGGATCGCCATGGTGGAACTGCACAACGAGGTGGACTTCTCCATCCTGCCCGCGCTTGCCGACGGCGGCACCGAGCAACTGCACCGGCTCCGCGAGCTCCACCCGGACCTGCTGATTACCGCCAGCTACGGCAAACCGCCGCACCTGGCCATGCACACCGTCCCCGACGGGCCAGGCGCCGCGCAGTTCCACGTCTACAGTTACGGGGTGCTGGACGCCCTGCAGCAACAGATCGACATCCGTTCCGAGGGCACGGCCGACTTTCCCAACCCGGCATTGCGTGAGCTGCTCCGCCCCGACGCCCCGTCGGTCGAAGAGTACGGGCGCCTGGCAGAGTGGAAGTACCGTGCCACCGTGGTGACGGACCAGATGTTCTATGGCTACGACTGGATCGATCCGGATGCCTGGGACAGCTGGCTCTACGACGAATACGGAATTTACCGGGAGGTGATGCGGCGGGAAATCGAGTCGCGGGTCATCTCGATCGCGGCCTGGGCCCGCTGGAAGAACGTCCCCGCGGTGGTGGGCGAGGGGTGGATCGGCTACACCCCGCTCCACGGCACGTTCGAGGAAGGTCCCATCGGACGCGACCTTGCAGAGAGAGGTGTCCGCACGGCGTTGAACCACGGAATCTGGGGCATGGTCCTGTGCTCTAACGCTGCACCCCATCATCCCCTCTGGGCCGATGAAGCCTGGCAACGCCGCATGACCACCCTCATCCTCACCGCTCCTGGGAGCTGAAAGAATCCACACATGCGCCTTGAACACAGCACCCTCGAATCACAGGGAATCCACGGGCTTT
>JBKJVX010000154.1:0-3134 GCA_046717065.1 Arthrobacter sp. | reverse complement strand
GCCTACATCATCGGCACCACCAACTCTACCGAGGCCGACTTCCCCGACGGGGATGGGTTCGGCGACCTCCCCAGCTTCGACCGGACCAACAACCGGGGAACGCGTGGCGACCATGAGGATGCCTTCGTGGCCAAGGTCGCCCCGGAGGGGTCGTCCCTTCGCTACGCGGGCTTCATCGGAGGGGTTGGGTTCGACTCCGGTTCGGGGATCGCCGTGAGCTCCTCTGGAGCGGCCTACGTGACCGGCACCACGCGCAATGTCGCGGGCTCCTCCACGTTCCCCGACGGGGATGGGTTCGGGACCCTTCCCAGCTTCGACTCAACTCGCAATGGCGGCCACTACGACGCGTTCGTGGCCAAGGTGGCTTCGAACGGCAGGTCCCTGGGCTACGCGGGGTTCATCGGCGGCCACAGCGAGCAGTTCGACTTCTTCACCGGCGACGAATCGGGCTCCGGGATCGCCGTGGACGCCCGAGAGGCGGCCTACGTCACCGGCTCCACGGGCTCCACTGAGTCCAGCTTCCCCGACGGGGACGGGTTCGGGCCCATCCCCGGTCCTGACCGGACCCACAACGGTGGACGCGTGGACGCCTTCGTGGTCAAGGTGACCCCCGAGGGGAAGGCGCTTCGATACGCGGGCTTCATCGGGGGGGAAAACGGCGAAGATGGGCTCGGAATCGCAGTGGATTCCTCCGGAGCCGCCCACGTCACCGGCATCACGTACTTCGAGTACTACTCACCCGAGGGCACATTCCCCGACGGCGATGGTTTCGGGACTGTTCCCGGGCCCGACCGAACCCACAACGGCGGCGGGGACGCCTTCGTGGTCAAGGTGGCAGCGAAGTTCTCGGACCTGGGGGTGAGGATCACGGCCCCGCCGGACCCGGTGATCCTCGGAAAGGCCGTATCGCACACCCTGACTGTCACCAACATCGGCCCCGACGCGGCCACCGGAGTAACGGTGGTGTACAGGCCCGGGCGGGGGGCGCTGGTGGTGGCGGCCACCCCGACGCATGGCGGGGACCGCTGCGTCAAGGGGGCCAGAATCACCTGCACCCTGGGGAGGATCCCCGCGGGGGGCACCGACCAGGTCAGGGTCAGGCTCCTCCCCACCATCGACTCTTCCACCAGCAGAGCCCGGGTGCTAAGCGATCTCCCCGACCCCGAGTGGGCCGGCAACCGGGCCACCGAGGAGACCACGGTCGGCGACCCGCGATGCACGGAGGTGGGGACGAGCGGCCCAGATGTGATCAAAGGGACGGCCGGCCCCGACGTCCTGTGCCCGGGCCGTGGGAAGGACACCGTGCACGGTCTGGGGGGCAACGACGTCCTGGTGGGAGGCCCAGGGGCGGACAGCCTGGTGGGCGGCCCCGGCTTCGACATCCTCTTGGGTGAAGAAGGGGACGATGGGCTGCGCGGCGAGGATGGGGTGGCCAGAAACGACGCCCTGTTCGGCGGAGGTGGTACCGACGTCTGTCTACCCGACCCCGGCGACTTCACCATGAGCTGCTAGGGGTAGGGCATCCACCTGCATGAACGTTGTAGAGAGGACATCCCACCGACCGACCGACCGACCCACTCACGCACCAGCGTGAAGCGTCTACGTGCACTCGGGGTGGGCACCAACACCTCCCATCCCTACTGGGGCAGGACCACCCCCGTGGGGGGAAAGACCTCCAACTCGGCGGTTCTGCGCCCGCCCCGACGTCACCGCCGCCGACGCCTGCTCCTACTCGAGCTCCGCGGCCACGACACGACCTCGGATCCCAGGCCTGGTCGGAGCCATGCGGTGGATACGGACTCACCTGCACCCGACCCGTGTTCCACGGGGCCGGTAAGGGGTGATCAAGGACCGGCGCGAAGCCGGCTTGTCCTAAGGCCGGCCTAGCTACCCTTGACAACCGAAACCCGGCGCGAGTATTCAGTCTTGATGCTGGAATCAAGGGCCTTGCCTATGCTCAGACTGCGAAGGACGGTCAGGTAGTCGCTGACGTTCGCACACGGAAGAAGCTCTTCGAGGAAGGAGGTCCAGGTGCGTCAGGTACGGAACCGGATATGGCCGCTCGCGGCGATCGCTGCAGCGTCGTTGGCTTTCTGGATGGCATTGGCAGGCAGAGGCGGAGCGACGCATGTCGATGGAGCGCAGCATGTATTCGTGAACAACCCTGCGAAGGCTCCCGCGAATGTGTTTCAGGTGAACGAGCCGGTGCGCCAACCGTGGCACAAGAGCATGTACTTCCTCATTCCGGACGGCCGACGTTTCGGCAGCAGGGAATTCAGCGTTCCAGCTGGCAAGCGTCTGGTTATCGAGGTAGTCAACGTCGAAGCCGAACAAGCACGGGCTGTCTCTGAGTTGAAGGTGGTATGCAGCGTGCGGACCGGCGTGTACGTGAACGACCGGGAAGAGCAGGCCTTCTACAACTTTCCGGCATCTTTCGGGGGAGATTTCGGCAACTTCGGTTTCTCGAAGCACCTGTGCGACGAGTCACTGCGCCTTTACGCGGACGAAAAGACGGACGTGTTGATTCAGGTGGGACGCAACGACCCGAGAGGGCCCATGTACGTTCATCCTGTCATCTCGGGTTACCTCGAAGACGTCTGAGCGGACCCTGGCCGACCCCCATTACCCGGACCACCGGATGGAACCTCTTGGTGAGTGCTGAGCATGCTCCCCCTGGGTCGAGCCCGAAGGACTGATCGCACGCTCCGTAAAGGGAACCGTCTTTCGGGCCACCGGTCAGCCCGCGTGGCCGCGCCTTTGTGTTCGAGGCCAGACAGCATCGGGCATTGACCTCTGTCCCACCCGGTCCTATCCTCGCTCTGCCCCTGGGGAGGGGGCCCTACATGCAGCAGACCGCCTTCGCATCCGTCCGTTCGGTGCTCACCGTTGCAATGGCTGGGGTGTTGCTCCTTGCCGCGCCGGGAACCGCGCTCGCCGTGCCGGGAAACCTCGATCCGGCTTGCGGAGGGAGCGGAGAGGTCCTTGCCGGGCCGCCCGAAGACTTCTCGGAGGCCGGCGACGTGGCGACGCTCTCCGGAGGGAAGGTGCTGGTCGTAGGAGGCACCAGCGAGGGAACGGGCGACATCCTGCTGACCCGGCTCCGCGCGAACGGCACGCCGGACCCTGCGTTCGGG
>JBKJVX010000153.1:0-21168 GCA_046717065.1 Arthrobacter sp. | reverse complement strand
GAGGGTGACGATGCCACCGGCATTCGCGATCTTCTTCTGCAGTTTGAGTGCTACGTACAGGCCGACGTACCCGCCGCCGACGACGAGTACCCTGGGACGGTCCTGGAGCTCTGGGGTGGTTGCCATAGTTTAAGGATACAGCAGTTTGTGAAAATCTTCACTAACTGCCGGACAGGCTTCCCGCCTCAGGTTTCCGGCCGGAATCGACGCTGTCCATCACGCCGGTGTCGGGCTCATCGGCCACCGCTCCCGGGCTCCTCGCCGCCCGCCGGAGTTGAATGACGGCTGCCGCGATGATCGCTACGAACAACAGGCTGAAACCGATCACGACGGCGGCGCCGAGGGCGCTGTCCCGCTGCGACGGCGGCTTGGCCGCAGGCACGGTGGCCTCCGGCAGGGTAGGCACGGCGCTCGGGACTTCCGAAGTAGGCAGCGGGGCCGGCGTGGCGAGGTTGCCCCGCCGGTGAACGCGGATCCATTCCGCGATGGAGCCAAGCGGGTTGGCGCCGGCCTCGGGAACGTTGCCCTTCAAAGCCGCCTCGGCATCGAGCACGCCGAAGCCGTACAGGGGGTCCTTGCCGGGTGCTCCGGCATCCTTTGCGGTCGTAACAATCCTGTTGATGACCTGCTTGGCGGACATCTCCGGCCACTTGGACCGGATCAGCGCCGCAACGCCTGAGACAATCGGCGTCGCACCCGAGGTTCCTGCCCATTCCGCATAGCCGCCGCCGGGAACACCGCCCAGCAGGTTTTCGGCGGGCGCCGCAACCCCGATGCTGATTCCCTGGGAGGATGCGTCAACGCTGGCTGCGCCCTTGCGGTCCAGGCCGGCGACGGTGAGGACGCCGGGAATGGTGGCAGGAGCGCCCACCTGCATGTTGCCACCCACCCGGTTGCCGGCCGCTGCCACGATCACGACGTCTTTTTGCTCTGCGTAGAGAAAGGCGGCGTCCCAGCTTTGCGGCCATTGCGGCGTGGTGCTGCCCAGGGAAATGTTGATGACCTTGGCACCGTTGTCCACCGCCCAGCGGACAGCCTCGGGAATCTGGTCCTGGTCGCTTTTACCTGACGGATTCGTTGAGCCCAGCCAAGTGGAGACCGCAAGGATCTGGGCCTCCGGGGCCACGCCTATGATTCCGTCGGGGGGAAGGGCTGCGGGGCCGGGTGTTGGACTGGCAGTGGCGTCGGCGGGCTGATGGCCCCGTCCTGCAAGCATGGTGGCCACGAGGGTGCCGTGTTCAGTCTTGGAGCCCACACCTTTTTGGCCATTGGGCTGCCCCGAACCGGAGGCGTCGTAGCCGCCGGCAACAGCTCCCTTAAGGTCGGGATGCTGGGCGTCCACGCCGCTGTCGATGACGGCAACTTTCACGCCGGCGCCCTTGGAAACCTCCCAGGCCTTGGTGATGCCGGACTCGCCCAGCCAGTACTGCTTGTCGCGCCATTCGTCCGCGTGGGCTGCCGGGGAGGTGAGAAGACCGGTGACGAGGCAGCCGCCAGCCAGGACCAGCGCGAGCAGTGCCGCCGCGGCCCGTCCAAGCGGTGATCCCATCCCAGTGGTGTGTTTCTGCATGGGCCGTCAGCCGATGCTCAGGGCAATGCCGTCGAGAATGTCGTGTTCGCTGGCGGTGGCTGTTGCAATGCGTCCGCCGGTCACCCCGGCCAGCCTCTCGAGGATGCGCCGCCAGACCAGTCCGCCTGCACCGATGACGTCCACCCGGCCCGGATGCATGTAGGGCAGCGCGGCGCGATCTGAACGCGTCATGGTGAGGAGATCGGTGCCGGCAGCCCGGACCGTGTCGAGGGGCAGTTCCGTGCCGTGGATCGCGTTGGGTGAGTATTCAGTCAGCCGAAGGGCGTGGGCAGTGATGGTGGTAATGGAGCCGGCAACGCCGACGACGGCGGTGGCGCGTTCCAGCGGAACGTCCTGTCCAGCGCGGGCGATGGCGGCGTCCACATCAGCTTCCGCGGCGGCTATCTGTTCGGGAGTGGGCGGGTCCTGGCGCAGATGCCGTTCGGTCAGCCGCACACAGCCGATATCCACTGATTTTGCTGCTGTCACGCCGGCTGCCGTGCCCAGGACGAATTCGGTACTTCCGCCGCCCAGGTCAACTACCAGCACCTCCTGGCCGTCCAGGATGGGCAAGACGCTGCTGGCGCCGGAAAAGGACAGCGCGGCTTCCTCGTCGCCGGAGATGACCTCAGGTTCCACGCCCAGGAGGTCCCGGATGCCGTCCACGAAGACGTCCCTGTTCCGCGCGTCGCGGCTGGCAGAGGTGGCAACGAAACGTACCTTGCCGGCACCGTGCTCCTGGATCAGGCGGGCGTAGTCGGCGGCCGCCGCGAAGGTGCGCTCCAGCGCTTCGGGAGCCAGTTCGCCGGTGGCATCCACTCCTTGGCCCAGCCGCACCACGCGCATCTCGCGCACCACGTCCTTGAGGCTGGCGGTCCCGTTGTTGCGTTCGATGTCGGCGATGAGGAGGCGGATGGAGTTGGTGCCGCAGTCAATGGCGGCGACGCGGGTCATTGCCCGGCCTCTGCAGTGCCGGAGGCTTTCCGAACGGGCGCGGGACGGCCTACGATGTCCGGCAGCCCCTGCGGCCCGTGGCGGCTGAGGTCCCGGGACGGGGCTTCACCCGTGGTGTCCCATGCGCCTTCGCAGTAACACGTGTCGGCGGTCCACCACTCACTGATGGCGGAGATGGCCTGGTCCCCCAGCGGATTGACTCCAGGACCGGCCGCGAGCGAGTGCCCCACCAGGACGTGGAGGCATTTGACGCGGGTGGGCATCCCGCCGGCGGAGATGCCATCGATTTCGGGGACGGCTCCGATGCCGGACCGTTTACCGAGGTCCGAGCGTGCCTCCAGGTACGCAATGTGCGCGGAGCGGTAGGCGGCGGCCAGCACGTCATCGCCGGCCAGTTGCTCGTTCATCACGTTCATAACGCCCGCAGCTTCGAGCCGGGAAACCGCAGAGGTAATGACCGGATGTGTCAGGTAGAAGGTGGTGGGGAACGGGGTTCCGTTGCCGAGGCGGGGAGCGGTGGCGGCCACCAGCGGGTTGCCGCAGACGCAGCGAGCAGGAATTTCGACTACGTCCCTGACCGGCCGTCCCAGCTGGCGGCTCAGTACTTCCAGGTCTCGCGGTGATGGTTGGCGGGATTCGTCCCGGGCGGCTGCCGTGTTGGGTTCCACTGTCGCGGGCCGTCCTTCCTTTTGCGGTTCAGTCTGTGGCCGCGCGCGTGATGGACTCCCACAGGGAATCCACCCACGGCAGATCGGCGGGGTCTTGTGCTGCTGCGCCGGTTTGGCTACTGCTTTCTCCGGCCGGCACATCGCTGCCGAAGACCCAGTAGCCGGTTTCGCCCGGCATAACCATGTTAATGCGGTCGCGGGCCTGCTGTTTCACGTAGTTGGGGTCCTGCCACCGGGAAACCTGCTGCCGGAGGCTGGTGCCTTCCGCCTCGCGGGCGGCAATGTCAGCGTTCAGGGCCGCTATTTCTGCCCTTTTGTCGAAGAAAATCTTCACCGTGGGAGCCAGCATAATGGTGATGGCAATCATGACCACCGCCAGCGCGAGCATCCGTCCGGAAAACGCCTTGGCCGGGACGGGCTGCTGGTCTTCGGGCGTTTCGGCGCCGGACGCCGCGGAGGCGCCTGGGGAATTGCTCCCCTTTCCCGCGCCGGCAGGCGAGGTGACGCCGGGTGGCCCCGGGGCGTTCCTGGAGCCGGGCGACTGGCCACCCGCTGCGTTGCCGGCCGTCGGTGCGGCGGTTTTCCGGCCGGCCCCGTTGGTGCCGGGCTTTTCCTTGGCGGAACCGAAGTCCGCCCGGATGACAGCGGCGTCGCCGTCCGTTTCCTGGTTTGACCGCGGTGTGCCCGAACGGGAAGAGGCGACCTTTGGAACTTTGGGACGGCGGGTAGCCATGACACTCCTGAAACACGCAGCCCGCCTGGGCCGCCGCTAGCTGGGCTGAACTATGTTGCCGAAACAACAACGGTGGCTATGGTCTTTCAACCATAGCCACCGCCTCGTTGTTTATGCGGCTACTAGCCCTTGAAACGCGGGAACGCGCTGCGGCCTGCGTAGCGAGCGGCATCGTCGAGTTCCTCTTCGATGCGCAGCAGCTGGTTGTACTTGGCAACGCGCTCGGAGCGGGCCGGTGCGCCGGTCTTGATCTGGCCGGCGTTGGTGGCCACCGAGATGTCGGCGATGGTGGTGTCCTCGGTTTCGCCGGAGCGGTGCGAGGTGATGGTGGTGTAGCCCGCACGCTGGGCCAGGCTCACGGCGTCAAGCGTTTCGGTGAGGGAACCGATCTGGTTGACCTTGACCAGCAGCGAGTTGGCGGTCTTGGTGTCAATGCCGCGCTGCAGGATGGCGGGGTTGGTGACGAAGAGGTCATCGCCCACCAGCTGCACCTTATCGCCGATGGAGTCGGTGAGGGTCTTCCAGCCGTCCCAGTCGTTTTCGTCCAGCGGGTCTTCGATGGAGACCAGCGGGTAGTCAGCGACGAGTTCGGTGTAGTACGCGCTCATCTCGGCGGAGGTCAGCGACTTGCCTTCGAACTGGTAGGCGCCGTAGGTGAAGAACTCGGAGGAGGCAACGTCCAGGGCCAGCGCGATGTCCTTGCCCGGGGTATAGCCGGCGTTCTTGATGGCTTCCTGGATCAGGTCCAGTGCTGCACGGTTGGACGGCAGGTTCGGGGCGAAGCCGCCTTCGTCGCCGAGGCCGGTCGCGAGTCCCTTTTCCTTCAGCACGGACTTGAGGGCGTGGTAAACCTCAACGCCCCAGCGCAGGCCCTCGGAGAAGGTCTCCGCACCCAGCGGGACAACCATGAATTCCTGGATGTCGACGTCGGAATCAGCGTGCGAGCCGCCGTTGAGGATGTTCATCAGCGGAACCGGCAGGACGTGGGCGTTCGGGCCGCCCAGGTACTTGTACAGGGGAAGGTCTGCCGAGGCGGCAGCTGCGTTCGCAACGGCCAAGGAAACGCCCAGGATGGCGTTGGCGCCCAGCTTGCCCTTGTTCGGCGTACCGTCCAGGTCCAGCATGGCCTGGTCGATGCTGCGCTGGTCCGTGGCGTCGAAGCCGGTCAGGGCAGGGGCGATCTGGTCGATGATCGCGTCAACAGCCTTCTGGACACCCTTGCCGAGGTAACGGCCCTTGTCGCCGTCACGCAGCTCAACGGCTTCGTGCTCGCCGGTGGAAGCACCGGACGGCACTGCAGCGCGGCCGATCTGGCCGTCGGAGAGCAGTACTTCAACTTCTACTGTCGGATTGCCGCGGGAATCGAGAATCTCGCGGGCGTGGATGGCATCGATAAGCGCCATGAATTTGCTCCTTATGGGCGATTAACGGGGAAAATACAGCTGAAAACTCGACGTACTCGTCACGGACCAGCGTAGTCGAGAGTGGTCCGGGTTACGGAAACCTATCCAGCCCCCGGACGTCATGATGGTGCGGTTATCTTTGTTGGTGCTGCTCGGGGACACGCTGCTGGTAGGTCCTGACCGCGCCGCGCAGGGCACGCTCAGCGTCGAATCCGCTGGCCTGCGCGGAATGCACGACGGCGAGCAGCAGCTCGCCTAGTTCCTCTTCCGACGTGAAGGGGCCAACGTTTGCCGGCGGTTGACGTTGCGGAAACCCCGCCCTGGCCGCGCGGTCGATAGATTTTTGAGCCCGGGCCAGCGCCGGGAGGGCCAGCGGGATTCCTTCAAACGGATCCCGCCGCTCCGGCCGCTCGGCGCGCTTGACGGCGTCCCACTTCTGGACGATCTCATCAATGGTGGCCGGAAAGCTGGCCTGCAGGGAGCCGTCCGGGCGGAACACGTGGGGGTTCCGGCGGACCATCTTGGCACTAAGCCCGCGCGCGACGTCGTCGAACGTGAAGGCGCCGCGCTCCTCCGCAAGCCGGGCGTGCAGCACCACCTGGAGCAGGACGTCGCCCAGCTCGCCCTGGAGTTCGGCGTCGGCCGCTTCTGCCGTGATACCGCCAGCGGTTCCGGCCTCGATCGTTTCCGCAACCTCAAAGGCCTCTTCGAGGAGGTACTCCACCAGCGACGCGTGGGTGAGCGCCCCCATCCAGGGGCAGTGCTCGCGCAGTGAAGCGACTATCCCCAACAGCTCCCCAACCGGGGAGCTGCTGGCGGTATGGTCAGCCAAGGTTGGCGTAGGCGTCGTTGATGTACTCCACCAGGGCTTCCTTCTCCTCCAGCGGCAGGAACGATGCCTCAGCGGCGTTCAGGGTCAGCTCCAGCAGGTCGTCGAGATCGTAGTCGAAGGTTTCCACCAGGAGGTCGAACTCGTCGGTCAGCGTGACCCCGCTCATCAAACGGTTGTCGGTGTTGATGGTGACGTTGAAGCCGAGCTGGTACAGCATGTCCAGCGGGTGGCTTTCGATGCCATCGCCGAACCCCGCGATCGCACCAGTCTGGAGATTGGAGGACGGGCAGATCTCCAGGGCAATACCGCGGTCGCGGACCCAGCTGGAGAGGTCACCGAGCGTTACCAGTCCGATGGTGTCCTCGTTCTCGTCATCGTCGTCGAACTCCACCATGATGTCCTCGGCGATCCTGACGCCGTGTCCCAGCCGGAGCGCCCGGCCGTCCACCAGGGCAGACTGGATGCTCTCCAGGCCAGCTGCCTCCCCCGCGTGCACGGTGGCCGGAAAGTTGTTCTGGGCCAGGTAGGTGAAGGCCTCCCTGAAGCGGGAGGGCAGGAAGCCGTCTTCGGCTCCGGCGATGTCAAAGCCAACAGCGCCTTTGTTGCGGTGGCGGACAGCGAGTTCAGCGATCTCCTGGCCGCGGTCGGCGTGGCGCATGGCCGTGATGAGCTGGCCCACCTGGATTTCGCGTCCGGTCTCCCCCACGGCCTCGACGCCGGCCTCAAGGCCTTCCTGCACCGCTTCCACGGCTTCATCCAGTGTGAGGCCCTTCTGCAGATGCTGCTCGGGGGCCCACCGTACTTCGCCGTACACCACGCCGTCGTCTGCGAGGTCCTCGACGAATTCCTTCGCGACGCGAAAGAGGCCACCGGCGGTCTGCATCACGGCGACGGTGTGGTCGAACGTCTCAAGGTAGCGGACCAGGGAGCCGGAGTCCGCCGACTCGCGGAACCATTGGCCCAGCGCCACCGGATCGGTGGACGGAAGGGTGTGGCCAACTGCCTCGGCCAGTTCGATGATGGTGGCCGGACGGAGTCCTCCGTCCAGGTGGTCGTGAAGTGAAACCTTTGGGAGGTTCTTCAGGTCAAAATCGATGGCAGGGGCAGCGTCAACAATAGGCTCAGTCACGTTCCCACCTTAGGGTGGGCAGGGGTTCAATGCCAGCGGCTAGGTGCCGGCGGGCTTGCCGTCCGCGGCAGCGGGTGCCAGGAGGGCGTTGCCTCCGGTTTGGCTGTCCCGTGCGCCGTCCGGGCCGCCGTCGAGCCACTCATCAACTTCCTGGGCGTCGTTGCGGGCAAGGTGCTTGTGCCACCACCGGAGCAGGTGGTCGATGAGGATGCCGAGCACAATCGCGAACACCACCGCTATGCCCGCACTAAGCAGGGGGTTGTGGTGCAGCCACGGGAAGGAACTGGCCAGCAGTCCGATGCCGATGGAATACCCCACCCACGTGATGCAGGCGAAGGCGTCCAGCAGGAAGAAGCGGCGGTGGGCGAAGCCGGTGCTTCCAGCCACGTAGTTGACGGCCACCCGGCCCCAGGGGATGTAGCGGGCAGTGAAGATCAGCACCGCTCCGCGCTTCTCGAGTTCATAGCGGGCCCAGCCGAAGGCCTTCTGGACCTTGGGCCGGCGCATCCATTTCCACCGGTTCAGGCCAATCCGGCGTCCGAGCATAAAAGCCATGTTGTCGCCGGCGATGGCACCGACCAGGGCGGTGATGCCCAGGATCCAGAGATTGGGTTCCCCACTATGCCGGGAGAACGCCGCAAGGGCCACGATGAGAGTTTCGCTGGGGACCACCATGGCGAAGCCGTCCACAAAGAAGAACAGCAGCAGTACGGGGTAGATCCACCACTGGCCCGCTGCATGGAGCACGGCCTCATTAATAAACTCCACGCGGTCTTGCTCCTATGCAAAATGGCACCAGCCAAAAGTGACGCAGCCAAAGCGGAAATCGTTCCTAAGTGTCCCACGGCGGCGGCGCAACACGCTACGCCCCTGCCTGCCCGAACAACGGTTGGACTACGCTTCCGGTTCCTTCATCCGCTCCACCGTGGGCGCCTTTCGCCGGACCCGGTTGATGACCAGGTCCACCACGATCCCGAGCGCGACTGCACAGATGATGGCGATGACGGCGCCCAGGAGGTGGTTGTCCTCAAACCACTGGCCGAAGAACAGTCCAATTCCCACTGAGTAGGCGGCCCACAGGCTGGCCGAGAGGACGGTCAGCCCCACGAAGCGCAGGTGCGGATAATGCGTGACCCCGGCCGTGAGGTTCACAGCTACCCGGCCGATCGGGACGAACCGCGCCACGAGGATGAGCGAGGCCGGGCGCTTGCGCAGCTCCCGGCCTGCCCACCGGAAGGCGCTTTGCATCCGGGGGCCCCGCATCCACGCCCACCTGTTGGTTCCTACCCTGCGGCCGATCAGGTACGCGATGTTGTCGCCGGTGAAGGCGCCAAGGGCCGCCACCAGCATCAGGAGCCAGGGGTTGGGTACATCCGCGGTGGCAGCCACTGCGGAGAGGCCCACCACCACTGATTCACTCGGTACGGGCGGAAAGAAGCCGTCAATGATGCAGCAGGCCAGAACAAGGAACAGCACCCAGGGCTGTCCGGCTGCCGCGAGGATGAAGTCATTGATGGCCTGCATGGGTCCCTATGCTATGCGGTCAATGATTAGGCGCTGCGCCGGCCGCGATCCCTCGGGTGCGATGACTGCTGCGTTGTCCAGTGCTTCCTTGGCCCTGGCAAACCGTTCCGGAGTGTCCGTGAGGAGGGTCATCAGGGGCTCTCCCGCCCGGACCACGGCACCGGGCTTGGCATGCATCCGGACTCCCGCGCCTGCCTGCACGATGTCCTCCTTCCGTGCCCGCCCTGCGCCGAGCCGCCAGGCTGCGACCCCCACGGCAAGGGCGTCGAGTTCCACCAGCACCCCGTCGGCCGGAGCGTAGACCACCTCGGACTCCCGGGCCACCGGCAGCTTGGCCCGCGGGTCGCCGCCCTGCGCCTCGATCATCCGGTTCCAGACGTCCATGGCACGGCCGTCCTTCAAGGCGGCGGCGGGATCGGCGTCGTGCACTCCTGCAGCGGCAAGCATTTCCTCGGCGAGCCGGACGGTCAACTCCACCACATCAACAGGGCCTCCGCCTGCCAGCACCTCGACGGATTCCTCCACCTCGATGGCGTTGCCGGCAGTCAGGCCCAGGGGCGTGCTCATGTTGGTGAGGAGAGCCACGGTGTTCACCCCGGCATCCTTACCAAGCGCCACCATGGTCTCCGCCAGCTCACGTGCCTTGGCCTCATCCTTCATAAAGGCGCCGCTGCCCACCTTGACGTCCAGGACCAGCGAGCCTGTGCCCTCAGCAATCTTCTTGCTCATGATGGACGAGGCAATCAGCGGGATGGCCTCAACGGTGCCCGTAACGTCCCGGAGTGCGTAGAGCTTCTTGTCTGCCGGGGCCAGGCCTGCGCCTGCTGCGCAGATGACGGCGCCCACGTCCTGGAGCTGGGCCAGCATCTCCTCGTTGGTGAGTGAGGCCCGCCAGCCGGGGATGGCCTCCAGCTTGTCCAGCGTGCCGCCGGTGTGGCCGAGTCCCCGGCCAGAGAGCTGGGGAACGGCGACGCCGAACACGGCTACCAATGGCGCCAGCGGCAGGGTGATCTTGTCCCCCACGCCTCCGGTGGAGTGCTTGTCCGAGGTGTACTTCAGCCCGCCGTCCGGACGGCGCAGGCTGGAGAAGTCCATCCGCTCGCCGGAAGCGATCATTGCGGCCGTCCACCGGGCAATTTCGCTGCGGTTCATGCCATTGAGCAGGATGGCCATGTTGAGGGCGGCCATCTGCTCGTCCGCGATGACTCCCCGCGTGTAGGCGTCAATGGTCCAGTCGATCTGTTCCGGGCTCAGGGTGCCCTTGTCCCGCTTAATGCGGATGATATCGACGGCGTCGAACGCTTCGGCGCGGTTATTTGCTGCGCGGGTGTCTGTCATTGCGTTCCCTCCAGGTGTTCGGGACCAAAGGCGTCTGGCAGCACCTGGTCCATGGTCTTGATGCCTTGGGTGGTCATAAGCTCCAGGCCGGAGGCACGGAATTCGTACAGCAACTGGCGGCAGCGCCCGCAGGGCATCAGGATGTTGCCGGCGCCGTCCACGCAGTAGAACGCGCGGAGCAGGCCGCCGCCGGTCATGTGCAGGTTCCCCACCAGCGCGCATTCGGCGCAGAGGGTCAGGCCGTAGCTTGCGTTCTCCACGTTGCAACCACTGACCATCCGGCCGTCCTCGGTGAGGGCCGCCGCCCCCACCGGAAACTTGGAGTACGGCACATAAGCCTTTCGCATGGCTTCGACGGCGGCAGCCTCCAGTGCGGGCCAGTCCACGTGCCCTTCGCCGGCCACGCCGTCAACCCTTGACATACGGGATGCCGCTGGCTGCCGGCCCTCGTGACCTGCCCACCAGCCCGGCCACGGCCAGAACCGTCACCAGGTAGGGCAGCATGGCCATGAACTGGCTGGGCACGGGGGTGCCGATAATGGTCACGATGCTCTGCAGGTTGTCAGCGAACCCGAACAGCAGGGCGGCAAAGAAAGCACCGATCGGATTCCACCGGCCAAAGATCAGGGCAGCCAGCGCGATGAAGCCGCGGCCGCCGGAGATCTCTTTGGTGAAGCTGTCGATCGCCACCAGGGTGAAGAACGATCCGCCGATGCCGGCTACTGCCCCGCCAAGGGTGACGTTCCAGAACCGGGTGGCATTGACGTTGATGCCCAGGGTGTCGGCCGCCTGCGGGTGTTCACCGACAGCGCGTACACGCAGCCCCCAACGGGTTTTGAAGAGGCCTACCCAAACCACCAGGACCGCTACGTACATCAGGTATCCCACCAATGACTGGCGGAAAAGGATGGGCCCGATGATCGGGATGCTGGACAGGACGGGAATCTCGATGATGTCCAGCCCGGGAGGCGAATTGAACTGCGCCTTGTTGGCCTGCATCACCGTGCTGAACAGGAAGCCGGTAACGCCGGAGACCAGGACGTTCAGCACCACGCCCACGATGATCTGGTTCACGAGGTACTTGATGCTGAACAGGGCCAGGACCATGGAAACGACTGCCCCGGCCACAGCGGCGGCCAGCAGCCCAATGAAGGGGTTTTGCGTCATGCTGGCAACGATGGCGGCGGTGAATGCGCCGCCGAGGAGCTGGCCCTCAATGGCGATGTTGACCACACCAACCCGCTCACACAGGACGCCGGAGAGTGAACCGAACACCAGCGGGACGGCAAGGGTGACCGACCCGGCGATGAGCCCGGCCAGCGAGATGCTCGGGGTGCGGGCACCGCCCACCACCCAGATGAGGAAGGCGGCCACGAACAGGACGATGAAGGTGATTGTCAGCCAGCCCGGGGCGGTCCGGTCCTGGGTCTTGAGGTACACCGCATAGGCTGCGAGGCCCAACAGGAGGACGGCCAGCACGATGCCTCCGGCGAAGGCGTTCACCGCCAGGGCGGGCAGCTGGAAAAAGTCCTCGCCGGTGGAGATACCGAAACTGGCGGTCTGGTTGGGTGCCATCAGACCGAAGAAGACCAGGGCGATCAGTCCGAAGGCCGTGAGCAGGACCGGCGTGCGCCAGGTCACCGGCTTGCCTGAGACGGCTGCGGTGGCGGTGGCTGCCGGGGTGTTACCCGGTTGCGGCTTCCCGGGGAGGGGCGACGATACTTTTGTGCTCATGCTGCACCTCCGGTTGTGGCTGCCTGGCGGGACTTGGCCGCGCGGCCAGGCTTCTTGCGGCGGGGGTTCAGGCCGAAGACGGCCCGCACCAGCGGCGGAGCCGCGATGAAGAGGACGATCAGGGACTGGACCACCAAAACGATATCGATGGGAGTTCCGGTCTGGATCTGCATCTGGACGGCTCCGGCGCGGAAGGCGCCGAACAGAAGGCCGGCAGCGAAGGTACCCCACGGCGTCGAACGTCCCAGCAGGGCGACGGTTATCGCGTCGAATCCATAGGTGGCAGCAACGCCGTCGGTGAGGACTTTCTCCGTGCCCGCTACCTGGGCGACGCCGGACATGCCGGCGAGTCCGCCTGCAATGGCCATCACCAGGATGGTGGAGCGGGAAACGTTGATGCCCGCAGTCTGTGCTGCCTTGGGGTTGGCACCCACGGCACGGAACTCGAAGCCCACCGTCGAGCGGTTCAGGAGCCACCACACCAGCACGGTGGCTGCAATGGCCAGGAGGAAGCCCAGGTGCAGCCGGTACTGGGTGCCAAAAATCTGGGGGTAGACGGCGGTGGGATCAAGGATGGGCGAAATGGGGTTCGTCTCCCCCGGCCGCTGGAAGGCCGGTGTGTTCAACAGGTACCGCAGGAAGTACAGCGCGATGTAGTTGAACATGATGGTCAGGATGACTTCGTGGGCCCCCGTCCGGGCTTTAAGCAGCCCCACGAGTCCGCCCCAGAAAGCGCCGCCGATGATGCCGGCCACCAGGACCAGCAGCAGGTGCAGCCCCAGCGGCAGGTGCAGCGCGAAGCCAACCCAGGCGGCAAGGATGCCGGCCACAATGATCTGTCCCTGTGCACCGATGTTGAAGAGTCCGGCGCGGAAGGCAAGGGCTACGCCGAGGCCGGCCGTAATAAGCGGCGTGGCAATGGTGAGCGTCTCCATGAAGGGTGCGAACTGGGCCGCGACGCTGTTGCCCCGGGGATTGAAGACCGAACCCTGGAACAGCGCCACGTAAGAGCGCGTTGCGGCGTTCCACACTGCTGACAGGAAATCAGAGGGACGGGCAAAGAGGTAGGTGGACGTGGTGGCTACCTGTTTGTCGGTGCTGGCAATCAGGAGGCCGCCGATGACGAGCGCAAGCAGCACGGCCAGGACCGAGACCATGCCGCTCCCGGTAAAGATCTTGCGAAGCAGCGTGTCCGGGCCGCCCGGAAGCTGCCCGCTTTGCGCAGTGGCCGGAACGGCAGAGGGCTCCATGGCGCCGCCGGCAGTATCAACGGATACGACGGCGGCCGTCTCCTCCGCAGCGGGAGTTGCCTCGTGCGCTCTGCCGCTGTGTTCGCCGGCCACGTGCTTGGGGGGATGCTTGTCAGACATGGTCGCCTCCTTCGGCGTCGGAAGTGGAGGCTGTGGCAGCGGAGGGCGCCTGCCCCGTTGGTTGGGCGTGTTCCTCGGGCGGGATGCCCGCCATCATGAGGCCCAGGACGTCGCGGCTGGTGCCGGCCGGAACGATGCCCACCAGCTTGCCTTTGTAGAGCACCGCGATCCGGTCGGCCAGTTCCATGACCTCGTCCAGCTCGGTGGAAATGATCATCACGGGGGTGCCCCGGTCCCGCTCCGCGACGATCCGGCGGTGCAGGAACTCGATGGACCCCACGTCCACGCCGCGGGTGGGCTGGGAGGCGATGAACAGCCGCAGCGGGCGGGAGAGCTCGCGCGCCATCACCACTTTCTGCTGGTTGCCGCCGGACAGCGTACCTGCCGCGGCTACGGCCGATGGCGTCCGCACATCGAATTCGCCGATGCGGGCCTTGGCGTTCTCCAGGATTTTCGCCGGGCTCATGCTGATGCCCTTCGCGAAGGGAGGCTTGTCATAGAGGTCAAGGACCAGGTTCTCGGCCACGGAGAACGTGCCCACCAGTCCGTCCACCTTGCGGTCCTCCGGCACGAATCCGACGCCGGCGTGCAGGACTTCCTTCACGGACCGGCCCAGCAGTTCCTTGCCGTCCAGCCTGATGGAGCCGGAGACCCGGTCCTGGAGGCCAAGGATGGCCTCGGTGAGCTCGGTCTGGCCGTTGCCCTGCACGCCGGCTACTGCCAGGATCTCGCCGCGGGCAATGTCGAAGCTGAGCCCGTCCACCACGTGCTGGCCGTTGGGAGCGATGACTGTGAGGTCCCGGACTTCGAAGGTTTTTTCCTTCGGCTGGGCGGGTGCTTTGTCCAGGTTCAGGCTGACGGCGCGCCCCACCATCATGGAAGCGAGTTCGGCAGTGGGGGCAGCAGGGTCCGCCGTGCCCACCACCTTTCCGCGCCTGATCACGGTGATGGTGTCCGAGACTTCCTTCACTTCCCGCAGCTTGTGCGAAATAAACACGATGGACGTGCCGCTGGCCTTGAGCTGGCGCATGATGTCCAGCAGTTCGTCAGTCTCCTGGGGCGTCAGGACGGCAGTGGGCTCGTCCAGGATCAGGACCTTGGCGTTGCGGACCAGTGCCTTGATGATTTCTACGCGCTGCTGGACGCCCACCGGCAGGTCCTCAACCAGGGCGTCCGGATCGACGTCGAAGCCGTATTGATCGGAGATTTCCTTGATCCGGCGGCGCGTCTCTTCCAGGTTGAGGAAGCCGGCGGCCTTGGTGGGTTCTGCGCCCAGCGCCACGTTCTCGGCCACCGTAAAGACGGGGACCAGCATGAAGTGCTGGTGCACCATTCCGATCCCGGCGGCCATCGCATCGCCAGGTCCGCGGAAGGACACCGCTTTGTCGTCAATGAGGATTTCGCCCTCGGACGGCTCGTACAGGCCGTACAGCACGTTCATCAGGGTGGATTTTCCGGCCCCGTTTTCGCCCAGGAGGCAATGTATTTGTCCGGGCTCAACCACCACGTCGATATGGTCGTTGGCTAGCAGGGTCCCGAAGCGTTTGGTGATCCCTCTGAGTTCAAGTTTCAAAACTCTGACCAATCTCGAAGCGTCCAGTGATCGACCGGACGGGATATGTGGCTGCAGCACCAGCCTAGTGGGTGCAGTCGGAGGATGAGCGGGCGGTAACCCGATGAGGAAGGCAACAGCAAAAAGCGCCACCGCCCGGCCAGTCATTGACCAACCGGGGGTGGCGCTTCAAGCGGGGTCAGGCCTTGGGGCTGGCGGCGGACTCCACTTTCAGTTTGCCGTCCACGATGTCCTTCTTGATCTGCTCCAGTTCGCTCTTCAGCTCGGCGGGAACCTGGGATTCGAGGTCGTGGAACGGAGCCAGCTGTACACCTTCGTTGGCCAGGGTTCCCACGTAGGGAGTATTGCTGAACTTGCCGTCCTTGTCGTCCTTCACCACCGCTTCCACGGCGTCACCCATCGTCTTCATGACGGAGGACAGCATGATGTCCTTGTAGTCCGGAGCGGTGAGGTAGCCGTCGGAGTCAACCCAGATCAGCTTGACGTCCTTGCCGGCGGCCTTGGCTTCCTTCAGGGCAGCACCGGCGCCCTTGCCTACGGGCCCGGCGACCGGCATCACGATGTCAGCGCCCTGGTCCAGGAAGTTCTGGGTCAGCTGCTTGCCCACGTCCTGCTTCTCGAAGTCGCCGGTGAAGCTGCCGTCCTGCGCTTCCTTGTTCCAGCCAAGGAGCTTAACGTCCTTGCCCTTCTGCTCGTTGTAGTACTTCACGCCGTCGGCATAGCCGTCCATAAAGATGGTCACGGTGGGGATCTTGATGCCGCCGAAGGTGGCCACCGTTCCGGTCTTGGTGGTTCCGGCGGCAAGGTAGCCCGCAAGGAAGGCTGCCTGGGCGGTGTCGTAGATGATCGGCTTGACGTTGTCGATGGGTGTCTCGTAGCCGAAGTCGACAATCGCGAAGTGGCTGTCCGGGTTGGCCGTTGCCTGTGCTTTGGTGGCGTCGCCCAGCAGGAAGCCAACAGTGACGGTGAGGTCGCAGCCCGCGGTGACCATGGCGCGCAGGTTGGGGTCGAAGTCGTTGTTGGTCTTGGACTCCACCTGGTTCACCTTGATACCCAGATCGGTTTCAGCCTTTTTCAGTCCCTCGTAGGAGGACTGGTTGAAGGACTGGTCGTCGAATCCGCCGGAGTCGGAAACGATACAGCCGGTGTAGTCGGTGGCTCCGGCGGACGAGGTGCTGCCGGCTTCGGGGGCTGCGCCGCAGGCGGTCAACAGAAGGGCCGAAGCACTGACGGTAGCCATGCCGGCCATTGAACCGCGCTTGAAGTGTGCACGCAGTGATGACTTCAATTTTCCTCCAGGATGAAGAGAGTGGCGCTACGGCTCGAATTCAATGAGTGTCCGTTTCTACACTGAAACTCTGTTTTCACTGAGGTCCGCAGCACTGCGCCTGAGCGCACTGATGGCACCTACTTTAGTGGCCTGCGCCACGTCCCAATAGCACAGCGGGACCCGCTCCCCGAGATTGTTGACAAGTTGTTACCAAGCAGTAGGGGTGCCGGTCCGTGACGCGGCACCCCTCCTGGTTCGGGCTGTTATTCCTGGGGCTGGAGGCGGACCAGCATCTTGCCGGTGTTGGCTCCGTCCAGCAGGTCCATAAAGGCCTGCGGGGCGTTCTCCAGCCCATCAACAATGGTCTCGTCATAGCGGACCGTGCCGTCAGCCAGCCAGCTGGCCATTGTGGCGGCGAACTCGGCCGCGTGCTGCCGCTGGCCGCCCACCAGGAAGCCCCGGAGGGTGAGCTGCTTGCCAATGGCCAGCATCAGGTTGTGCGGTGCCGGCGTCGGCTCGGTGGAGTTGTACTGCGCGATGGCCCCGCACATGGCCACCCGCCCTCCGACGTTGAGGGTTGCCAGGGCTGCCTCGAGGTGCTCGCCGCCCACATTGTCGAAATAGACATCGATGCCGGCAGGACCGGCGGCCTTCTTAAGCTGTTCGCGCACAGGACCGTCGTGGTAATCGAACGCCGCGTCAAAGCCGAGTTCAAGGAGCCGGGCAACCTTCGCGGGCGAGCCCGCCGAGCCGATCACGCGGGAGGCGCCCATGGCCTTGGCAATTTGGCCAACCAGGGAACCCACGGCACCTGCCGCGCCCGAAACGAACACGGCGTCGCCGGGCACGAACTCCGCCACCTTCAGCAGTCCGGCATATGCCGTCAGGCCGGTCATGCCCAGCGCACCCAGGAAAGCCGAAGCGGGGGCAAGGTCGGTCCGCGCAGGTGTGGCGGCGGCTGCATCCACCACCGAGTATTGCCGCCAACCGAGGGCGTGCACGACGACGTCGCCCTCCTCGTGCGCTGCGGACCGGGACGCGATTACCTCCCCCACCGCACCGCCGTCGAGCGCTTTGTCCAGGGCAAACGGGGCGGAGTACGACTTCACGTCATTCATCCGTCCGCGCATGTACGGGTCGACGGACATAAAAAGGTTCCGGACCAGGATCTGGCCGTCGCCAAGTTCAGGCAGCGTGGATTCGGCAAGCCGGAAATTTTCCGGCGACGGCCGTCCCACCGGGCGGGAGGCCAGCTGGATTTCGCGGGTGGTGGCGGGAACGGTTCGGAGGCTCATGCGGCGAACTCCATGATCTTGATGTCCACGGTGATATTTCCGCGGGTCGCGTTGGAGTACGGGCAGATTTCGTGGGCCCTGGCGACCAGCGCCTCGGCGGTGGCCAGGTCCAGTGCGGGCAGCGCTATTTCCAGTTCTGCGGCAAGGCCGAAACCTGAGTTGTCCAGCTGGCCGAGGTGGACCTTGGCAGCCACGGCCGAGTCTGTCAGGTCGGCACGCTCCTTGCGACCAACGAGACGCAGCGCGGAGTGGAAGCAGGCTGCGTAGCCGGCGGCAAAGAGCTGCTCCGGGTTGGTTCCCTGGCCGTTTCCGCCCAGCTCCACCGGGCTGGACAGGGTCACGTCCAGCTTGCCGTCATTGGTCCGCGCATTGCCGTCGCGTCCTTCGCCCGAGGCCAGTGCCTCGGCAGTGTAAAGAGGTTTCACGGGGGTGTATCCGTCCTGTAGTTGGCTTGGAAAATTGCGGACTGATGCCGTCAGCGGGCGTTGTGCAGGGCGGCCGTCAGCCGACCCAGGGTGTTGTGCAGCTGGTCGAGCTCTTCCGCCGTAAGTCCTGCAGCCTCGGCCAGCCGCGTGGGGAGGGCCTTGGCCTCGGTGCTCAGGTCCCGTCCGGCGGCCGTCAGGTGGACGGCGACGCGGCGCTCGTCCTCGCCGGACCGGCGGCGCTCCACCAGGCCCAGGGATTCCAGGCGCTTCAGCAGGGGTGACAGTGTGCCGGAATCAAGGCCGAGCTCATCGCCCAGTTCCTTCACCCCGCGCGGCTCGTTCTCCCAAAGCACCAGCATCACCAGGTACTGGGGATAGGTCAGACCGAGATCTTCAAGGACCGGCCGGTAGACGGCAGTGGCGGCACGGGAGGCCGAGTAAAGGGCAAAGCACACTTGGCGGTTGAGCCGTGGAGCATCAGTCATGTGACCACTGTAGGGTGCAATTCAATTGTGCACAACTTAGGTATGCACGCGCACTGGTACTGCCGCTCAGGTTTGGTGAAGCACGACGGCGTCCGCGCCTTTGGGATTACAGGTCGCGGATTGTGCGCAACGCCGCAGCGGTGAGGACCCGGATGCCAAGGCCCAGGGCCCGTTCGTCCAGGATGTAGTCGCCGCGGTGGAGGTCGTATTCCTCGCCCCCGGGGGTCTTGGTGCCCAGGCGCATCATGGCGCCCGGCAGCTCGGCGAGGAACCAGGCGAAGTCCTCCCCGCCCATGGACTGCGGGGTCAGCACTACGGCGCTTTCGCCGATTTCGGCGCGGGCGGATGCTTCGATGATGGCTGTTTCGTGCTCGGAGTTCACCACCGGCGGCACTCCCCTGGTGTGCTCAAGGCGGACGTCAACGCCGTAGGGGGCAGCCACCTGGTGGACCACCTCATCGAGCAGTTCACCGGCGGCGTGCCACGCCTCGCGGTCCAGGCACCGCATGGTCCCGGCCATGTAACCGGTGCCGGGAATGGCATTGGGGGCGGAGCCAGCCGAAATCTGGCCCCACACGACGGAAACACCGCTGCGGACGTCCACGCGGCGGGACAGTACGGCGGGGACATTGACGGCGATTTGCGCCAATGCGAACACAAGGTCCTCGGTCAGGTGCGGGCGGGACGTGTGGCCGCCGCGGCCGGAAAGTTCAATCCGGATGGTGTCGGAGGCCGAGGTGATGGCACCAATGCGCGTGCCGATCTTGCCCACTTCGATGCGCGGATCACAATGCAGGGCCAGGATCCGGGGAACCCCGTCCAGGACCCCCTGTTCAATGCACGAGTGCGCGCCGCCCGGCATGGTTTCCTCGGCGGGCTGGAAAATGATGCGGACGGTGGCGCCGAGCGGCTCCTCCTGGTGCATCCGGTGCAGTACCAGGGCGATGCCCAGCATGGTGGTGGTATGCACGTCGTGGCCGCACGCGTGGGTTACACCGTGATTTTTTGAGGCAAAGGGCAAACCCGTTTCCTCGATGATGGGCAGGGCATCGATATCGCCGCGAAGGGCAGTGGCGATGGGGCCCTCCCCAATATCGACGGTAAGCCCGGTGCCCTCAAGGCGGCGCGGGCTGAGGCCTGCAGCTTCCAGCCTGTCAGCCAGTTTGTCCGTGGTGCGGAATTCCTTGAAGGACAGTTCCGGATGCGCATGCAGGTCCCGGCGGAAATCGATCAGTTCCGGCAGGAGCGGCTCAAGCCATGGAGCCACCAGGGCGGTGGGCTCGGCTTCCGTAGTGTAATTGCGCACTGCTTCACTCTAGCGAGGGTCGCTGGAATCCGGGCCATCGCGGTCCCCGCGTTACATTCGGGACCGCGGGGCGTCAGAGAACGTCGGTATCCCCGCTGGCCTTCAGCGCGTCGACCGCTGCCTTGACCCGCTGCGAGTTGGCCATGGTGGTTACCAGCAGCGCATCGGGGGTGTCCACGATGACAACGTCCTGGATACCGATCAGCGCGATGACGCGCTTGGTGTCCGTGACCACCACCCCGCTGGAGTTCTCGGTGAAGACGCGCGCGCCTTCCCCCAGCACCGTGACATCGTCCACTTCCTTGGCACTGTTGAGCCGGCCCACGGAAGCGAAGTCGCCGACGTCGTCCCAGCGGAAGGAGCCGGGCACGACGGCGACGTCCCCGGCTTCGGCCGCAGGTTCGGCAACGGCGTAATCGATGGCGATCTTGGGCAGCGTGGGCCACACCCTTGCCGTCACCTCGTCGCGGGCGGGGGTGTCCCAGGCGCGCGCGATCTCCTGCAGGCCCTGGAACAGCGCGGGCTGGTTGGCTTCAAGGTGCTTGAGCAGCAGTGCGACGGGTGCCACGAACATGCCCGCGTTCCAGACATAGTTGCCGCTATCCACGTACTGCTGGGCAACTTCCTCGTTCGGCTTTTCAACGAACTCCACCACATCCTGGGCAGTGGGGGCGCCTTCGATGTGCAGGTCCTGCCCGGAGCGGATGTAGCCGAACCCGGTGGACGGGTGGGTGGGCTTGATGCCGATGGTCACAATCTTGCCCGCGGCGGCTGTGTGGATCGCCTCGCGGACAGCCTTCTGGAAAAGGCGGTCCGGGCTGATCACGTGGTCGGCGGCGAAGGAACCCATGATGGTGTTCGGATCGCGCTCGTGGAGGATGGCGGCTGCAAGGCCGATCGCCGCGGCGGAGTCCTTGGGCTCAGACTCCAGGACAAGGTCCGAGTCCTGCAGTTCGGGAAGCTGCCGGCACACCGCTTCACGGTGGGCCTTGCCGGTGACCACCAACATGCGGCTTCCGGCGAGCGGGTGCAGCCGGTCGTAGGTGGCGCGCAGCAAGGTGCTGCCCGAACCGGTGAGATCGTGCAGGAACTTGGGAGCTGCGGCTCGCGACAGGGGCCATAGGCGGGTCCCCACTCCGCCTGCCGGGATCACCGCGATAAAGCGGTCAAGGGGTGAAGCCGGGCTTGTCACTTTGTCTGTACTCATCACGGCCTACTTTAGCCGACCCGGTGCCGGGGAGCCCTTCCGCCCCCTTGGGCGCAGCTCAGGACTCCTTCCGGGCCCCGCGGCCGCAACAAAGTCAGCCGGGCGGGCAGGAGATTGTGGTGTTTGTCTCATTAATCCGCAGAATCCTTGCCACTGCTGGGCACCAAGGAGTTCCTAAATTGAATAAGCTGTTAGCGGAGCCTAGATTTAGGCCTGAGCTACGAGTGCTCTCGCAGCAGGCGTTCCCCCCGCGTGGATCTCATGCCAGCGCCGCTGTGTTGCAGGGAGGTTTATCAGTGCCGACAAAACCAGCTGGCACCTTGTACCGCGGCCGTGAAGGCATGTGGTCCTG
>JBKJVX010000152.1:0-4337 GCA_046717065.1 Arthrobacter sp. | reverse complement strand
CTGCTTTCGAATCGGAAGCAAGGAGAATTCGCCTAGCGGCCTATGGCGCACGCCTGGAACGCGTGTTGGGTTAACGCCCTCGGGGGTTCAAATCCCCCATTCTCCGCCGGATAAGAACCCGGCCCCGGCAATGCCGGGGCCGGGTTCTTTCGTTATCGGCAAAGCGTATTATGCGTCCGCGGCCGGCACGCCCAGGCGGCGAAGGCGTTCCCTGGCGGCCAATTCGCTGGGCCCCCTGGGTCCCAAAGCCAGGCGTACGACGGCGAGGACCGCCTTTGTTGCGAGCCTCACCGGCAGTGCCACCGGGCCCAGCCGCGGAACAGCCAGGCCGAGCATCTGGCGGTATCGTGGCTCCAAGCTGTACACCGCACCGGCAAACAGGATCCGGTAGCCCGGTCGGAGCATCCGGCTTAACGGCGGGTTCCGGATGAATTCCACTGTCTCTGCCACCCGGCCGTCAACGCGAAGCTCACCGCTTTCGTACCAGCGGTCCAGTTGCCTGTGCATGTCTGCCTCGGTAAGGGGTGCATCTTCCACCCCCATCAGGCGGCCCGCCTGGGCCCACTCGCGGACATAGGCGTCCGGTCCTCCCGGAATGGCGCCGCCCCAGATTTTATGGGCGGTGAGGAACCCGTCCGTGAATGCCAAGTGGATCCAGCTGGCCAACTCCGGATCGTTGGCGCTGTAGTCGCGTTGCGCCCCGAGGTTGTCGCTGTAACTGCCCTGGACCGCTTCATGCAGCCGGCGCACCCTGCGCGAGGCGTTTTCGGCAGCCTCAGTGGACCCGTATGTCACAGTGAAAATCCAGCGGATTGTGTTAGCCAACCTGATCAGAGGATCCTCGCGGAAGCTTGAATGTTCGTGGACGCCGGCAAGTGCCCCGGGATGGAGGGCCTGCATCAACAGTGTGCGGATTCCGGCCACAATGGGCGACATGGAACCGTGCACCGCCCATACTGCCGAACCGGGAAGGTGGTAACCGGGATCATTGCCTTCAGCCAGCTTCGGCACCCAGTCGGGCACCTCATCGGCTCTGCCCGTAAAGGTTCTTTTGACTTCGTCCTGCCATTTTCGAAGGAAACTCCGCATATATGATTGTCGCCCAAAAGGGAGCCTGGCGGGGCAGTTGGACCGTACCGCAAGGTTTTCTCAAGCAGTTACCTGCACGATAGGACGAGGTTCACAGGCTACCGGCGCTTTGGTCCCGCGCCGGGTCATTATGTTATGGAGACACACGTTGGGGAATCGTCGAACTTCGGGTAAGCGAACGGACGTGCACCGTCCACATGTTTCTGTCCTGCGCGCCCTGACTGCCACTGGTGCCGTTGCCTTATCCATCTGGTCCCTGAACCTTGCAGGCAGCGCAGGGGAGCGGGAGGCCTTGAGAGCCGCGACTGCTGGATTTGGTACGGAGACAACCACCTCAAGCAACGGAGGCTCGGACGCGCTGGCTTCGGACAGGGTTGGCGCCGGCATGCTGCAGGCAGCGGCTCTTACGAATCCAGGGGCACTTGTCACCTTTCCCCATGCGGCAATAGGCGGTTACCGCGGGGAGAACTCCCCGCCGCTGACGGTTGGAACGACAGGCTTCGGCAGGCCGCCGGCCGGCTTCCTGATGGCGCCACTGACTCTGCTCAATGCCAGCTCGCCCTTCGGTTTCCGGGTGAGCCCGTTGTCCGGGGCGGCCGGCGACTTCCATCTGGGGCAGGACTACGCCGCCCCTTGCGGAACAGGCGTTTACGCGGCGGATGCAGGACTGGTGCGTGCTGCAGGCTGGCACCCTTGGGGCGGCGGCAACAGGGTGGAAATCGATCACGGCAACGGGCTGATCACAACGTACAACCACCTTGAGGCCATCGCTGTCCGTACGGGCGAAGAGATCAACGCCGGCCAAATCCTCGGGCGGGTGGGCAGCACCGGTTGGTCGACGGGATGCCACCTGCACTTTGAAACGATCCTCGATGGCCGCCACACGAGTCCGATGAAGTGGACTCTCATGCCCGCTCGGCCCCTGGCTGGCAGCGGATCCGGTGAAATGCGGAGTTACCTGCCCGGGTTTGGCTCTCCCTCTGAGGGGACAATCAGTTGGGCGTTGCCGTTGAGCCACACTCACGACGACCCTCATGAAAGTGAAGTCCGGGCAGGAACGCCTGCAAAGCCGGCCTCCCCACTTTTGCTGAAGCCTGCCGCGGCAATTGGTGCTGCAGGCACTCAACCGACGGTGCCGCCCAGTGCGTCATCCTCGGCGGGAACGCTGAGTGCGTCGTCCCCGACGGCGCAACCGGCCCAGCCGCCGGCGGCGCTACCGACCCAGCCGCCGACGTCGTCATCGACCGAGCCGCCGGCGTCGTCACCGACGCCCACGCCCACGCCGTCACCGACGCCGACACCGACGCCGACGCCGGTTGAAGTCACGCCGGTCCCGACACCGACACCCACGCCGACGCCGTCACCGACGCCGGTTGAAGTCACGCCGGTCCCGACACCGACACTTTTTGAAGTCATCGCGGGGCCGATCGAACCTATGCAATCACCGTCCCCTGCCTCGGTTGCACCATCCCCGACACTGACGTCGATCCCCGTCGACCCTACGGACCCGGCCGAACCTGCTGTGGTGCCTACGCCGTCGCCCCTCAATACCGCATCGCCGGCACAGGAAAGCTGTCCCGCAGAGCCGACTCCGGAAACACCAAACCTGCCCGCTGATGTATCAGCAACGTATCCGGGCAGTGGACAACTTCCTGAGGACACAGCGTGTGAAAACCTTGTACGCGATCCGGCAGACCCTGCATGACGGCCCCAAAAATGCCTGAAAACCAACTCCTTTGACACCACAGCAACGGCGAAAGTGGTAATGGCGAACGTCGTAGCCCGGGCACCGACACACCTCACTCCGGGAGGAAGGGACTTTTCGTCCAGAGCCCGGGTCCGGGGCTGAGCACAAGCACAAAGCGGGCTGTCCACGTGCAGGCTTGGGCAGCCTACGGGCGAAACAAAACGGCGGGCATCCACAAAAAAACCGCATTGTCCCGTTACGGGGTTCACAGGGCCCAGCATGTATGTTCACATGGGAGGTACCGTCAAGACAGGGGCGGTCGCCACGTCCTGGAGTCAGTCTTATGGGCACTCACGCGGTTTCCGGGAAGGACGCCAAAAACCCCCGAGGGTTATGCCTCCCCGCTGCCCGTGCCGTGGCGGCCACCGGGGTACTCGCCATATCTGTCTGCGCTTTGAACCTTTCCGCGAGCACCTCCGAATCTGGGACTGCTACTGCCTCTGACGCCCGTCCCTTTGCAGGAATGGGTGCCGTGGGGATTCCCGCGGGATCGAGTACCGGTTCCAGCACCGGAACCAGTACCGGAACCAGTACCGGAACTGGAACAGGAACAGTGGTGCACGGCAGTGCGGACGTAGGCGTGCCGCCGTCGGACGGCCTTGTAGCCAGCCCCTTGACCGCAAACATCCTGTCCGCTCCAGACGTGGAAATTACCTTCCCGCGTCCGCTGGTGAGCAGCTCCAGCGAGAGCACTCCGTCCCCACTGACGGTCGAGCTGACCGGGCTTGGCAGGCCGCCGGCGGGTTACCTTATGGCGCCCCTCAAACTGCTGTATCCCTCGTCACCCTTCGGATTCCGCGTCAGCCCATTGTCCGGGGCAGCGGGGGACTTCCATCTCGGCCAGGACTATGCTGCTCCATGCGGCACGCAGGTTTACGCCGCTGATTCAGGAGTGGTACGCGCTGCCGGGTGGCATCCCTGGGGCGGCGGTAACCGGGTAGAGATAGATCACGGCAACGGACTCATCAGCACCTACAACCACCTTGAGTCCATCGCCGTCCGCAGCGGAGACTCCATCAACGTTGGCCAGGCTATTGCGCGGGTAGGCTCGACCGGATGGTCGACGGGGTGCCACCTGCACTTCGAGACGATCCTCAACGGGCGCCACATCAGTCCCCTGAAGTGGCGCCTGATACCGGTTCGATCCGTCGGCGCCGGACCGGCTGACCTGCGGACCTACCTTCCGGGCATTGGTGCTCCGTCCACGGGGCCGGTATCTTGGACCATCCCGGTGGGCCAGGGCGACGAACCTCCCTCGGCTCCTCGTTGGGTAAGTTCGCCGACGACGCTTGCCGGATCACCTTCTTGGACAGCATCCCCGCTGTCGCAGCTTAGGCCCGCAGACTCTGGAACGCTAACGCCGACGGGGCCTTCTGGTTCGGGGACGGCGTCGCCGAGTGAGTCTTCTGGTTCGGGGACGGCGTCGCCGAGTGAGTCTTCTGGTTCGGGGACGGCGTCGCCGAGTGAGTCTTCTGGTTCGGGGACGGCGTCGCCGAGTGAG
>JBKJVX010000151.1:0-3833 GCA_046717065.1 Arthrobacter sp. | reverse complement strand
GGAAAGCATCAATCTCGTTGTTCTGCACGAGCCGGGTGATCGCCGCGCCGTTCAGGCCGGACGGGCTGTCAGTCTTAGTGGTCTTGGGACCGTTCATGTCACCGACAGCAGCGATCCGAACATCACCCGGGGACGGTGGCGGACCCGTCGTAGTCGCCGTTGGGGACGGCGGGTCAGGCGGCTCCGGAGGGCTGGTGCAGCCGGCGACAGAGAGCGCCAGAAGTGCAGCGGCGGCTGCGGCCACACTGCGGAAGGATCTGTGACGAGGGAGTGCTGCACGCATCCGATACCCCTTCGAGAAGCCGGACCGCAGGCCGGCTTCCAAGACAGCCAAGCTCAGCGGCACCTTGATAGTCCTTCAGGCCGAGACTGGCTGTCAAGGGCGTGTGATGCTCTGACCTGCGACAGCAAGACGTAGGGGCATTTTGCAGCAGAATCCAACCCTGATCCCAAGGTTTTTACAGGGTGCAGTCCTACTCTTTAAGCAGCCTGTAGCTCGTCTCCGGTGAAGAAGACGGGCCCTATTCGGGTGCTGATCTACCCGGAGAACAAGTTCCGCATCTACCGGACTTCGCCCGACGAAGTGAAGTTCGATATCCAGGCCAGCGCCCCGGGATTCGCGGCAGCACCGGGAACGCCCGTCAAGGAGGCAGGCCTCCAGGAAGCCGATTAGAACTGAGCCGCCGCCGGTGGCCGTCAACGGAGCCCACGCCGATGGCTTCTCGCTGCTGTCCGTGGCCGGTGTTCTGGTGCACAACATCGCCGAGAAGAACGGTTTTCCCATTTCCCAGGGCGGACTCTTCGTCGCCAGCTTCGCCGTCAACTTCATCCTGTCCGTCCTCACCATCGTGGTGTTCGCCCTGCTGGGGCGGCTGCGCGAGGGCGGAAGCGGTCAGCTCGTTGACCTGGATATCGCGAAGACCGCCCGTCCCCACGGGCAGCAAATCCTCACCCTGGTGCTGATCCGGACCATGCTCGTGTGCACCCTGGGCTTCCACATGCCCATCGGCTTCGTCGCCCTCTCCGCCGGGCTCCTGCTGGCCCTGATCAACATCAAGGAGCACCAGACCTTCATCGGCGGCATCTCCTGGTCAACGGTCCTGCTGGTGGCCGGCATGGTCACCTATGTGTCGCTGCTCCAGCATGTGGGCGTCATCCCCCTGGCCGGACCCCTTCTTGCCACCAGCAGCCTGAGCGCCTCCGGAACCGTGGCCGCCCTGGCCATCGCCGCGACCGTCGTCGACGTTTCCCCCTTCTCCACCGACGGCGCGCTGGTGGTGGCCAACGCACCGGAAGCGGGCCGGCAGCGCGTGTACCGGCAGCTCATGTTCTACGCCGGGGCCATCGTCCTGGCCGCCCCGGTTCTTGCATGGGCGCTGCTGGTGCCCGCGGGCATCATGTAACCCTCCCCCTTTTTTCGGCAGAGGTTGAGGAACGTCCGACGGCGGGCGAACGGCTGGGTGCCGGCCGTCCGCCGTCGGGCTTTAGGACATGGCCTTCCCGCTGCTAGAGGCAGGCGGGCTGGTAGGCGGGGTCTGCCGGGCCGGAAGGATTGCCGAGGGCATGGGCCACGATCTGGTGCACTACGGGATCGTTCGGCGTCTGGTCGTGTTCAAAGACATCTGCCGGGCACTTGTCCTGGATGGTGATGTTGGTGACCTGCCGGGCCGGACCGGCCAGGAACTGGCTGTTGTAGGGAATGACCACCTCGTCGTAGACCGTGGAGATGACCGTGTAGGACGGTCCTCTCACTGTGTCGCCGATGGAGTTGAGCTTCTGCATGAAAACGGAACCTGCCTGCTGGTCGGCACAGGCAGCGCAGCCCAGGCCGGTGAAATCGGGATCCTCGACGAAACTCGGGGGCGGGACGATCAGGCCTTCCGTGCCGTGGTTGGAAGGGGCGATGCCGACGAGCTGATTGACGTACTTCGCGCCGCCGAGGAAGCCCATGTAGTAGCGGGGCATCATGCCGCCTTGGCTGTGGCCCACCAGGTTTACCTTCTTGGCGCCGGTCGCGGTGCGGACCGCATCCACGAATGGGGCCAGCTCCTTGGCTGATTCTTCCACCGGCGCGGTGGCGTACACACCGTTCGTCTCACCGTAATTGAGGGCGAAAACGCAGTAGCCGGCGCTCTTGAGGTACGGAGACAGCGTTGACCAGTTCTTTTCCATACTCTCAAAGGTTCCCGGCACCAGGGTGACCGGATAAGGATGCTCGGCGCTGGGTTTGCAGGACCAGTCATTGGCTCCCGGCGGGGAAATCTCGATGGCCTGGGCGGGAGCCGCAACCACGGACGTGGCAAGGACGGCGGCAGCGGCAGCGGACAGGACCCGGGTAAGCAGTGACATGGAAACCTCTTTGTTTGTGTGCCAACAGGGGTGGCCGGTGCTGGTGGACTTGTAGCGCCGCATCAGCACCGGCCGGGTTTTCCATGCTGGCAGCGCCGCCGCTGCAGTGGACGTGGACTGCACAAATGTGCGGCGAAAATTATCCTAGGGGCCGGAGCCTCCCCCTTTGGTACTCGCGCATTATTACTGGTGAGTAGCCCGATGCGCCGAAAGACCATGAACGGCCACTCAGGACCGCCTGCACAAACGTGCATCAACTTACCCTGCCCCACCCGCATGAAGTGATGCCGCACGGCTGGCTTCCAGCCCCGCACGGGCCACCACCGGCCCCAACCGCTCGACGTTTCGGGTCCGACATGACGCGCACTTACAAGCCGTTGTCTCAGGCCTACCTTCGGACCGCAGAGTTCCTGGACCTCAACCCCGGCGAGGTGATGCTCGCGGCAGCCCACAACACGGACCTGCATGCCGCCAGGGAGGCGGGGCTGGCGACCGCCGTCATTGCCCGCCCCGCCGAATACGGCCCTGGCCAAGTGGCGGACCTGGCCCCGGAAGCTGACTGGGACCTCTCGGCGTCAAGCATTCCGGAATTGGCGGGCCGGCTCGGGACCTGAGTCACGGGTCAAGCCGCTTGCGCAGGAGACAGAACTCGTTGCCCTCAGGGTCGGCCAGGACGTGCCACTGCTCGTCCCCCGTCTGCCCGACGTCGGCCGGGCGGGCCCCCAGGCCAAGCAGCCGTTCCAGCTCGGCGTCCTGGTCCCGGTCCACGGGGTTGATGTCGATGTGCAGGGGAAGGCGGCCGGGCCGCGGGTTGCTGCTCGGGCTCAGGATGATGGTCGGCTGCAGACCGCCGAACCCCGCGTCCGGCGGGCCGATTTCGATGGCTCCGTCCTCCCTGTCGAGCTCGACATATCCGAGGACCTTGCTCCAGAACCCCGCCAGGAGTTCCGGATCGGCGCAGTTGAGGACCAGTTCGCTAATACGGGAGACCATGGACCCCAGTGTACGGAGGCACCGCCCGAACAGTCAGCAAACGGAGGCTTGTCCAACAAACCCGTCACACCGGTAGGCTGGAACTCCCAAGACCCACAAAGCGAGGCATAACGTGCACCAGGACGCCGCCCGGTTCCTGTCCCAGCCGGTGGCCGCCCAGCCCGGCTCACCCCTCCGCGTCGCGGTGTACTCCCGGATCGCCGAAGCCATCCGCAACGGCCTCCTCACGCCCGGCTCCATGATCCCCACCGAAACCGAGCTCGGCGCCGACATGAAAGTCAGCCGCACCGTGGTCCGCGAAGCCCTCATGCTGCTCGAGGAGGACGGGCTCATCAGGGCGCGGCGCGGCGTCGGGCGCTTCGTTTCGGACACACTTCCCCGCATCGGCATCGAACGCATCCGCCCCTTCGAGGAAGTACTCGGCAGCCCCGGCCAGCAGCTCGAGGTCAAGCGCATCCAGGTGGTGCGCCAGCCCGCGTCCGAGTTCGCCG
>JBKJVX010000150.1:0-4377 GCA_046717065.1 Arthrobacter sp. | reverse complement strand
GCTAAGGGCGCTGCCCCGGACTGCCGCGGCGGCGGGCAGCAGCGCCAACCTCGCACCCCGCCAGCCGTGCTTGCGGATCATCCGTCCCAGTCCCGTTCCGTCCATGAGGAACTGGTCGAGCGCAAAGTCGAAGTCGTCCGCGGCGAAACGGTGTTCGACAACGACCCGCTGTGACACCGCCGTTCGGAGGCCTGACTGCCGCATCCGCCAACGCAGCTCTATGTCCTCCCCCGACTTGAACTTATCGTCGAAACCCACACCCAGCATGAGCTCCCGGTCGACGACTGTCGCCACGAGGCCGAACCAGTTGCGGCTGCGGCCGGTGCGATGGTGATGTGCCAGCGCCTGGCCCCAGTAGCCGGGCCCGGCGACACTCTCCAGACCGGCCTGGAGTGCGTCGTAGCCGCCTTCGACCAGCTCCGTGAGCAGGTCCGAGACCCCTGTTGGCCCGAACACGACGTCGGAGTCAACGAGCAGGACCCAGCGGGTGCTGCTGTTCTGCACCCCCAGCGTTCGGGCCCACGGGAGGCCACGGCCCTCGTCACTTAGGATCCGGGCACCGGCTGCGAGGGCGATTTCGACGGTCCGGTCGGTAGAGCGTCCGTCCACCAGGATGATCTCGGCGACGCCGGACTGGCGCAGGGCTTCCAGGCAGCGCGGGAGCATGAGCTCCGCGTTGCGGGCCGGAACCACCGCGGTGACCTCGGAAGGGCTTGGACCCACTCTGTCCACCCCCTCAGATCTGCTCGTCGAGGACCGACGGCAACAGCTCCTCGAGATACCGGACGATGTCGTCCGACGCCTCGTCCGCGCTGTACGCGGCAGGCACCTGCAGCAGGTGGCAGGGCCGTCCGTCCAGGGCTTTGCTCAGCACTACACCTTTCGCGGCGAAGTGCTCACGCCATGGGACGACGGACGTGGCGGCCAGGCCTGTCACCACATGCTGCGAGAAGCTTGCCATCTCGATGTGGAAGTTGCCGATCATGCGGTCGACCATCCACTCGGTTGTCCGCTCGACAATCCGGGACCGGGAGCCCTCGTAACGCTCGATGTAGATGGCGGCTGCGAGCGGGGCCGTTGTCGTCACGTCCCGGCCAGGAAACGCCTTCGCAGCATCCACCATGCGGTGCTCCGGCGACCACCGCCGGGAGAAGTCCGCGAGGCGGGGGTAACGGATGACGTACGGATGCACCACCGTGGTGAGGCGGCCGACGCTCTTCGAGAGCTGTGGCGGGACGAGGGGCTTCCGGACACCTTCAAACAGGTGCGGGTAGATGTTCCGGTGGTGCGGCTTGATGAACATCGGCTTCGCGTAGCCGAGCAACGTGGCGTCCTCGGCGAGGAAAGCCCAGTCATCGCCCATGAACGACCACCCCTCGCGCCGCATCAGCTTCGCTGCGGTGCTCGTCTTACCGGTCCCCCCGGCGGCCGGAAGCGCGATCGCGTGCCCCCGGTATGCCATGGTTGCCGCGTGGATCATGCCCGCTCCTCGAGCGACCATGGCGGCATCCAGGACAGGCACCACAGAGGTCAACAGCTCGCCCGGGCCGTGGATGCGCCACTGGTTTCCGTCCCTCACGACCTGGAGCCGCTCGGCCTGGAAGCGCACGCTGTTTTCCGTGTACGCGAGCTCGTGCTCAAGCAGACCCGCATCCGGCATTGGCTCCAGTTGGTCATCCACCGTGATGTCGGCTGGCCGTTCGGTGTCAGTAGCGAAACACGCCAACATGCTTCGGAGCTGCGGCGCTGACGGCGCCGCTGCGTCGACGCGGAGCGTGATGCGGCCATGGATGTCGAAGTGCAGTGCCTTGGTGTTGGTCTTGGTCTGCTTGTGCATTGTTTGTCCCCTGTTTGTGTGGTGTCTCTTAGATGGTGTTGCTGGTTGGTGGTGCCGGTCGGATGGTCTTGCTGGTGTGGACGGTGCAGGGTCGTGTCGACGGCGTCCGGCTAGTTCGCCAGCGTGAGTACCAGCTTGGGTGCGTATAGGCCACTGCTGGCCTCCTTGGAGTTAAGGTCCACGCCATCGCTGCTGCTGGAATCCATACCAAGAGAGAGTTCCCCGCCGAGCTCACCGGCTAGGGCGCCGGCGTTCAGCGCAACGCTGTAGTTGGTGTTGGTCGTTGTTGGCCCAAGCGTGCCGAGAATGCCGGTACCGAGCGCGGGCTTGTTGCTGTAGGTGATGCCGGTCTCGGTCCAGCTGTCAATAGCAACCAGCTTGACGTTCTGCGTACCCGTGGACCCGCTCCCGGCGCTGCGCAGCTGCAACACTGCGCTCTGCAACGTCCTGCCTGCCAATGCCGACAGGTTGAACTTCAAGTACGTGATCTCCTCGGTGCTGGCGTCTACGCCCAGCATCGTGCTGGTGCCATTGTTCACAGTCACCGCCCCGGCCGAGACGTAGCTGTCAGCGGTGGCAGTGAGCGTGACGGTCTCCGTCGTGCCGCCGGAGCTGACGCTCCAGGTCCGCGTCGCTGGTGTGCCATCGGTGTTGCCCGCTGTGTCGATGGCCCGGACGCTGAATGTGTGGGATCCGACCGACAACCCTGTGTAATCCCGGGGTGACGTGCAGGCCGCGTACTCTGCAGCATCCAATTTGCACTGGAATGTCGAACCAGCCTCAGTCGAGGTAAAGGCGAAGGAGGCGATGGTCGACGTCGACGTCGATCCCTCAGCTGGTCCCGACGTGATCGTTGTATTCGGAGCCGTCGTATCACCGCCGCCGCCGGAACTGACGCTCCAGGTACGCGTTGCTGGTGTGGCATCGGTGTTGCCGGCTGCGTCGACGGCCCGGACGCTGAAGGCGTGGGATCCGACCGACAACCCTGTGTAATCCCGGGGCGACGTGCAGGCCGCGTACTCTGCAGCATCCAATTTGCACTGGAACGTCGAACCAGCCTCAGTCGAAGTGAATCCGAAGGAGGCGATGGTCGACGTCGACGTCGATCCCTCAGCTGGTCCCGACGTGATCGTTGTATCCGGAGGCGTCGTATCACTACCGCCAGCGGGGCGTTCGTAATGGTGCCAATACCGGCTCGTAGCGTTCACATCGGCGAGCAACAACAGACCCGTCGTACTGTTGATGTTCTGTTTGGTCGACGTCACGTTGTGGACATACTGGTCGGCGTCCATGATACGAACCGTCTTTGTCGCGGAGGCGAGCCCGCCAGGGTTGCTAAGCGGCGCAGACTTCTCGTAAATCGCGCCTCCCGAGCTGGTGCACACACCGGCGTTCGTGACGCCAGTGCCACTCTTCGGATAGGTAGCGAAGGTACGCAACATCTGCGTGCTTTGGTCAATCAGGACGATCACCCGGTTCGGGCACTCGGCAACAGTCGCGATGGTGTGCGCCGACCAGACCGACGTCGACGCGTTCAATGCCAACAGCTGGATCAGCGGCTGGGACGACGACGTGAAGGACGTCTTGATAGCGGCGAAAACCTGGCCACCGGAAGAATCCAGCCACTTCAGGTTCATGTGGTCATCGCCGCTGCGCTGCCCCTTCACAGCCGCAACAGGAGTGGTCCAGGCGGTTCTGGACGTTGCAGAGTCCTCGTGGTAGCTCCAGTACATGCCGTCGGTGGCATCTCCGACCTGCCGGCTCCACATCACACCCATCTTCCCGCCGAACGCGATCACAGCGGACGTGTCGTCAACCGATACGTTGCTCAATGACGCAGGATGCGCGAACGGCGTCCCCCAAGTCACGCCGCCCTCGTCAGTGTTGTTCAGGTAAATCCGGTTCCCCTGCTGCCAGGTGGCCCATAGCCGACCCTTCGAGTCCTTATCGATGGTCAGGGCCTCAACGCGGTGGTTGTTGATGTTGGAAGAACCCAGCAGTTTGTATGTCTTTGCAGCCGAGTCGTAGCTGTAACGCCGCATCGTGGTCGGGTAGTTCGGCTCAGCCGGCACGCCGTCGTTGACGAACCGATAGCTGGCCACATACAACGTTGTCCCGTCCCACAGCACGTCATGGTGGGTGTTGGCCCGTGTGTCCGTCGCCACACGTGTATCAACCCACGTGTTCGTCGCGGCATTGAAGCGGAAGATATGGAAATCCGAGCTGGCCGTATCCCACAGGTTCCCCCACCAAATCCCGTCGTTAAACCACAGCCCACTCGTTGACCGCTTCGTGCCCGTCGGCGTCCCCGTCCCCGAATGTGACGGACCTTCAACCCCAACATCACCCGGGGCAGCCGACGCCGCAGGCACCACCACAACAACACCCACCGCAAGCAGCAGCACCGTTAGCAGTGCTGCCAGCGTTGAGTGTGGCCGCAGCTTCCGCGACCCGCGTGAACGAAGACCATCTCCAGCGACGAAACGGCGCGGAGCTGTACCCTCGCGCGCAACGTGGTTATTCATGTTCATTCCCCGACC
>JBKJVX010000149.1:0-6527 GCA_046717065.1 Arthrobacter sp. | reverse complement strand
CCTTGGCCTCGATGACGTAGATGCGCCGGTTGCGTTCGTCGACCCCGATGGCATCGATGTCGCCCAGATCGGCTCCGTCAATGTTCCTGAAGTCATGGCGGCCTATGCGGCTAAGACGGCTCCTCACGCCAGTCAGTCCCGGTGCCTGACGAGGCAGCAGGAGACGCGTTGAGCGGTGCCATCAGATAGCGCCAGCATCACAAAGAAGGCCTCCACCCATTTGGGTGGACGCCTTCTTTCTTGACGACGTTGAAGGGAAGGGGTGCTTAGGCGGTAACAGGCTCCGTGGTGGGCCTCGCAGCGGCACGGGGCACGTCGGTTTCGGAGCGCAGTAGCTGCAGAGCTTCGCGGCCTGCGTTCCGGGGTCAGCTGTGTACATCAGGATCCGGTGGCCGGACTCATCCTGCTGGGTCAGCACCTCGAAGTTCAGCTCCAGGTCGCCGACTTCAGGGTGGTGTATGTACTTCAGCCCGGACATGCAGTTCTCCACCGGGTGTTTGGCCCACAGGGAGGCGAATTCGGGGCTCTTCATCGTCAGCTCGCCGACCAGACTTGCCAGTTCGGTGTCGTCGGTGGTCATCCCGGCAAGGCGACGCAGTGAGGCAACGGCACGGTTGGCCTCCTCGTCCCAGCGCGTGTAGAGCTCCCGGGTATGCGGGTCCAGGAACAGCATCCGCGTCATGTTCGGCCGCACCGACGGTGTTTCCGGGGACACGGAGTCAAGGTGTCCGGCCACCAAACGGTGACCCAGCGGGTTCCAGGCCAGCACCTCGCTGCGGCGGCCCAGCACCACAGCCGGGGTGGTGAACATCGATCCTATGAGCCGCAGCGTTCCCGGACGGGCCTTGTCAGGCTTGGTCAGCGTGCGGCGCTTCGTCTTGCCGGGCCGGGCCAGGTTAAACAGGTGGGCGCGTTCGTCCGGATTCAGGTTCAGAGCCCGTGCTATCGAGTCGATCACCGACTCTGAGGCGTTGTTGCTCAGCCCCTGCTCAAGCCGGGTGTTATAGGTGTTGCTGACGCCAGCCAGCATGGCCAGCTCTTCCCGCCGGAGACCGGGCACCCTGCGGATGCCGTAATTCAGAAGGCCAACGTCCTCAGGCTGCAGGGCGGCTCTCCGGACGCGGAGGAACTCCCCGAGTTCACTCAGATTACCCATGGTGGCCATTCTGCCTGTCAATGGAGAAATCGTCCTGTCACTGCCGGGGGTACCCACAAAGGGGTGTGGTTGATCCGCCCGGACTCCTTGAGGCTGAGGACTGTGACAATGCCGCGATGGCGGCCCGACCAGCTAAAAGGACCCTTCCCATGACCACACCAGCGGACAGCACCCAGTCCGATACCGACGAGCCAGATACGCTTCTGGCCCCGCCGCTGACTAAATCCACGGCCGCTCCCGCCATGACCGGCAAGCAGCGCCTTGCCCTGATCGTGCTGCTGACCGCCAGCTTTACCCTCGCTGTCGACCTCTCAATCCTCAACGTAGCCCTTCCCACCATCGGTTCCGATGTCGGATTCAGCCTCGAAAACCTGCAATGGATCGCCACCGCTTTCTCCCTGTGCGCCGCCGGTCTGACCCTGCTCTTCGCTCGCGTCGCTGACCTCGCAGGGCGCCGGAAGATGTTCCTGATCGGCATGGTGTTGCTCGGTGCTGCGTCCCTGATGGGCGGCCTCGCCGTCGACCCGACCGTGCTGCTGATCGCCAGGGTGGGACAGGGTGTCCTTTCCCGAAGGACCGCTGCGGGACAAGGCCCTGGGCCTGAACGGGGCCTTAATGGCGGCCGGATTCACCACCGGCGCGATCCTCGGCGGTCTCCTGACTGACCTGCTGAGCTGGCGCTGGGCGTTCTTCATTAGCATCCCCGTTGCGGTCGCCGTCCTGGCCATTGCACCGGTCGTCCTCGCCGAAAGCCGGCCCACCTCCAAGACCCGACTCGACGTACCCGGCGCGGTTACCGTCACCCTGGGGCTGCTGGCCCTTGTATACGGAATGACCCACGCGGCCGAGAACTCCTGGACGGACCCGCTGACACTCGGCTCATTGGCTGCTGCTGTCATCCTCTTCGCCGCCTTCGTGGCCGTTGAACGCCGTGCTGCTTTCCCGCTGGTTCCACTGGCCATCCTGAAACGCTCCACCGTCGCCTGGGGCAACATCGCAGGCGTCCTGGCCTTCGTCACCGAAACGTCCCTGGTGTTCCTGCTGACCCTGTACCTGCAGCAGGTCCTGGGCTACACCCCGCTCGGCGCCGGCCTCGCCTTTGCCGTTCTGGGCCTCGGTACCGTCCTCGGGGGCGTCCTGGGTCCGAAGGTCATCGCCAAGGTCGGCAACAAGCGCGCCATCGTGTACGGCTTCATCGTTCAGGCGATCGCCACCGCGTCCCTGGTCATGCTAAGCAGCGGCCCCGCCGCCATCATCCTGCTGCTGGTCGCGACGTTCATTGGGGGCGTCGCGAACCTGGTTGTCATCGTCGGGTTCATGGTCACCGCAACCTCCGGGTTGCCCGAAGACGAGGCAGGGCTGGCGACCGGCTTGGCCACTATGAGCCAGCAGATCGGCATCACCATGGGCATCCCGGTCATGAGTGCCATCTTCACAGCCCAGCTCGTGTCCCTCGGATCCACCGACGCCTCAGCGGTCCTCAGCGGCGTAACCCTCGCCATTTGGGTGAACGCAGCCCTCTGCCTGGCTACCGCCCTCGTGGTAGCCCTGTTCCTGAAGAAGCCAGCGGCCGTGGAAGCCGCTGCCTGATTCTTCGGATGGGGGGCAGGAGAAGCATGGACACACCAGCGTCCACGCTTCTTCTGTGATCCAGTGCCCCTGAAGCGGTCAGGGCAGGCCTACGACGGCGTCGATCTGCACCCGGGCGCCCAGCGGAAGGCCGGCGGCCTGGACAGTCGTACGGGCGGGAAAGGGCTCTGAGAGGCGGCGTCCGTAGACGGCGTTGATAGCGTCGAAGTCCTCATAGTCGGTGAGGTAGATGGTGGTCCGCAGGATGTCCCGGTGGGACAGTCCCAGCTCTTTCAGCAGGGTTTCCAGGTTGGCCAGCATGGCTTCGCACTGCTCGGTAACGTCGTCGGATACCAGCTTGCCGTCATCCGGGCTTTGCCCGATGATCCCGGCTGTGTACCCAGTGTCTCCGTGCCGGACGAAATGGGAAAAGGGGGCCGTCGACTGGAAAAGGCTGGGACTGAAGTGATGGTTGGACATGCCTTCTCTTTCGGGGGGCGCTGGCGGGGGCTTACGGCTGTTTGAAGCCGGGCTTACTCGTCCCCTGTTCAATTGGTTCGAGTTCTTGGAACAGTGTTATCTGTAGGCCTGCCGGTGCCGAGAGACGGGAGTTCAGGGACCGCCACGGCGTCACCCGCGGCGCGGCGATCAGTTCAGCTCCTGCATCCACAAGCTCGGAGGTGACGGACTCAGCGTCGTCCACCTCGAAGGCTACCCGCAGCCGGGCACTGGGGTGCCCGTCCGCCTCCACACGGTCGATGAGCCGTACCTGGGCGGGGTTGGAGAGCTCAAGGGTCGCCCGGCCAGCATCCAGAATGGTGACCCGGGCGTCCCCTTCTCCTTCATAGGCTTCCTGTTCTTGAAGGCCCAAAACATCGCGGTAGAAGGCGAGAGCCGCGTCGTAGTCTTCGGCTTCGACTACGAGGCGGAGCTGGCGGACGGGTGAAATGTTCTTTATTTCAGTCATGTTTGAACCGAACGACCTGACATCAATGTGAGGGGCAAATGGATGAGAATTGGTGAGCTGTCAACCGCAACCGGCGTCAGAGTCCGATCCTTGCGCTACTACCAGCAGCAAGGACTGCTGGCAGCCACTCGAGGAGCATGCGGACAGCGGTTGTATCAGCCAGACGCCGTTGAACGTGTGCAACTGATCCAAAAGCTTTTCCGTGCTGGCCTGTGCAGCGGCGTCATGGCCCAACTGCTGCCATCAATAGAGTATCCGGCGCTTCGAACTGCGGAACTTGAAGAACGACTGGCAGACGAAAGGGGACGACTGACCAAGGACATCGAAGACCTCCTGCTGGCCCGGAACACGTTGGACGAGGTAATTCTCAGTGTGACTACTTCGCAGGACGGCCGTCACCGTTCCGCCGCGCGATAATCGCAGCATGCGGACGGTGGCCGTGGTCCCTTCGCGACTCGCAAGCCGGGACTGGTCCAGCCGCAAAGACGCGCGCTCATCCGAGGCGGGAGTCCTCCATGCAGCTCGGATCACCTTCCGCCGCCTGAAAGTGCCCTTGATCGGAAATATACTTCTGATGCCGCGGATCAGTAAGCGGTGAACGAGCAGGTAGACAGCTTTCGGCAATATCTTGCGGATTCTTACCCCGTAAGGGAGAGTTGACCGCAGTAGCAGCAGTTTCAGCAGAATATTTCCGAAAGGGTAGAGGTGGGTGACATCACCGAGGTCGGGGCCAACATCCGCCGTGCCCGCAAAGAGGCCGGGATCACCCAGGAGACCCTGGCGGACCTGATTGGCACGTCAACCCGGACTGTCCACGCCATCGAAACCGGCAGGGGCAATCCTTCCCTGATGATCGTGGTCGCAGCCGCAAACGCGGTCGGGCTCCGCCTGAGGGCCGTCGATGCCTGAGGACCTGGGCCACCTCAAATTCGTCCGGAGCGCGGACGTGTACAAGTCCGGCCACCTGGCCGGCCACTTGGACCGGACAGATCGTGGCACCGTCACCTTCACCTATGCTCCCGCGTATCTGGACGGGCCGGCCAGGCCGGTGGCCACCACGCTGCCCGTCACGACGGAGCCGGTTGAAGCGCCCAGCGGCGCGTTGCCGGCCTTCTTCTCCGGACTCCTGCCCGAGGGGCACCGCCTGACCGTTCTGAAGGATGCCGTGAAGACCTCCCTGGGTGATGAGCTGAGTCTCCTGCTGGCGGTGGGCGCCGACGTTCCAGGGGATGTACAGGTCGTCCCGGCAGGGGACAAACCGCTCGAACCGGCTGCCCTTGCAGATACTTCACACCCCGGCGAACTGGACTTCGCGTCATTGGCCGATGCCGTGGACCCCCACGGACTTCCAGGGGTTCAGGCCAAGGCCAGCGCGTCCATGCTGACAAGCCCGCTGGCCGTGGCCGGCCGCCGGTACATCCTCAAACTGGACCCGCCCCGGCACCCTCACCTGGTCGTGAATGAGGCGGCACACCTGACCGCTGCGAAAGCCCTGAAGATCCCGACGGCCAAACACAGCATCGTCACCGACCGGAACGGCCTCCCCGGACTCCTGGTTGAGAGATTTGACCGGGGCCACGACGGCGGGATGACCAGGCTCGCCCTGGAGGACGCGGCCCAGGTGATGAACCTCCCGCCGGCCTCCAAATATGCTGTCAGCTCCGAGGACGCCGTGCTGGCCCTGGCCGGCCTGTGCAAGGCCAAGGCCATCGCAGTGCGGAATCTTTACCTCCAGTTCGTCTTCGCCTGGTTAACGGGAAACGGCGACCTTCACGCAAAGAACGCCTCCGTTCTTGAAGCCAGGCACGGCGGCTGGGTCGTCGCCCCCATCTACGACATCCCGTGCACCCTTCTCTACGGCGACGATACGATGGCACTCACCGTCGCCGGGAAGGTCAAGAACCTCAAAGCCAAGCACTGGACGGACTTCGCCGCCGACGTCGGCTTGCCCGAACGCGCCGCGGCTGCGGCCAACAGGACAGCGATGGCGGCCGCCAGCTCCGTCAACCTGGAAGCCCTGCCCATCACTGGATCACCCTTGAACGGCGCCTTGCGCGAGCTGAGATTCCGCCGCGGCGAGTTGACTGACTAATCTCCGGAGGATCATACAAATGACTGGCGCGAGCCTGCCTCAGTCCAGCCCGGGCATGTCAGATCGGCCTACTGGCTTTGCTGCCATGCGTGCTATCTCGCATCGACCTTGAAGGTGATGGGCTGCGTCGCGACCTGGCTGCCGCAGGGGTTTGAGGGGTCCTCCTTCGTCCATACCAGGTCGTTCTCCTGCTCGGCCAACACTGCACCGTCGGCAGCGAGGGCCCGCAGGCTGACCCGGTCCGGTGTGCTGTTCCTTGCCCCGGACGGGAAGAAGGTCCACCTGCCGCCGTCCTGCCTGGAGCTGATGAACGGAGCAGTTGGGTAGGTGGGGGGCGCGATGCTCGGCCCGGGCGCCGGAGAAAAACCTCCGTCCGGCAGTGGAACATAGTGGTCAGAAACCGCCACGGAGGGGGCAAGGGCCGCGGTGGGTCCGGGTGCCGAGCGGCCGGTACGAGGAGAACATCCGCCGCCAGGAAGCCACGGTTCGGGGCCAGCAGGAACTCGCCGCCTCATCCCTGGAGGCCCAGTTCGCCTCCCTGGAAGACCTCGGCGAGCAGACCGAAGTGGAAGCACGGCTCGCGGCGCTGAAGTCCATCGACCGGAAGGCCATCGACTACTAGGAACGGCTCCACGAAGGCCCTGAACCATCAACGGTTCTGGGCCTTTGGCGTTCTTGCTGAGCACCTTCCCTAGAAGACGGGCTGCCTCTCCGCACAGAAAAAGGTGCCGCACGCCGGGTCA
>JBKJVX010000148.1:0-9701 GCA_046717065.1 Arthrobacter sp. | reverse complement strand
GCCTTACGAGTTGTGATGGAAGAACTGGAGATGACCCCGTGACGGACCAGCCCGATCATCGCGGACTGCGCGAATCCCTCGGCGCGTACGTCCTTGGCCACCTCTCCCCGGCCGAGGACCACGACGTCAGGGTCCACCTTGCCGGGTGCTCCTCTTGCCGCGCCGAGCTAGAGGAGCTTGCACCGGCCGTTGCAGCCCTGGCCCAGGTACGGCGCCCAGTTCCGGAACCAGCGATGCCTCCTCCCGGCCTTGGAAGGCAGATCGAGGACCTGATCCGGGATGAGGAGCACCGCTCACGAACAAGACGGACCGCCCGCACTGCACTCATTTCGGCGTTGGGCGCGGCAGCGGCGGCCGCCGCCGTCGTGATCGGGTTGAACCTGACTATGGCCGATCCCCAGCCCAAGGTTCCCCTTGAGGCCGTGCAGGGTATTGAGACAGGCGAGATACAAGCTACAGCAGACCTGATCAACCACACGTGGGGGGTTGAGGTTAAGCTCACCGCAACCGGGCTCCAGCCAGGCGGACGCTACGAAGTCTCGGTACTGGGTGACGACGGGTCAGAATACCCTGCCGGTGCCTTCGTAGGCACCGACGGAGAAATCCGCTGCAACCTCAACGCGGCGGTACTTCGTGATCAAGCCGCAGGGTTCGTCGTGCGTGATCAGACCGGGGTACAAATACTTTCATCCGACTTCTCCTCATAACCTGGGGCTAAACCCCTGCGCGCGGAAAAGGTTAATCAACGATCGTGATGAAGTTCGACATTGGTGAGGATTAGGACGGACGCTAGTGAATAGTTCCCGCACAGGGAGGTCGCGCCCATGTCGGTGGAACCCGTCAGCACCCCCTGCCGCTCAACACCCTTTGATTAACACTCAGGTGAGCTAGACGAGGAGAGGGCGCACCTTCGCTGAGGTGTGCCCTCTCGCAAATAATGGGTTATTGGGATTGCTGTAGGTGCCGTGGCCGAAAGTTTCTGAAGAACCATGGCGCATGCGCTGGATACAGGCTGGGTAATGTCCGCCATGCCGGTCAGTGCCAGTCGCCTGGCTGTTTCGCTGAGTGGTCCGCCGGCGATGATGACAGCTTCCGCCACGTCAGTCGGGCTGGCTTCGTTGACTGCCTCCGCCAGTTCCAGATACTGCTGTTCCGGGTCGGCGGCGAGAACCAGCGGTTCGGACTTCGTCAGTCTGACGCCGGTGAACCATGGGTTGCATGGTCCTTGACCAGTGCCGACAGCGGCTCGGCGAGCAGGGGGTGCTTGTCGCCATCCCGAAACGGCGACCCTCTCCGCAGGCTGACTGAATGGATGCCTGTCCGATGCCGACGACGGGTATGCGAAGGCTTCCGGCGAGGGAGTCCGGTTCGATGATCATGGCAGGGCCTCCGGCTGCCGTCAGGCCTACAATGTCCGGACCTTCCGGTTCAAGAATGTCGGCGGCAAGGTCGGACATCAGCTTCGTCGTCTGCTGGGTGGTGTTCGGGTTGATTAGGAGAACCTGTGCCTTCTCGCTTGTGCTGGACTTAGTGACCATAAATGGCTCCTTCATCCTCAGTGGCGTCCTCTTCGAGGGGTTGACCGAACGTTTCCGGCGGGAACTGCACCACGATGCCCAAGACGATGAAGAGTCCCGCCAGGGTTGTGAACATTCCCATGAGACCTGCAGCGTCGAAGATAACCCGGACATCAGCGGGAACAGCCCACCGGACAGGGATCCGGCGGCCAGGATGATGGCCGTGCCGAACCCGCGGGTGCGGGTCGGGTACAGCTCCGGGGCGAAGTCCGGGCCGTCGAAGAGGGTGAAGACGAGGATGCCGAAGGCCTGTGCGAGCATGTTGCCGAGCCCTGCGGCGGTGACGTTGATCAGGCCTACGGCGGTGCCGCGGTGTTTGGCGGCGAAGAACTCGGCCACCATGATCACAGCGACTGAGATTTCGCCGCCGAGGCCTAACCCGACGACGAAGCGTCCTGCGGCGAGTACCGGGTAGTTAGGTGCCACGGCGCACAGCAGTGAACCGCCGGCGAAGATGATCAGGTCGATGACCAGCATGTTTCTGCGGCCGTACTTGTCGATGATGAGCACGGTTGCCGCGCGCCCAAGCGCGGTGGCGGTGAAGGTCATCGTATTAAGAAAACCGATGTCGCCGGCGCTGAGACCCCACGACTCCCGAAGGACCGGGCCGGTGATTGGTGGGCTCTGCGACCAGCATTGGGCAAGGCACGGCTCCGTTGTGGCAACAGGTGCTGGACAGCTGGCCTGAGCGCACGGCACTCTGGTGTGAGTGCTTTAGCGGCGAGGCCTGGACAGGAGACCGGTGTGGCTATTTCGGCAGGCTTTCTCGGACGCGCATTCCACCGGACGCAGGCCAAGGCACCGCCCCTGGTCGACTTACTGCCACTCTCGGGCGAGCAGTTGCGGATGCGGGTGGAGCCCCAACTGGCAGAGCTTGTCGGAAGTCGCGTCGCGTCGCTCCGTGCAGCCGGTCTGACGCCCGTCCCGGTCACCGATCCTCATGGGCGGCACTGGGCCCCTGCCTACGTTCTGGGCATGCTTGAGCACGACGGCCATCTCCTTGAAGGTGCTTTCAGGATGGCGGTCGCGGAGGTGGTGTTGGACGGTTCGGGCCGTCTGGTCCGCAGCCATCCTGTGCAGGTCGTGCGCAGCGCGCAACGGCTGCTTCCCGTCAGCTGCCCGCCCCTGGCTGACCGTTACGAACAATTCATCCACAGTGCGAGGGTCGCTGAAGAGCCCCGTGGGGAGGAACTGGTTTTGACGCGTCATGGGGAGCTGATGATTGCCGGCCCCGGAGGGGAACCTGTTACGCTGGCCGCCTACCTCGATAGCCTCGGACTTTCTGCAGCCGGAGGCGCCACGGCCCTTTAGTCTCCAAGCCGTAGACGAACGCCGCCGGGGACCTTGTATCCTAGGTCCACCACACGATCGATGGCTTCGCGCACGTTGTCCCGAACCCACCACGGGTCCTCGGGGGTCCACGCCATTCCTGCCTCCGCCATCATCGGTCTCCTCACGTTCCACAACGCTTCTGTGCAGGCGCTCGGCATGGTTGGGCTGACTCCTGAAAGAGTTCCTGAGACCAGGAGTCAGCCCCGGCTGTTCAGTACCCCGATGGAGGCTGGAAGGAGCTTCCCCAGCAAGGCACCACACCGCCACAGCAGATAACCCTTCAATTCCTGGCATCAGACAAGAGTTTCTTGAGCGTCCGTCTGGTGAATTTCACCCCGCTGCGCAGCAGCACGTGCCGTGCTTGTTCACGCACAGCATTAGGTAGAGGATCGGCCGCTTCTGCGCGTTAATCTGGCGAGATCTACTGAGGCCGAAACGCTCAACGACCTAGACACCCTCACCCCTGAGATTGTCGACGCCGCAAGGGAAACCGTCATCATCGGCCATTGAGCGCTGCAAGTTTACTGCCAAATACCTCAGCGATTCACAGCGCATGCCGCCACTGCCGCGATTGTTTTGAGCCCGGATACGGGGCCGGCAGAGACGTCAGTGAAAGTTACCGGGACAGGGTTCCCGAAGAAAACCTCAGGCACTGTCAGCGCAGGGGTGAGCAACGCCCCTTTCAAGACCAGCGCTTCGGGGTACTTCACCGCCGAGTTGGCGATGCCCGAAACGGCTGATCCGACAATCACTGTTCGGGCTGCCAAGGCCACCGCCAGCGCGGCAGCCTCACTGTCGTCCGTCCCGACTAAGAGGGCAGGCGCTCCCCGAGTTCAAGGTCCGGAACCGCAAAGCAACCCATAGCCCACACCGTCGGCAAATATACGCGGGTTCGGCCCCGAGGGCGTGGAGTTTATTGCGCGGCATCGTGCGCCCGCAACAGGAACACTGGCAATAAGTGTCAGAAGCCATGACTAGTGAGAGCTTCCATCACCTGATCCACCGTCGGCACACCCGCATAACCACCAGTGGTGAGGTAAATCCGGCATGCGAGATGGCTGCTGTGTGCACCATGGGGAAAGATGTCGGCTCCGTCGACAGTGATGGTCGGCGAACCGGCAAATCCGGATCCAGCCGTATCGGCCGAGGATCGAATGCGCCGCATATGAACTGAGACCTCTTCATGCCCCAGTGCAGCCAGGGCAGCTTCCACCTGCTCAAGCGCCTGTGCTGTGTTGGGGCATCCCTCGATGTGGAGCAGTTCTACTCTCATATAGCCATTGTCCCGCGCGGGAGCTTACGCCCACGAGCTCGTATGGGTTGCTCCCACACTCGTCTCACAGCCCTAGCGATTCAAGACAAAAAAATTTTGAGACACCCGGCCCAGACAAGGAAATCTCAACGGGGCATAGCGGTGGAGTTCAAAAGGTAGTGGTTCGCCCGGATTCGTGTTGAAGAACGCCTTGTTCCTCGAGCAGAGCGAGTCGGTCGAACACTTTCTGCGATGCCTCAGGAGCGCAGGACAACGCCGTCAGCCGGGGCGTAAGCACGTCAATCAGGCAACCCAAAAAGGCGAACTCTAGGGCTAGCGGGTACCAGGCCTCCCCGTCGTCCGTTTCGGACAGGTAATACCTGAAGGTATTGTTGCCGGCGTCGTGGGCAATTCCCGTTGCCACGAGTGGTCCCTCTGCAGAACGGACAACGGTGACGCGGTCACCTAGATTGAGGTCATACGCATACGCCGGGACCCCGAGAACAGTGACTGTCCCATCAGTTTGGGGTCGCCCGTTTAGTCCTTCCCAGTACCTGGCACCATCGGGCTCCTCTGGCAGTGCGAACCATACTGTTTCCGTAGCTCCCGCAGCTTCCGGCCAAGGTTCGAGCTGGCCGTCTCGCCAACGTGTGACAAGGCTGGGGTGAAGCCGATATTCGTCCATGCGCCCGAGCCTAGTGGCTGGGAAAAGGCCGAAAGATTGCAACACGGCCCTCAGCTGTGGATGTCCGGCGCAGAACGCCCGGATCGTCCACTGAGGTTCCTTGAGCGGCCGGATTCCCGACGCTATCCTGCCACGAGAAATTGCATACGGACCGGGTTTTTCTTGCAGTCGGTCACTCTGGGTGGAGGCTTGGGTCGTTTCGGAAGCGGGTGACCATTTCTTCGAACCTCACGATGTGCTTGCGGATTCGTGCCGCGTCCAGTTCGGAGTTGAGCCACGGCTTACGCTTCCCAATCAGGAGAACATCGCGCAGCTTGTCGTCGTCTTCGAAGGGTGTCGTTAGCGTGAGGAGGGCGTTCAACGCCTCTGATTCCACCGTTTCAGGCAACCCTGCCCGAAGCCAGGCGAGCTGCTCTGTCGTGAACAGGTTGAATGGGATCCGTAGACTTTCGAGATTTGTCAGTGAACCAAGAGGCTCGTTACGACCATCGTCGATGCGTTTTGGAAGCAAGCTCAGACTCAGCAATCCGGTCAGCGAGGCCAGGGGTTCCAGCGTCTCAAGAGTGGTCACCGAGGACGAGTTCTTTGAGCGCGTGCCCGTCTACGAGGTCCTCCAGCCGATGGAACCGACTGAAATCCTCTACCCGCAACGCGGCCAGGTGCGGAGTGCACGCAAGGTTCCACAGTCGCGTTGCCCGCTGATTCCAATAGAACGAGACCATACGGACCCCTGACAGGTCCTCGAGGGGGGTTAGGTCCTCAATTCTGGGGCACTTCCAGAACTCAACCGCTTTGAACTGCCCTCCGTAACTGGAGACCAGCCGCTCAAACGCGGCCTGGTCCAACCCGCTGATACGAAGGGCGGTCGCAGCAGGGCGCGCCTCGATTTTCGAGAGTTGGCCGGGATCGAATTTTCCACCACCGATCTGCGGCTGGACAAGTTCGAGGAACCATGAGGGCTGGGCCTCGCCTGCCCAGCGGAGTTCCAGCAAGTCTCTGGGGCCTGATTCCATGATTGCTCCGTCCTGCCGAAAACCCTTCAACAACGGTCTCTGCAAACTTAACGTCCGGAACGCAGTTGGGGCGCCGGACTGACCATCGGCAAGAGCTTTGGGCTGCCCGGCAATACATCCAGGGTGTCCTGTACAACGACTGGTGTGGCAACACCCTTGTCTGATCAGTCCGGATAACTGATCATGTGGTGTGGCGGTATGTCACCTCGCTGGGGAGGGTCCACATAGCCTTCATCGGGGTACCGCCAGGGGCTGACCCCTGGTCTCAGGAAATTTCAGGAGTCAGCCCCTATCGGCGCGGTTCGCGCGACAGGACCGGGGACAACTTCCGCTCTGCTACAGAAGGTCACCACATCGTCGCGCCCGTCTGCTTAAGGCGCTGACTCATAGTGTGTCTTCTGTGGATCAAGATCGGCCCATGAATTGCGCAAAGATGATCGCAGTTTGGATCTCAAGGCCTTGGCATCGCCCGCTTCTGCCGGCTGGGCTTCGGGGATGGTGCGGCGAGCTGCCTCTTGAACCTCAAGTTCTCCCAAAGACGATGTTTTCCATTCGCAGGATAAACACCTGCGTTGTACGGTCAGTTGCAGAAAGCCCGTCGGTTCCCCCAAATCGACGGGCTTTCGTTGCATTGGAGCGGAGCCCTTGTACTCGCCAAGGTCGCCCAGGCGGCTTATGGCCTCGACGGTCGTGCCACCAGGGTTCAGTGACTATGACGTCATGCGTTTCGCGCAAGGCCCCTCTGACCAGACGCAAAAGTATGCGGCCTTCCTCAAGCCATGCCGTATCGCCAGCTCCGTCAATGGGGATCTTGTCCTCGGCGTATTTGGCCGCCCAGGATACGACTCGCTTGCCGAGCTCCGGCGACAACGACAGTGACAGCGGATCTACAGCCTGCCCGGTCGAGTCCCACAGCGGTCCCGCACCGTAGTCTGGCCAGAACTCAAGAGTGTGCTTCACCATACGAACCTACCGACAACGCCTACTGGTCAGCGACCGTAAGTCGTCTCGTACACCTAGAGATTCGAGACGCAGCGGTTGTGAGACACTCCCCTCGGCATTTACAGAAGAAAACGAATCTGGGCCTGGATCGCAAAAGACAAAAGGCCCGCCCGCATCTCGAGGTTACGGACGGGCCCCTGTTGGTCGCGCCGTAATCAGTCAGCTTTGCTGGCGTTGGCCTTGGTGCGGCGGCCGATTACGTAGGCGCCGATGGCCACGAGAATGAGCAGGAGGGCACCAACCCCGATGAATAGTCCTGTGTTGTCCGGCGTCTGGGACGAGGCAGGTGCGGAAGCCTGCGTTTCGGGCGCTGTAGTTGCCGGTGCGGTTGTTGCCGCCGCTGAGACGGCGGGCGTGGCCGCTTCGCTGTGGGTCTCTCCTGCAGCGGCGTAGTTGAAGGAGTAGGTTCCCTCGATGGGGTGCCCGTCGGCGGACACAGCCCGCCACTGAACGGTGTGTTCGCCGGGGTGGTCGATGTCTGCGGCGATGCTCAGGGTGGCGCCGTCGACGCTGATGTCACCGTTGCTGACGGTGTGCCCGTCAGGCGCGACGACTGTAATGGTGTTAGCGCCGGGAACGCCGGGTTCCGGTGGGTTGGTCAGGGTGATGGAGACCTTGCCGGGGTTGGTGGTGATGGTCTGCCCGTTGGCGGGGCTGGTGGAGGCCAGGGCGTCGTGCGCCTGGGCGGGGGCGGTTCCGGCAAGGGCGGTCAGGGCGATGATGGCGGTCAAGGTACCGCTCATGCGGGCGCTGCGGTATGAGAAGTTCAAAGGAGGTGTCCTTTCGGGACAGCCTGTCACCGGGTTCCGGGCAGGCAAGAAGAGTGAAAAGTGCGTGCGGGCCTGCGTCAGATGCTGATGTGCCCGGGAGTAGGCGCCGGCGGGCCGCGGAGCAGCCGGGTCTTCAGGCTGGGGTGCAGCGACGGGAGGCAGAATGTCCGGAGCGGCGCGGGAGCTGTCCATTGCGGGACCGGGCTGGTGCGCAGTTCGATCGCCCGCGGGGCAACCCATTCCAGCATGCGCCACAGCACTGTTTCACCGTGTGCGAGCAGCAGCGTCGTGGCGGCCACGGCGAGGATGTGGGCGGTGACCATGAGGGGGCCCGGGAGAGCAGGGATGTCCAGGGCCAGGATCCCGTTCCCTGCCGTTACGCAGCCCGGAATGATCTGTGCCTGGTGATGGCCGTGCGCGGCGGTCTGTGCAGGATCGCAGTGGTGGACCGGTCCGGGAAGGGCACTGAACCCGGCGTGCAGGGCCAGTTGCCCGGCGCCCAAGGCGGCTGCGATCGAGGCGAGGCCGAGCCGCCGCCGGGCCAGCACCGTAACGGGGAGCAGGACCAGGGCCGCCAGCAGCCCGAGCACGGGGGCTGGCGGAAGGTGTCCTCCGCCGGATGCGTGGGCGGCGGCCGCGAGGCCGAGGATCAGCCCGCTGACGGTGAGCGCGCGCGGGAGCGTCAGGGGCGCCTGCGCGGTCGTGGCGCTGCCTTCCCGGCGCGCCTTCCCGGGCGAGGTCTGTACTGCGGGCATGGGATTAGTCGTGGGTGGGTTCGCCGGTGAGGCGGTGGTCGGCGTGGTTGAAGGTTTTGCGGATCAGTCGGATGAGCTGACCGTCGTGCAGCGAGTAGATGACGAGTCCGCCGTCCTTGCGGGTATCGACCAGGCCGCTGAGCCGCAGTTTAGCCAGGTGCTGGCTGACCACGGGCCGTGGGGCCGTGGACGCGGCGGTGAGTTCGGTGACGGTTTTGGGCCCGTCAGCGAGCTTCCACAAAAGGCGCAGGCGGGTGGCTTCGGCGAGCATCCGCAGGGTCCCGGCGGCTGCTTCGAGCAGCTGTGGGCCCGGGGCGACGTGATGGACGAGCGATGGTTTCTCAGGCGCGGGGCTGAGGCCCTGGTCTGGCTGGCTGCTCATCACCCTGCTCCAAACTCTCGGCGGTTCCGGCTCCGGCGGCGTGCCGGGGCCAGGACAGGAATGCTCCTGCAGCCCCTATCATCGCAAGAAGTGTCAAGGCCAGCGCGGCCGGACCCAGCCCGACTGCCGCCCCGGCGAGGCCGGCCAGCGGGTAGCTGATGTTCTAGCAGGCGTGGGAGCGGGAAAACTGGGAAAACTGGGCGGTGAACACATAAGGCCGGGTCTCCTCGGTCGATGCCTCCCGCAACAGCCGCGACGACGGAGTCAGGATAGTCAAATTCTTGGCGCCGAGCAGGAACCCACAACCCCAACAGCCACCACCACGTCGAAACACCGGCGGGTAGGAACCAGCAGCACCGTTGCCCCGGCCAGGGCCGCCGGGATCAGGGCGGCGGCCCTTCGGCATCACGGCCCGGTCCCCGAGGCGTTCCAGCAGCCGCAGGGCTCCCAGCGCCACCCGCATGGCGCCGATGCCAAAACCTGCCAGGGCCGGGGTCAGGGCCGGATAGGTATCGGGGCGGTCAGGACCTCCCGGACCACCACGACGCTGTTGACCAGCACGAGCGCGATCGGGGCGGACACGACCAAGTTCAGTGCCAGCAGGGCCCGAAGCCTCCGGTTCCGCCAGAAAATCCGGGCACCGAGGGTAGTCCGGTGCCACAACGACGACGGTGCGGCACGTTGGGTTCCGGTAGCCGGCAGGGTGGTGATAATGACCCTGAGCGCGGAGAACAGGAAGCCCTCCGACGGTGCCGAGGAACAGCTTGTTGTAGCTGAGCCCCCCAGGAGCAGGGCGGCGATCGCCGGGGAAGCCAGTGCTTCCAGGTCATAAGCAAGCCGGGACAACGAAAGCGCCGGGTGTAGTCCTTCTCCTGCTTCAGCACGGCCGGGATCAGGGACTGGAACGCCGGGGTGAGAGCCGCCGAGGCGGAC